>NZ_JAWJTI010000049.1:0-24330 GCF_032911525.1 Stenotrophomonas veracruzanensis
AGCACTACCTTGACATGGTAGGGGTCACAGGTTCGAACCCTGTACCGCCCACCACCTGGCTCCCGGCATTGCCGGTGCAGCGGTGGATCACGATGGAAGCCGGCCCTGGGCCGGCTTTTTTCGTTTGCGCCGGTGGCCTGCAACCCGCGGTCAGCGTTGGGCCACCCATTCGTCGATGCTGATCATGCGCTGCAGCCTCCAGTGCCCGTCCACGCGTTCCCAGACCTGCGCGAAGCGGGCCGAACCGGGGTTCCGCTGCGGGGCGTCGGCCTGCAGTGGCTGATTGCCCACGCGCAGTACGCGATCCTGGCGTAGGCGGTACAGCTGCAGGGTTGCCGGATCCGCTTTCCGATCCGGTATCGATGATGTTTCTGCCTGCCCGGCGTCGGCCTGCAGGATCTGGCTGCGCAGGGAGGCATCCCCGGCGTCGGTATCGCGGCCGAACAGGCCGGCGCACAACAGCAGCAGGGCAAGCATCGGCATGGCACGGTGCTCCGGAGAAGGGAGTCCAGCGTGGCATTGCCCCCTGCGGTGTGAAACCGGTATGCGACGAAAGCCGGTAAAGCGCGCGCCAAGGCGCCCGGGGAAGGATGAATCCGGGGCCGGAAGTGCCGGGCCGCCCTTGGAGGCGACCCGGCGCGGTGCCCAATGTGCGGGTGGGCACCGATCATCGCCGCAGGCCTGGCTCAGCGCTGCGGCACCTGCAGCAGATCAGCGGGGCCTATCTGCGGCGCGGCTTCGATTACAGCGGATCACAGCACAGCACCTGGCCAGGCTTGCCCGAGTTGCCGAACGGGCAACTCGGATGTGGCTCGCAACCGGGCGCATAGCCGGTCTTGGGGGCGACGGCGAAGGCCTGGCTGGCACCGAAGGCCATGGCCGCGACAACGACGATACCGGCGACGGACGAAAGCACTCTCTTTCCGATCATGTGTATCTCCTTGGTTGGCGTAGTGGTGTTGCAGTTGCCGAAGGCACCGGAGTGCCGGTTGTGGCGCGTATGTGGTCAACGATGACGCGCGCGCCGATGCGGCGCGCGTATCTCAGGGCAGTGCAGGGGCTGGCGTCAGCGAGTTCATGGCGGCGCGCACCACCTGATCATCAAGCTGGCCCACATGCTTGTAGATCACGCTGCCATCGGTGGCCAGCACCATCAGCATCGGCGTGACCGTGGCGCGGTAGCGATTGGACGCATCGCCTTCGCTGTCGATGGCGATCGGGAACTGCAATGCATGCCGTCCGGCGTAGTCGGCCAGTTGGTCGTAGGGAGGCAGTCCCACACCGATCAGCTCACTGCGGCCGCGCGCTGCTGCGATCTGTTGCAACTGCGGCATCGAGGCCAGGCAGTAGCGGCAGGTGGTGGAAAAGAAGTACAGGATCTGAGGAGCGTCGCGCGCGCCGCCGATATCGACGTGGGTGTGCTGGGTCGTGCGCAGAGCCAGTGCATCCGGGCGGCTGCCCAGGCCGGGACCATGTGCTTCCAGCCGCATGTTCTGCAGTTGGGCAGCCATCTGCGCGTTGATCTGCCGGAGCTGGTGGTTCTGCCATCCCAGCGCAACGATCAGCGCGGACAGCAGCAGGGCGACAACGGGGAACAGGACGCGCTTGAGCATCGATCATCCTTGAACACAGCGTTGGACCGAACATACCCGAACGGGCGCGTAGGATGTTAAGGCGATGTTCCCCGCACATCCGTAGAGGCGCCACCTGGACTAGAGTGGTGCCTGCGCGGTCAGGCACGCGCACCCCGCAACCACCACCAGGATCAAACAACGATGAGCGATCACGTACCGGTTTCCAGACCCAATCCGTTCTTCGAACTGCTGTTCGGCGGCAACATGCTGGAGGGTACCTTCAAGGCGGTGATCTGGGTGGCTCTGCTTGCGGCAGTGCTGGCGTGGACCACGTTCCGCTGAGCGCGGTCGCTCAGGCGCTGAAGGCCTGGCGCAGGCTGCGCAGGGTGGCCTGGCGATGTTCCTTTGCGGTTGCTTCGCCCATCTCAAGTTCCTGCAGGCGCAATCCCACCAGCGTCATCGACAACGCATAGCCGCGCGCTGCATCGGCAGCGCGCGAAAGGCCCAGTGCGCGGCGCGTCAGTGCGTTCACGTGTTCCAGGTCGGGCAGCAGCCCCAGGTAGGCGCGCTCGGCGCTGTCCAGGTCCGGGGCACGCAGGATCGCGTGCGCTTCAGCAGCAGGGGAGACGGAGGCCATGGGGGTCCTTGTCCGTTGCGGGCGCTCGATCAGAACGAGCGCATCAGGGAAACGAAGGCCGACGTCTGCGTACCGCGACGGGCCATCGGGCTGTCCTTTACGGCATCGCCGAACCACTGGTTGGCGACGACGCCGGTCGCGCGCCACTTCGTGCCCAGGGGCGTGCTGACGGCGATCTGCAGGCTCGGTGATGTCGCGCTGCCCGGGGTGTGGGCGGCAAGTCCCGAGCGCAGCGCTTCTTCGTCGGTGATGCCGTAGTAGTAGTCGAGCAGGCGCGCACTGGAGTGCACCACGCCGATCTTGGGCACCCAGGTGAAGCGACCGGCCTGGATCGGATAGCTGTAGTG
Source organism: Stenotrophomonas veracruzanensis (assembly GCF_032911525.1). NCBI lineage: Bacteria > Pseudomonadati > Pseudomonadota > Gammaproteobacteria > Lysobacterales > Lysobacteraceae > Stenotrophomonas > Stenotrophomonas veracruzanensis. The sequence goes on from NZ_JAWJTI010000049.1 coordinate 2,559, forward strand.
CAGGCGCGTCTCCATGCCACCTCCGTGCCCGGTGACCTCGCGCATCACGCTGGCCTCGACGATGCCCCAGTCGGCGCTGTATTCACCATTGATGCCGGCCATGGCGGACATCTGCCGGCTGTGCAGGCGACGCAGCTGAGGATCGTTCACGTCGTCGGTCTTGAAGCGCAGCGTGTAGGGCGTGACTGCCGCCGACAGGCGCAGGCTCTCGCGCTTGTACAGGTACACGCCCAGCGAGCCCGGGCTGGCGAAGAAGCGCTCGCCCTGCCAGGCAATGGACGGTACGACCAGCGGCTTGACGTCGTAGTGGGCGTACGCCCCTGAGGTCGCGCCGGCACTGATACCGGCCTGCACCCCCGTGTTGCGGTCGGCGGCGTGGGCGATCAACGGAAGGCCGATGGCAGCGGAGAACAGCAACGGGCGCAGCAGGGTCGGGGACAGCGACGGCATCGATCAGCCACTTTGCGGGGGATGGCTGCGCATGGTGGGGGCACAACATTGTCAGAACATTGCGCCTTGGCAATCGGCACGCGAACGCGCCCAAACCCGGCGCCAGGCACTATGATCGGCACCGTTTCCGGTTGCCGAGCCCCTGATGCGCATCCTCCTGGTCGAAGACGATCCTGATCTGTCCCGTGCCCTGCAATCGGGCCTGGAGCGGCAGGGCGTGGTCGCCGACGTGGTCGGCAGCCTGGCCGAAGCCGCGCTCGCGCTGCGCGAGCCGGTGCACCAGCTGATGCTGCTCGACCGCCAGCTGCCCGATGGCGATGGCGTGGCGTTCGTCGCGACAGCGCGCGCACTGCGCCCGAACCTGGCGGTGATCATGCTGACCGCCAAGGGCACGCTGTCGGACAAGGTCGAGGGGCTGGACGTCGGTGCCGATGACTATCTGGTGAAGCCGGTGGCGATCGAAGAACTGATGGCGCGCATCCGTGCAGTCTCGCGGCGGCCCTCGGCAATGGTGACGCCGAGCCTGCGGCTGGGCCGGCTGGAATTCGACTTCGAATCGCTGCAGGCACAGGTGGAGGGACAGGCACTGGCGCTGCCACGCCGGCAGGTACTGGTCCTGCAGGCGCTGGCGATGCGCCAGGGGCGCACGGTCACCCGCAGCGCACTGGAGGCGGCGGTGTACGGTTTTGATGATGAGATCCAGTCCAATGCGCTTGATGCGCACATTTCCAAGCTGCGCAAGGCGCTGCAGCAGGCCGGGGCCGGCGTGGAGATCCATGTGATCCGAGGCGTCGGCTACCTGCTGGCGGAGGCCTGAGATGGCCCGTCCGATCCGCTCCATCACGCTTGGCCTGGCCTGGCGGTTGTTCCTGGCGCAGGCCTTCACCGTGCTGTTCGCGGTGGTCGCGCTGATCCTGACCTGGGGCGACAAGGACTCCTGGGGCATGGACATGTTCACCGCCGAGGCAGTGGCCAAAGCCGTGCACAGCGAAGGTGGCAGGTTGGTGCTGGACCAGGCGCGCTGGGAAAAGCTCAACGCCGGGGCCGGCGGCAATCTCTGGTTCGCGGCGGTCGATGACAAGGGCATTTGGCTGGAACGCGGCACGATTCCGGTGATCCACGCACCGTTGCTGGCACGCTTGCCGACAGTGGGTGCAACCGAGCTGGGTTCACTGGTGCCGCCCTATCTGGACGTGGCGCGGGTGATGATCCGCAACGAGGATGGGCGGCGCATCACGGTGATGGTGGGCGGGGCACCGAAGGGCGGGCTGCTGGATGGCGCGCTGATGGTGCTGCGCCTGATCGGCCTGTGGTTCTTCCTGCCGTTGATCGTGGTCACGCTGCTGGTGATGCCGACCGTGATCCACCGTGCGATGCGTGGCGTGCGCCGGTCCGCACAGCAGGCCAAGGAGCTGGACATCGGCCAGGCCGGCGCGCGGCTGGATGCACAGCTGGTGTCGACCGAGGTTGCGCCGCTGGTGGAAGCATTCAACGATGCCATCGACAAGGTGCAGCAGGGCTATGCGGCGCGTGACAAGTTCCTTGCCGACGCCGCGCACGAACTGCGGGTGCCGATCGCGGTGGTGCAGGCGCGCCTGTCGCAGCTGCCGCAGGGCGAGCTCAAGTCGCAGTTGCTGACCGACGTTGCGCGGCTGGGCAACGTCGCCGAGCACCTGCTGGATCTGCAGCGGCTCGATCGCAACGTCGGCGCGCTGCAGCGGCTGGACCTGGCGCTGCTGGTGCGTGAGGCAGCTGCTGATCTGGCGCCACTGGTGGTCGGTGCCGGCTATGGCTTCGAAGTGGATGCACCGGAGGCTCCGGTGTTGATCCACGGCGACAGCCTGGCGCTGGGCCGGGTGATCGCCAACCTGGTGCACAACGCCATCGTCCACGGCGGCGGACGCGGCACCATCTGCGTGCGCCTGGACACGCGCGGCCTGCTGGAAGTCAGCGACCAGGGCGCCGGTATTCCGGTGAGCGACCGCGAGGCGATCTTCGAACCCTTCCATCGCCTGCGCGCGGCGGGCAGCGGCAGTGGCCTGGGCCTGCACCTGGTGAAGGAAATCGTGCAGCACCACGGCGGCTCGGTCAGTGTGGGCGAGGCCGCCGGCGGCGGTGCCAGCTTCAGGGTCAACTTCCACCGCGGCACCGTCCGGCGCTGACAGCCACGCGGGGAAAACCCCGATAGGCAGCCTGTTACGCCTGGCGGCAGGCTGGTGGAATGGTTTCCGAACGTTCCGTGCCGGCCCTGTTCGGCCCCGGCTGCGCCGCCGGCCTGGTGCTGGGTGCGTTGGCCTGCGTGCAGATGCCGGTGCTGCTGCCGCTGTGGCTGAGCGTGCCGATGGCGGTTGCCGGCGGCGCGGGCTGGCTGTTGCGCTGGCGCGGCCGCGCCTGGGCTGCAATCGTGCTCGGCCTGGCATGGGCCACATTGCACGGGCAGTGGGCCCTGCACGGCCAGCTACCACCGGGCACGCCGCCGCAGGATGTGCAGGTGCGCGGGCGGGTGGTTGATCTTCCGCAGCGCGGGCCCGGCTACACGCGTTTCGTGCTGCACGTGGATGAGGCCGATACGCTGCCAGCACTGCGTGGCAGGCGCCTGCAGGTCACCTGGAACGACCCGTGGCGCGGCCCTCCGCAGCATGGCCCCGACGCTGGACGCCATGCGGTTCGTGCGGGGGCGCACTGGGAACTGTCGTTGCGCGTGCGCGCACCACGCTCGCGGATCAATCCCGGCGGCTTCGATGGCGAACGCCATGCATTGCTGCGTGGCATTTCCGGCAATGGCACGGTGCGCGATCCGGGCGCTGCGCATGAGCGCACGCCCGCGCAGGGCCTGCCGGCCTGGCGCGAGCGCAGTAGTGACGCCATCGCCACGCAGGTGGCACATCCTGCCGCACGGTTCGTGCAGGCCTTGGCCCTGGGCGACACCCGCGGACTGTCCGATGCCGACTGGGAGCACCTGCGCGCGCTGGGCCTGACCCATCTGGTCGCCATTTCCGGGTTTCACGTGGGCGTGGTGGCTGGTTTCGGCGTACTGCTGTGCCGCTTGTCGTGGTGGCTATGTCCGCTGCTGGGACGGTACTGGCCACGGCCGCAGGCGGCGGCGTGGGGCGCGGCGCTGGCCGCAGCCGCTTACGCCGTGGCAGCCGGCGGCGCGCTGCCAACGGTGCGCGCGGCGCTGATGATCGCGCTGGTGGCACTGGCCCGTGCCGGACGTCGCCCGGTGGGTGCGGGGCAGGGACTGGCCCTGGCCGCGATGGTGATGCTGCTGCCGGCGCCGCTGTCGGTGCTGTCGGCCGGGTTCTGGCTCAGCTTTGGCGGCGTGCTGTGGCTGCTGTGGTGCCTGCCGCGGACCGGGCCGGAGGGCGTCGGCGGCGGCCTGCGCGGCTTCCTGGCCGCGCAGGGCGTGGCCAGCCTCGGCCTGCTGCCGCTATGCGTGGCCTTGTTCGGTGGCACCGCGCGCTTGGGCCCGCTGGTCAATCTGCCGATCATCCCGTGGTGGACGTTGCTGGTGGTGCCGTTGTCGCTGCTGGGTACCGGCCTGCACGCGCTGCATGACGGCGCCGGGCGTTGGGCATGGCGCGCCGCCGCTTGGCTGTTCGAGCTCAGTTGGCAGGTCCTGCAGCCGTTGGCACTGCACCCGCAGGCGATGTGGTGGCTGGCCGAGGCGCCGCGCTGGGCAGTGCCGGCGGCGCTGCTGGGGGTGTTCTGGTGGCTGCTGCCGCGCAGCGGCGGCGGCGGCGGTGGCCTGGCGGGCCTGCTGCTGTGCCTGCCACTGCTGTGGCCCGCCCGGCATGCACCGGCCGAAGGGGAACTGGAACTGCTGGTGCACGATGTCGGCCAGGGCACCGCGGTGTTGCTGCGCACGGCGCGGCACGCACTCTGGTACGACGTGGGGCCGCCGACCGGAGGCGATGGCAATGAGCGGATCCTGGTGCCGGTGTTGCGTGCGCTGGGGCAGGGGCCGCCGCAGCAGGCGATGCTCAGCCATGACCATCTGGACCACACCGGCAGCCTGCCGAGCCTGCGTCGGCAATTGCCTGGGCTGCAGCTGATGGCGCCGCCCGGCAGCGCCATCGCCGGGGCCCGGCCGTGCCAGCAGGGCATGCGCTGGCAGTGGGATGGTGTCGACTTCCAGGTGCTGCACCCGGCACCGGGTAGCCGGCAGGCCGAGAATGAAGACAGTTGCGTGCTGCGCGTCGCCAGCCGTCATGGCGTGGTCCTGCTGCCGGGCGACATCGGCCGCCCGGCCGAGCAGGCGCTGTTGCAGGCGTCTCCGGCGGCATTGAAGGCGGATGTGGTGCTGGTGCCGCATCACGGCAGCGGTGGCAGCTCCAGCGCGCCGTGGGTGGCCGCCGTGGCGCCACGGTTGGCAGTGGTCTCGGCCGGGCACCGCAACCGCTTCGGTCATCCACGCCGGGACGTGGTCCAGCGCTGGCAGGCGCAGGGGGCGGAAGTGCTGGCCACCGCCGACTCCGGGGCGATCCGCGTATGGCTTGGTACACAAGGGCTGCAGTTGCGTGAACAGCGTATCCACGCATCCCGGTGGTGGGATGCCGCTGGGCGGGCGCGGTCGGCTGCTATCCTATCGCCGATCGAACAAGCGGCCATTGGGCCGGAGGGTTGAAACGTGTGGGAACTGGTCAAGGCCGGTGGCTGGCCGATGGTGCCGCTGCTGCTGTTGGGCGTACTGGCTTTGGCGATCATCCTGGAGCGTTTCTGGTCCCTGCGGCGAACTGAAGTGCTGCCGCCCGGCCTCGGCCAGGAAGTGCGCAACTGGGCCGCGCGCGGCAAGCTCGACCCGGCCCACCTGCAGACCCTGCGTAGCAACTCGCCGCTGGGCGCGCTGCTGGCCGCCGCACTGGAAGCGCGCAACCGCCCGCGCGACCAGATCCGCGAACGCATCGAAGACACCGGCCGTCACCTGGTGCACCGCATGGAGCGTTTCCTGAACGCGCTGGGCACCATCGCCTCGGCCGGCCCGCTGCTGGGCCTGCTTGGCACGGTCATCGGCATGATCCAGATGTTCCTGGGCATCCTCGACCACGGCGTGGGCGACGTGAACCAGCTGGCCGGCGGTATCGGCAAGGCGCTGGTGTGCACCGCCACCGGCATGATCGTGGCCATCCCGGCGCTGATGTTCCATCGCTACTTCAAGGGCCGTATCCACGGCTACGTGGTGGAAATGGAACAGGAAGCGAGCGCCCTGCTGGATACGCTCGACGGCCGCCCCGGGGTGATGAACCCGGCGCCGGCCGCACGTCCGGCCGGCCCCGCCACCGCGAAGGCCTGATCGATGCGTATCGGCAACGACCGATCCCAGGATGAGCCGCATATCGATCTGGTGCCGCTGATCGACGTCATCCTGGTGCTGATCATCTTCTTCGTGGTCACCACCACCTTCGATGCGCGTTCGACGCTGCAGGTGCAGCTGCCAACGGCCAGCCAGCAGCAGACCAACGAACCGCCGCGCTCGCTCAGCGTGCTGATCAACGCCGAAGGCCGCTACTTCATCAATGACCAGGAAGTGCTGCGCAGCGACGTCGAGTCGGTCAAGCAGACCATCGCCGCCGTGGCCGGCAGCGATCGCGAGCAGACCGTGCTGCTGCGTGCCGACGCACGCACTCCCTACCAGGCCGTGGTGACCGCGCAGGACGCGCTGGGTCAGCTCGGTTTCCGCCGTATTGCCATTGCAACAGCACCCGAGGTGCGTCCATGAGTTCCAATCACGCGCCGGTGTGGCCGATCTACAAACGTCTGCTGGGGTACACCCGCGCCTACTGGGTGTTCATGGTGGCCGCGGTCATCGCCATGGTGGTCGAAGCCCTGGCGGGCTATCACTTCACCAAGTTGATGGAGCCGCTGGTCAACCGTGGTTTCGTCAATCCGGAACCGCGCATGGCGGTGATCCTGCCGCTGACCATCCTCGGCCTGTTCCTGATGCGCAGCATTGCCACCTGGGTGAGCGACTATGCGCTGGCCAAGACCGGCCGCAGCGTGGTGCGCGACCTGCGCGAACAGGTGCTGGCCAAGTACCTGCACCTGCCGTCCTCGCATTTCGATACCGAAGCGACGCCGGTGATGGTCAGCCGCCTGAACTTCGACACCGAACAGGTCACCCAGGCCAGCGCCGACGCGCTCAAGACCGTGGTGGCCGATACCCTGACCATCATCGCCATGCTGGCGGTGATGCTGCAGATGAGCGTCAAGGTCACCGTGGCGATGCTGGTGGTGGTGCCGCTGATCGGCGTGATCGTGTCCTTCGTGGGCAAGCGCTACCGCCGCATCAGCCGTGGCATCCAGGACGGCATGGGCTCGATGGCGCAGACCGCCGAGCAGTCGCTGGCCGCGCAGCAGGAAGTGAAGGTGCATGGCACCCAGCAGCACGAGATCACACGCTATTCGCGCCTGGCCAACCGCATGCTGTCGCTGAACATGAAGGTGGAAGTCACCCGTGCCGCAGCGTCCAGCGTGGTCCAGTTCCTGGCCGCACTGGCGCTGGCGGTGATCGTCTGGGTGTCTACGCGCGAAGCGCTGGCCGGTCGTCTCAATGCGGGCCAGTTCATGGGCCTGATGACCTCGATGATGGCGATCATTCCTTCACTGCGTCGTCTGACCAGCGTGCAGACCTCGATCTCGCGGGGCGTGGCGGCTGCCGAGCGTCTGTTCAGCATTCTCGACATGCCGGTGGAGCGCGACGAGGGCCGCAAGACGGTGCAGCGCGTGCGTGGCGAACTGGCCTTCGACCACGTCATGCTGCGTTACCGCGAGGACAGTGGCATTGCGCTTGACGACATCAGCTTTGTTGCCAAGCCCGGAACGGTCACCGCCATCGTCGGCCGCTCAGGCAGCGGCAAGACCAGCCTGATCCGGCTGGTGCCGCGTTTCTATGAACCCAGCGGCGGGCGCATCACCCTTGATGGCGTGGCGCTGGATGATTATCCGCTGGCCGACCTGCGTCGCCAGGTGGCGATGGTGGGGCAGAAGGTCATGCTGTTCGATGACACCATCGCTGCCAACATCGCTTACGGCATGGAGGCCAGCGACGAGCAGATCCGCGCGGCGGCCGAAGCAGCCAATGCGTGGGAATTCATTGCACGCATGCCGCAGCAGCTGCAGACCCCGGTAGGCGAGAACGGCGCGCTGCTGTCCGGCGGCCAGCGCCAGCGCCTGGCCATCGCCCGTGCGATCCTGCGCGACGCCCCGATCCTGATCCTGGATGAAGCCACCGCCGCGCTGGACAACGAATCCGAGCGCCTGGTGCAGGACGCGCTGCAGCGCCTGATGCCGGAGCGCACCACGCTGGTCATCGCGCACCGCCTGTCGACCATCGAGCATGCCGACCTGGTGCTGGTGATGGACCACGGGCGCATCGTCGAACGTGGCACCCACAAGGAGCTGCTTGCCATGGGCGGCCTGTACCAGCATCTGCACAGCATGCAGTTCCGCGAAAGGCAGGACTGATGGCCGGCAAGGGTACCCAGACCCCGCCGTACTGGTACGACGGCAGCCCGGTTCCGTGGGCGATGCGCCTGCTGGCGCCGCTGTATGCCGGCGTCACCGCGCTGCGCCGCCGGGCCTATCGGCGTGGCTGGCGCAAGCGCTACACGCTGCCGGTACCGGTCATCGTGGTTGGCAACATCACCGCCGGGGGCACCGGCAAGACGCCGCTGACCATCGCCCTGGTCGAGCGCCTGCGTGCCGCCGGCTGGAAGCCGGGCGTGGCCAGTCGTGGCTACGGCCGCGAGGATGCGGACAAGCCGCTGTGGGTGAAGGCTGATACGCCGACCGCCAAGGGTGGTGACGAACCGGTGCTGATCGCCTGGAAGACCGGCGTGCCGGTGCGCGTGGACAGTGACCGCGTTGCTGCCGGCAAGGCGCTGATCGAGGCCGGTTGCGATGTGATCGTCTGCGACGACGGTCTGCAGCACTACCGGCTGGCGCGCGACATCGAAATCGAGGTGGTTGATGCGCAGCGCCGCTACGGTAATGGCCGGATGATTCCGGCCGGGCCGCTGCGCGAGCCGGTCAGCCGCGCCAGCGAGTGCGATTTCCGCGTGGTCAATCTCGGCCAGGCCGATGAGGAATCTGCGGCACAGGCCTGTGGCTTCGGCCAGTGGCCGATGGCACTGCACATCGACAGCGCACAACCGCTGGCCGGAGGCCGTGCCCGTCCGCTGTCGTACTTCAAGGGCCAGCGCGTGCACGCCGTGGCCGGCATCGCGCATCCGCAGCGTTTTTTCGACATGCTGCGCGCACGTGGTATCGGCGTCGTACCGCACGCCTTCGCCGACCATCAGGCCTATCAGCCGCAGGACCTGTCCTTCGGCAGCCAGCTGCCGGTGCTGATGACCGAAAAGGATGCGGTGAAATGCCGCGCGTTCGGCAATGACTGGCATTACGCGGTCCCGCTGCGTGCCGAGCTGCCTGCGGCATTCTGGGTGGCGCTGACCGACCGCCTGGACAAGCTGCGACCGAACTGAATGGCGCGGCTCTTGCATTCATGCGCCGCCGGCCGCATTCCCGTTGTAACGAGCCTGCCGAGTACCGCCCCATGACCGAATTCGTCGTCGCCATCCCGGCCCGCTATGCCGCCTCGCGGTTGCCGGGCAAGCCGCTGCGCCTGCTGGGCGGTGAGCCGCTGGTGCTGCACGTGGCGCGCCGCGCGCTGCAGGCCGGTGCCGGAGAGGTCTGGGTCGCTACCGACGACCAGCGCATTGCCGACGCACTGTCCGGGCTGGCCGAAGTGAAGGTGGCAATGACCGCCACCTCGCATGCTTCCGGTACCGACCGCCTGGCCGAGTGCGCGCGCATCGCTGGCTGGGCCGACGACACCGTGGTGGTCAATCTGCAGGGCGATGAACCGTTCGCGCCGGCGGCGGGCATTCGTGCGGTGGCCGAGGCGCTGGTTGAAGGCAATGCGCCGATGTCGACCCTGGCCACGACCGTCGAGGACGCGCATACCTTGTTCGACCCGAACGTGGTGAAGCTGGTGCGCAATGTGCGCAACGAGGCGATGTACTTCAGCCGCGCGCCGATTGCGTGGCACCGCGATGGTTTTGCGCGCAGCCGCGACACGTTGCCGGCCGGTCACAACTGGCTGCGCCATATCGGCATCTACGGCTACCGCGCCGGCTTCCTGCAGCAGTTCGCGGCGATGCCGCCGGGCCAGCTGGAGCAGGTCGAATCGCTGGAACAGCTGCGCGTGCTGGAAGCGGGCTTCCCGATCAGCGTGGCGATCTCGCCGGAGCCGTTCCCACCCGGCATCGACACCCCCGAGGACCTGGAGCGCGCCGAAGCGTTGCTGCAGGCAATGGCCGCGCGATGAAGCTGCTGGTCGTCTGCCTCGGCAACATCTGCCGTTCGCCGATGGCCGAAGGTGCGCTGCGCGCCCGCCTGGAGGCCTCGCCGCTGGCCGGGCGGGTGCAGGTGGATTCGGCTGGCACCGGCGACTGGCACGTGGGCGAGCCACCGGATCGGCGCGCGATCGCCTGCGCGGCCGGGCACGGTGTGGACATCGGCAGCCTGCGTGCGCGCCAGCTGCAGGCCGCGGATTTCGACCGCTTCGACTGGATCCTGTGCGCCGACGAAGCCAACCTGCGTGATGCCGGTCGCTTGGCCACCTCTGCCCAGCGCGAACGCCTGGCACTGTACCTGCCATGGTCGGGCGGAGAGGGCCGGATGGCGATCCCGGATCCCTACACCGGCGGTAGTGATCATTTCGAACAGGTCTGGTCGCTGGTCGACAATGCTGCAAAACGTGCCGTGGCACGACTGTTGCATGACGCCGACTCCGGCATAATCGGGCCATGAACGTCCAGCCCGTCCCGGACCTGCCCGAGTTCGCCACCTGGCTCAATGCCACCCCCTGCACCCTGACCGAACTGCGCGGTCGGCCGGTGGCGCTGTTGTTCGTCAACGCCGCCTCCGCCTGGAGCGCGCAACGCCTGGCCGAATTCGGCCAATGGCTGTCACGTCACCCCGGCAAGCTGCAGCCGCTGGTGCTGCAGGTGCCGCGCTTCGACTTTGAACGCGACGCCGGTGCCGCACTGAAGCTGTTGCGTCGCCAGGGCCTGACGATGCCGGTCCTGCTCGATGCCGACTGGGATGGCTGGCGCCGCTTCGGCATCACCGCCTGGCCAACCCTGGTGCTGCTGGATGCGCAGGGCCGCGAACAGCAGCGGCTGGTCGGCCAGGGCGCGCCCGGCGAACTGGAGCGTGCCTTGAACGCACTGTGCGAAGGCGCACCGTCCGCGCCGCCGCGCGGCGGCAGCGAACTGCATCCGGAACCGCGCCAGTCCCTGCGCTTCCCGCAGGGACTGGCGGTCAGCACCGAACGCCTGTACATCGCCGACAGCGGCCATCACCGCATCCTCGAATGCAGCCATGGTGGCCGCATCCTGCGCCAGTTCGGCCTCGGCACCGCCGATTTCATGGACGGCAACCTCGCCGAAGCGGCGTTCCATCGCCCGCAGGCGCTGGTGCTGGAGCGCGATTCGCTGTACGTCGCCGACACCGGCAACCACGCGGTGCGCCGTATCAACCTGCTGACCGGCATCGTCGACACGCTGTGTGGCAACGGGCGTCCCGGGGCGCCGGTGGAAGGTCCGGTCGCGCAGGCGCGGCAGGTCCCGCTGGACCATCCGGTTGGCCTGGCCATCGCCGACAACCAGCTGCACATCGCCATGGCCGGCGACAACCGCATCTGGAGCTACCACCTGGGCCAGCGCAGCCTGCAATGGCGCGCGGGCAGTGGTTCCATCGACGAGCGGGATGGCAGCGGCCATCTGGCTGCCTTTGCCCAGCCAACCGCGCTGGCCGTGGTGCAGCAGGTGCTGTACGTGGCCGATGCGCTGGGTTCCTCGATCCGCGCGCTGCAACTGCGCGGCGACCTGGTGCAGACGCTGGTCGGGCAGGGGCCTTGGCGCTTCGGCAGTGAAGACGGCCCGCGTGCGCAGGCCAGCCTGCAGTTCCCCCAGGCGATTGCATTGAGCGCGGACGCCCCGCTGCTGTGGATTGCCGATACCGGCAACGGCCGCCTGCGCACGCTGCGCCTGGGCGGTGGCGAACTGAGCACCCAGCCCCTGCCGCGTCGCCTGCATGGCCCGGCCGGATTGGCGGTGGGCGCCGGGGCGGTGTGGATCGCCGAGACCGACGCCCACGCCGTGCTGCGATTCGACCCCGACAGCGGCGTGCTCAGCGAAGTGCCGATCAGCGAATGACCGACGTTCCTGCTCCGGTCTTCGACGGCAAGGCCTTCGCGGCCCAGCTCAGCACCGCCCCCGGCGTATACCGCATGTACGCGGCCGACGACACTCTGCTGTACGTGGGCAAGGCGCGCGCGCTGCGCAATCGCGTCGGCAGCTATTTCAACGGCAGCCCGAAGAACGCGCGGATCATGTCGATGATCTCGCAGATCACGCGCATGGACGTGACCGTGACGCGCTCGGAAGCCGAGGCGCTGCTGCTGGAAAACCAGCTGATCAAGTCGCTGTCGCCGCGCTACAACGTCTCGCTGCGCGACGACAAGACCTACCCGCATGTGCTGCTGACCCGCGAGGACTGGCCGCGCATCGCGCTGCATCGTGGTCCGCGCGCCATTCCCGGCCGCTATTTCGGGCCGTATCCCGGCGTGACCGCGGTACGCGAAACGCTGAACCTGATGCACAAGCTGTTCAAGCTGCGCAGCTGCGAGGACAGCGTGTTCCGCAACCGCTCGCGGCCCTGCCTGCAGTACCAGATCGGCCGCTGCAGCGCGCCCTGCGTGGAGCTGGTGCCGGCAGCGGAGTATGCCGAGTCGGTACGCCGCGCCGCGCTGTTCCTCGAAGGCAAGAGCGACGAGCTCACCCGCGAGCTGGGCGAGCTGATGCAGGCCGCCAGCGAGGCACTGGAATTCGAGCAGGCTGCGCGCCTGCGCGACCTGATTTCCTCGCTGCGCAGCATGCAGACCCGGCAGTACGTGGATGGCCGCGCCGCCGACCTGGACGTGCTGGCGGTGGCCATGCAGGGCTCGCAGGCCTGCGTGCTGCTGCTGGCGTTCCGTGATGGCCGCAACCTTGGTACCCGTCCGTTCTTCCCGCGCACCAACGGTGAAGAAAGCCCGGAAGAGGTGCTGGCCGCGTTCGTCTCGCAGTACTACATCGAATTCGAGCCGCCGCGCGAGATCCTGCTGGACCGCGAGATTCCCGACGCCGACCTGCTGGTTGCCGCGCTGTCGGCCTCGGCCGAGCGCAAGGTGCAGCTGAAGTGGAACGTGCGCGGCGAGCGCGCCGGCTACGTGGAACTGGCCAGCCGCAACGCGCAGCTGACCCTGGCCACCGAACTCAACAGCCGCAACGCGCAGCACGCGCGCAGCGATGCGCTGCGCGAGATGCTGGGCCTGGCCGAGCCGGTCAAGCGGGTCGAGTGTTTCGATATCAGCCACACCCTGGGCGAGGCTACCGTGGCCTCGTGCGTGGTGTTCGATGCGGCCGGCCCGGTGCGTGCGCAGTACCGCCGCTTCAACATCAGCGGCATCGAGCCCGGCGATGACTACGCCGCCATGCGCCAGGCCATCGACCGCCGCTTCCGCCGTGCGGTGGAAGAGCAGGGCGTGCTGCCGGACGTGCTGCTGATCGACGGCGGCGCCGGGCAGCTGGCGCAGGCCCAGGCCGCACTGGCCGATCTGGGCGTGGAAGGCGTGTTGCTGGTGGGCGTGGCCAAAGGCGTGGAGCGCCGCGCCGGCCACGAAGCGCTGGTGATGCCCGATGGCCGCGAGCTGCGCCCGGGCGCGGCCAACCCGGCGCTGCAGTTCATCCAGCAGGTGCGCGACGAGGCGCACCGCTTCGCCATCACCGGCCATCGCGGCCGCCGCCAGAAGGCGCGGATGACCAGCAAGCTGGAGGACATCCCCGGCATCGGGCCGCGCCGCCGCGCCAGCCTGCTCAAGCATTTCGGTGGCCTGGTGGGCCTGAAAGCGGCCGGTGAAGCGGAAATCGCCAAGGTGGAAGGCATCAATGACGCCCTTGCGGCACGCATCTACGCTAACCTGCACGGGTTGGCCACGCCTGATGCGGCCGAGTAGAGAGAGAAGCACGCAAGCATGAAGTTGACCCTGCCCACCTGGCTGACGTTGTTGCGGATCGTGATGATCCCGGTGCTGGTGCTGGTGTTCTACCTGCCCTACACCTGGACCAACTTCGCTTCGGCGGCGATCTTCGGTCTGGCCGCGATCACCGACTGGCTCGACGGCTGGATCGCACGCCGTTACCAGCTGGAGTCGGCCTTCGGCGCCTTCCTCGACCCGGTCGCGGACAAGCTGATGGTGGCAGTGGCACTGTTCCTGATCGTGCAGGGCCACCCGACGCCGTGGATGGCCTTCTGGGCAGCGGTCATCGTCGGCCGTGAGATTGCGGTATCGGCGCTGCGCGAGTGGATGGCCGAGCTGGGCCAGCGCGCCAAGGTGCGCGTGGCGATGATCGGCAAGGTGAAGACCACCGCGCAGATGGTCGCACTGCTGTGCCTGCTGTATTCGGTGGCCCCGAACGTGCCGGTGGAAGACATCTGGATGGGCTGGCCGGTGTTCCACATCGGTGACTGGACCCTGGCCATTGCCGCAGTGCTGACCCTGTGGTCGGGCCTGCAGTACCTGCACGCTGCCTGGCCGAGCCTGCGCGATGACGAGCGCGCGGCACGCGAGCGTGCGCGGCAGAAGAAGCTGGGCAACTGAGCCCGGGGTCTGACCCCATCGATGCACCTATCCACGCATGGCGTGGATCTACTGGAAATGCCGCATCCAAGGAGGGGGCGGATCCATCAGTTTGCGGAGACGCTGTAGTAGATCCACGCCATGCGTGGATACGCGGTGCCAGGTGCCTCGGTAGACCCTGAAAAAAGCGCTTGACGCCATCCTTGGAATAGGTAAAATTTCGCCTCCCAAGCGGGAATAGCTCAGTTGGTAGAGCGCAACCTTGCCAAGGTTGAGGTCGCGAGTTCGAGTCTCGTTTCCCGCTCCAGATTCAAGAAAAACGCTCCCGTAAGGGGGCGTTTTTCGTTTGCGTGTTCCGCACTTCATCCCCGCTTCACCGCCCCCCCATCACCCCGCCACGCTACCGTTCGAAGCTGCATCTCCGTTCCTCCAGGACGATGCAGCCATGCCTCACACTCCCTCCGCCTACGACCACGACGTCGTCATCGTCGGCGCCAGCTTCGCCGGTGCCGCCTGTGCATTGGCCGCTGCCCAATACGGCCTGCGCGTCTGCGTGCTGGAACGCAAGGCCGACCCCGGCGGGCGCCTGCACACCACCGGCATCGTGGTGAAGGAAGCGATGGAGCAGACCTGGCTGGGGCGTATGCCCGAGCATCTCGTGCTGCGGGTCGCGAACGTGCGCCTGTATTCGCCCAACCTGCGCAGCGTATTGCTGGCCGCACCGGGTTACTACTTCCTCACCACCGATACGCCGAACCTGATGCGCTGGCTGGCCAGAGAGCTGCGCGCGAATGGTGTCGACCTGCGCCTGCAGCAGTCTTTCACCGACGCCCATCGCAGTGGTGACGGCTGGCAGGTGGATGGTGCAGGGCGCTGCGCCTATCTGGTTGGCGCTGATGGCGCACGCTCACGCGTTGCCCAGCGCACCGGGCTCGGCCAGGTGCGTGACAACCTCTACGGCGTCGAGCGTGAGTTCGCCGACCTGCAATTGCCGCAGGGTGACGCGCTGCATTGCTTCGTCAGCAAGCGCTACGCGCCGGGCTACATCGGCTGGGTCGCGCAGAATCCAACCGGCCTTCAGGTGGGATTGGCGCTGCGTCATGACCCGCAACAGGTGTGGCTGCCGGATATTGAGGGATTCCTCGACCACGTGCGCGATGTAGTCGGCATTCCGTCTTCGGCGCGCCCTACGGGTACCCGCGCCGGCCTGGTCCCATGCGGCCGACCGGATGGCCCAATCACCGGCCACCGCCTGATCCTGACCGGCGACGCGGCGGGCATCGTCTCGCCGCTGTCCGCCGGGGGCATTCACGCCTCCTGGCGGCACGGCTGGGTGGTCGGCGAGGCGATTGCCCGCCATCTGCGTGGGCAAGGGCCGGAAGCGGAACGGGTGGCGCGGCAGGCGGCGCCGGCATTCCATGGCAAGCGGCTGCAGCGCTGGGCGATGGATCATCTGCAGGCGGACTGGCCGCTCAACGCACTGCTGCACACGGCGGCCACGCGGCGCATCGCCGAGCAGGTCTACTTTCACCGCCGTGGACTGCGCACGTGAAGAGAGCAGGCGGAGGCGCCTGAACGCTGCCCTTCACTTCATGTGAAAACTCCTGTTGACGCCGTGCAGCAATATCGACACAATAGCGCTCCTTCGACGCAGGTCGAACGGAATCTGCGGGAATAGCTCAGTTGGTAGAGCGCAACCTTGCCAAGGTTGAGGTCGCGAGTTCGAGTCTCGTTTCCCGCTCCAGTTTCAAGAAGAACGCTCCCGCAAGGGGGCGTTTTTCGTTTGTCACACCGGTTGCACCACTGCCGCGCTAGCGTGGCTTGCCGGGCAGGGCGCTGCACCAGGTGCGGGCATCTCGCCGGTCGAAACCGGGGCAGCGGTTGTCCTGCGGGATGTAGACGTAGGGAACGTCATCTTCGTAGGTGAAGTGGTAGTAGTAGGTGTGATCCTTCCCGTACAGCCAGTAGTTCGACGAGCCTTGGTTGATGGCATACGGCTCGAAGGTGAAGATCGAAGATTCACCCGGGATGAAATTGCTGCGCTCCATCAGAAGCAGCATGGCGTTCGAGACCAGTGAGGTGGTCAGGACGAGTACGATCGCACCGACAGTCGCTGTCGTGACCGAGCCAATCAAGAGCCAGCGGTGGGGACGTTTCATGGTCGGTCAGCATCGAAGCAAGGCAGTGCCGCAATGTGCAATGTGCCGTAAATGCCGTCCAGTGTTCCGTGCCAGGAACGCATTGAAAGCGTAGTGAAAGGCTGGGTCGGCGTTGCCTGAACCGCACGCTTGCTGTGACCTTTTTCGGACGATTTCTCCATGTTCGCTCCACAATCGCACGGTAGCCTTCATGCTCCTTCTACACGTTGGCGGGCTGGTGGTCAGGCGTATCACTTCAGTGGCAGTGCCCAGGACCGGGCGCGGACTCTCCCTGCATGCAGTCCTGCGCCCTGGTGCGTTGTTGGCAAGCCTGGCCCTGGCCGGTTGCATGTCGGTGCCGGTGCCAGACCTGCCTGACCGCACGCCCAGCACCTGGACCCAGGTGCCGCAGGGGCAGGGCGTAGCGGTGGACGCCAGGCAATGGTGGAAAGTGCTGTCCGACCCGGCGCTGGATGGCCTGGTCGATCAGGCGGTCGCCGGCAATCTCGACCTGCAGCAGGCCACCTTGCGCCTGCAGGCCGTTCGCATCGTCGCTGGCACGTCCGACTCGCGTTTCCTGCCGGAAATCTCCGCCAGCGCCAAGCAGGTGCAGGACGCCGCCGCTGTCGATACCTACTTCCATGCCGGCATTGAAGCGATCTGGGACCTGGGCCTGTTCGGCGCCGCCGAGAGTGCGCAGCTGAGCGCGCAGGCCTCGGCCGGCAATGCCGAGGCGCTGCGCAATGCCGCGCAGGTGGCGGTGATTGCCGACGTGGTGCGCAGCTATCTGGACCTGACCGTGGCGCAGGCCCAGCAGGATCTGCTGGCCCGACAACAGGCCGTGGATGATCGCGGCGAACAGCTGGCGCTGGTCCGCCAGCGCCTGCGCCTGGACGAGCCGGGCGAACTGGATCGCCTGCGTGCACGCCAGGCCGCCACCCGCGCTGCCACGGCACAGGCCCGGGAAAACGCTGACAACGCGGCCCGCGCGCTGGCAGTGTTGCTGGGCCGAGATGGCCCGGATCCGGCCTGGCGCGCCTATCGCACGCCGCCGAAGCTGGGCGCGTTCTCGCTGCAGCAGGTCCCGGCGGACCTGTTGCGCCACCGTCCGCAGATCCTGCTGGCCGAATCGGAGGTGATGCAGGCCGCCGCCAGCAAGGGCTCGGCGCGCGCCGCGATGTACCCGCGGATCAGCCTCGGCGGCTCCATTCTTTATGCCTACAACCTTACCCAGAACGCGCGCTCCAATTCCGACTCCAGCCCGTCGATCGGTCCATACGTCGATATTCCGCTGTGGGACTGGGGCCAACGCCGTGCGCGTTTCCATGCCGATGAGAAGCAACTGGACGCCGCGCTGCTCGGGTATCGCAAGGCCGTACTGGAAGGCGTGAGCGAAGTGGAAGGCGCGCTGGGCAGCCTGGCGCGCCAGGACAGCAGCATCCAGTCGCTGCGTGCGGCCAATGATGCCGCCAACCAGCAGGTCAGGCGCCAGGCGCGGCAGGTGCAGCTGGGCCTGTCCAGCGAGTTCGATGGGCTGGATACGCAGCGTGCCGCGCTCGCTTCGCAGGCGGATCTGATCGGTGCGCAGGGCGCACGCGTGCTGGCGTTTGCTTCGCTGTACCGCGCTCTTGGCGGCGCACCGCTGCCGGTCGAGGCTAAGGGCGAACAGCAATGATCGCGCTGGCCCGCAAGACCCTGGCCTATGAGTGGCGCCGGTTCCTGCCGGTGGTGCTGGCGATGTGTTTCGCCGGCGTGCTGTTGATCGTGCAGGCCGCACTGGTGCTGGGCATCTTCGGCACCGCCGCGATCTATGTGAAGGCATCCTCGGCCGACATCTGGGCCGGTTTCCCCGGCACCCAGAGCGTCAACTACGGCCACGCGATCAGCGCCGATGTGGAAAGCCACCTGCGCATGGATCCGGATGTCACCCGCGTCGAACCTTACGAGTGGGTGGATGGCGAATGGCGCTCCAGCGCGCAGGGTACCGGCAACGTGTCGGTGTATCTGTCCGGCATCTCCACCCGCGACGATGCAATGATGTTCGCGCGCATCCTGCCTGCCGAGTTGCGTGCGCAGCTGCGCGAACCGGGTGCGGTGATCGTCGACAGCGCCGATCTGGATACGCTGGGCGTGGACCTGCAGAACAACCGTGCCTGGATCAACGGCAAGGCCGTGCGCGTGGTCGCTGCACAACCGGGACTGCGTGGCCTTGGCGGCGTCAACGTGCTGGCCTCGCTGGATACCGCGCGCGCCATCGCCGGCACCGACCCACACGAGGGCAGCACTTACTTCGTAGCGGGCCTGCGCTCGCCGGACCTGGCCGATCGGGTGCGCGACCGCTTGTCCGCGTCGATGGGCCAGGCCACGCCGGTCGAGTTCTGGACCGCGCCGCAGTTCGCCAGCCGCTCGCAGCAGTACTGGCTGTTCGATACCGGTGCCGGCATTGCGGTGTTGTTCATGGCCGTCATCGTCTGCTTCGTCGGCGCGGTGATCACCAACCAGTCGTTCGCCTCTGTGGTGGCCGGCTCGGTTCGCGAGTACGCCACGCTCAATGCGCTCGGTGCCGGGCGCTATGCGCTGGCGCGGGTGGTGTTCGAGCAGGCGTTGCTGATTGGCGGAGTCGGCATGTTGCTGGCGGCGGCCTTCAGCACCGTGGTGCTGCTGATCGCGCAGACCCAGCGCGTGCCGGTGCAGCTGACGCCAATGGTGATCCTTGGCTGCGTTGCGCTGGTTGCGGTGATGGCCATGCTGTCGAGCATCATGGCGGTGCGCAGTGTCGTCCGCTCCGATCCATCGTTGCTGTTGCGTTGAGGGCCGGCCGATGACTTCTACACGCGCCGTTGCCCCGACCCTGCAGGCCGACGCATTGGAAAAGGGCTTCATGTCCGGCGATGTGCAGGTGCCGGTGCTGCGTGGCCTGTCGCTGGACATCTATCCTGGCGAGCTGACCTTGGTGTCGGGCCCGTCGGGTTGCGGCAAGAGCACGCTGCTGTCGCTGCTGTCTGGCCTGTCCGCGCCCGATGGTGGCCGCGTGCACGCACTCGGCCAGGATGTGGGGCACATGACCCGCAGCGAGGTCGAGCGCTTCCGCCTGCACCATGTCGGCTTCGTGTTCCAGGGCTTCAACCTGTTCCCGGCGCTGACCGCGCTGGAGCAGGTGCAGCTGCCGCTGGGCTACCGTGGCATGCGCAATCGCGAGAGCGAGCCGCTGGCCCGCAAGGCGCTGGAAGAAGTGGGCCTCAGCCATCGCAGCCACATGCGCCCGGCGCAGCTGTCCGGCGGCGAGAAGCAGCGTGTGGCCGTTGCCCGTGCCTTTGCGAAGTCGCCGACGCTGATCTTCGCCGACGAACCCACCAGCGCGCTGGACGCCGAGAACGGCCAGCGCGTGATCGACATCCTGCATCGCTACGCACGTGCGCATGGTGCCACCGTGCTGTGCGTGAGCCACGATCCGCGCCTGATCCGGCATGCCGATCGGGTGATCGCCATGGAAGACGGTATGGTCCGTGATGACCGCCGCCAAAATGAAACTGTAGAGTCCGCCCCATGACCAAGACGTCGCACCTGCTTCCCCTCAGCCTGGCCCTGTCCGCGGCACTGCTGCTCGGAGCCTGTTCCAAGGACGCGCCCGCGCCTGCACCGGCGCCTTCGGGCAAGGCTGATGCAGCTGGCGCCGGCAAGGTTGCAGTCGCGCGCGGCATCATCGATGTCGAGGGTGGTCTGATCGCGCTGGCACCGCCGGTGGATGGCTCGATCACCGCCGCGCCGGTGAAGGAAGGCGCCACGGTGAACAAGGGACAGCTGCTGCTGTCGCTCGATGGCGCCCTGCTGCAGCAGGAGGTGGCGATGGCCAGCGCCGATCTGGCCCTGGCCAATGACCGCCTGAAGGGCAGTCAGGCACAGCTGCGCGAACTGGAGCGCAATGCCACCCGCCTGTCCACGGGGGCGAGCGAAGGTGTGACGTCCAACCAGCAGGCCGATGCGGCCAAGCAGCAGCTGGCCGGCGTACGCGCCGATGTCGACGTGGCCGGTGCGCAGGTGGACATGGCCCAGCACAAGCTGGAACACGCCAGGCTGAAACTGCAGCAGATGTCGTTGAGCGCGCCGGAAGCCGGCACCGTGGTCGGCCAGGTGCCGGGCCTTGGTGCCTTCGTGCAGGCCGGCAAGCCAGCGATCTCGCTGCTGCCGGCGCGCCCGCTGCAGGTGCGTGCCGAACTCAGCGCCGCCTATGCCGATGCCGTGCAGGTGGGCATGAAGGCTACCGTCGTGCCGGACAGCGATGGCGCCGAAAACACCGGCACGCTGCCAACTGCACGCGTGGTGCGCATCAGCCCGGTGTTTGCGCAGGCACGCCTGCCTGAAGACGCAGGGCGCGGCGTGGCCAAGGTGGTGGAGTGCGTGCTGGAGTTCGATGGCGAGGCCAAGGCGCGCTTTGGCCAGCATGTGCGGGTGGAGTTCCGGAAGTAGGTCTGGCGTCGTGGAGGGGCCGCTACGGGACCTCTCGGCGCCTGAACGCCCGCCACGCACTCACCGCCGACACCATGCACAGCGCCAGCAGCAGTCCCACGTCCAGCAGCAGCAACCACAGCAGATGCATGCCATGCACCGGTGGCTGGTGCATGGCCGACAGCATCCACGGCACCGACCACGCCAGCAGCAGGGCGAAGGCGATCAGCAGGCGCAGCCACAGTCGTTTCAGTCGCCACGGACGTACGATCAAGGCGGCTACCACCAGTTCGACGGTGCCCAGCAGCGCGAACACGATGACGGTGCTGGTCGGGTAGGGCAGTTCGGCGCCCTCCAGGTGATGCAGCAGCCAATAGTCCGGGGTGAAGCCGGCATTGACCAGTGCAGCGATCAGCGCCAGCCAGGTCAACGCGACCAGCAACCAGAACAGGCGGACGTAGCGTCTAGGCATCGGCGGTGTCCGTGGTGGCAGGCAGGCGGTTGTGTGATGCATGCCACGCGGATATGGCAATCGCGGCCAGTGCCAGCAGGCCGGGGCCGACGGTGAAGTAAAGCAGGCGCAGCGGGTGGTTGTGCATCAGCGTCCAGGTTGCGAATGCCAAGGGAATGGCCAGCACGGACAGCTTGGCGGAGAGCGGCCGCAGCACCGCAATCAGCGGCTGCGCGCAGAGGAACATCCAGAACAGATAAAACTGGGCGATGCCCAGGCCGATGTCGCGATGGGAGGTGAAGCCGAAATGGTCGCGATACCAGTTCATTCCCAGCGGAATCAATGCCCAGTACAGCAGCGCTACCAGCAGATGCAGCGCCAGGGCGATCAACAGGGGCTTGCCGCGAAGGAACATGGGCGCACGGGGCTGGGCGGGGCAGCGTACCCCAGTGCGGACGCCCGTGACCGCATGATGTGAAGACTGTTGACGGCGTGAAGGAATTTGGACACAATAGCGCTCCTTCGACGCAGGTCGAACGGAATCTGCGGGAATAGCTCAGTTGGTAGAGCGCAACCTTGCCAAGGTTGAGGTCGCGAGTT
>NZ_JAWJTI010000050.1:0-22061 GCF_032911525.1 Stenotrophomonas veracruzanensis
CCCCCCCCCCCCCCCCCCCACAAGGGCTATCAATGCACGGATGCACAGTGGAGAGACGGTAATGAACATGCAGGTGCGGCAAGCGTGGTGGCGCGACCTTTCAGTACCGGCCCTCGTTGCCGGCTTCATTACTGTGCTGGTCGGCTTCGCCAGTTCGGCCGTCATCGTGTTCCAGGCTGCACAAGCCATCGGTGCCAACCAGGCACAGATCGCCTCATGGATGTGGGCCCTGGGACTGGGCATGGGTGTGACCTGCATCGGGCTGTCGCTGCGCTATCGCGTGCCGGTGGTGACCGCATGGTCGACACCGGGCGCGGCGATGCTGGTGGTCGGTGCCGGTGGCGCCTCGCTTGCTGAAGCCACCGGTGCATTCCTGCTCGCCGCGGTGCTGGGCATGCTGGCAGGCTTCTCCGGCATCTTCGCCCGGTTGATGCAGCGGGTGCCGATGGCGCTGGCCGCCGGCATGCTGGCCGGGGTGCTGCTGCGCTTCGGTCTGGACGTGTTCGTGGCCATGAACACCCAACTGGTACTGGCACTGGCAATGTTCGCCACCTGGCTGGCCGGACGCCGCCTGTTCCCGCGCTATGCGGTCATCGCCACCCTGCTGGTCGGCATCGCGGTCGCGGCCAGCCGTGGCCTGCTGCACGCACAGCAGGTGCAGCTGCAGCTGGCGGTACCGCAATGGGTGACCCCATCCTTGTCCTGGACTGCGGTGGCCGGCATCGCCCTGCCCCTGTTCGTGGTCACCATGGCCTCGCAGAACATTCCGGGCGTGGCGGTGATGCGGGCATCCGGCTACGACGCCCCGGTGTCGCCGCTGATCGGCTGGATCGGTGTGGTCAATACGCTGCTGGCACCGTTCGGTGCGTACGCGCTGAACCTGGCAGCAATCACCGCGGCGATCTGCATGGGCCGCGATGCGCATGAGAACCCGGCACGACGCTATACCGCCGCCATGGCGGCAGGTGCCTTCTACATCGTCATCGGACTGTTCGGTGCCACCGTGGCCGCACTGTTCGCCGCCTTCCCGAAGGAGCTGGTGGCCTGCGTGGCCGGTATCGCGCTGTTCGGCACCATCGCCAACAGCCTGGCCAGTGCGCTGGCGGTAGAGCGGGACCGCGAGGCGGCACTGGTCACCTTCCTGGTCACCGCCTCGGGCGTCTCACTGGCTGGCATCGGCTCAGCGTTCTGGGGCCTGGTGGCCGGTGCGCTGTGCCTGCTGGTGCTGCGACCCCATCAGGGCCGTTGACCTGCCCTACCCCGCCAATGCGGCACCCACGATGCTCAGCACCACCGCGATGACGATGGCGACCAGCGTGGCGATCACGCTGGTGCCGCCGCGTGCGGTCAGCTCGCTGCGCAGCCGTGCGTCATCGCCGCCGGTGACGGCACGGGCCTGGGCGATCAGGCGCTGGCAGTGTGCCAGGTACCAGCTGTTGCCAAAGATGCCGGTGGTGATGCTGAGCGCGAAGGTGATGACCAGCGACAGGCCATCCGGCACACCCAGCAGGGTCTCCACCACGCTGATCAGCAGCAGCAGGCCGGCCCACATCGCCGCCAGGCGGTACATTCTGCGGTACATCATCCAGATCAGGCCGAGCAGGAAGGCCGGCCAGTGCCAGGTGCCACTGCCCGTGGCAATGCCCTGATCCAGCCGCCAGCGCTGGCGATAGATCGGGAAGTTGCCGCCGACCACGCTGGCGTACAAGGCCATTTCGCCTTCCAGCCCGGCAGCCACGGCCCTATCCGGTACAGCGACCGGCGCACGATAGGGATCGGACGGATCGCCGACGCTCGCCGCAATGCCCTCAACCGCAGGGGCTGCGTCGATATCCGGGGCCGGAGCTGCCTCGATGGGCGTGAACGCCTGCTCCAGTTCCGCCAACGGCCGCCATGAGGGCATGCCTTCGCACCAGAGCAGCGTGCGCGCCGTAACCGTCCCTTCCCGCTGCAGCTGGCGAAGGCCGGCCAGATCCACCGGCCCACTGCTCTGCCTGCCATTGGCGTACCACCACTGTGCTTCCTGCATGTTTTCCGTCCTTGCTACCTGCATCGACAAACTGAAATCGCTGCCAGCGCCTACAGCGCGGCACTGGCCAGGGTCTGCACCAGCTGATGGCGCGCACCTGGCGCAAGCGTAATCTGCTCCGGGCCGGCGTTGGCCACTTCCAGGCAGACGTAATCGTGCCAGCCATCGCCGACATCGGACATCCTGGCTGCGGCCTCGGCGCCGGGATTCCAGGCCACCAGCGTCTGGCTGCCTTCGCTGCGGATCTCGATCCGCCGCTGCAGTACGGGATCACGCAGCACGTAATGGCCGCCGGCACCGGTATAGATGCGATCGCTGCGACCGGGATCACGCGGATCGCGCAATGACCACGGTCCCTGTTGCAGGCGCAGCTGCGCATAGTCCTCGTACTTGTCCAGGTACTGCAGGCCATCAAGGCCCTCGACCTCGACCTGATTGGCATCGCCCACCCGGAAATAGCTGTGCAGGGCCTGGGTGAAGGTCACCGGCGAGGTTCCGGTGTTCTCGGTGACCAGCTGCTGGCGCAGCCGGCGGCCGATGCGCAGCTGCATCTGCAGGCGCAGGCCGGGATCGGCGCAGGGCGCAGGCGCCAACTGCAGCTCGACTTCACCGTCATCGCTCTGGCTGGCCTGCAGAAGCTCCCAGCGCGCGGTACGTACCAGGCCATGCGCCGGTACATCGGCACTCTGGCCCTGGCGGCCGAACCACGGCCAGCACACCGGCACGCCACCGCGGATGGGCGTGGGCAGCTCGGCGCGCGTGGGCGAAAGCCACAGCAGATCGGGCTGCCCATCGGGAATGAACGACAGCAGCTGGCCACCAAACACACTGACGACCGCCGTGGCGTTGGCGGTTCGCACCTGCCAGGCCTCCAGGCCGTGATACAGGCCGGCGCTGATGTCCGGATTCGACTGCATGCGATGACGCTCCTTGAAGACCGCGGCGATGATGTCGCGGTCAACGTGCCGCCGGCAAGGCCTTCTGCCCGGCGGGCGCGGTGGCGGCCGCCTCTTCCTGCAGCGTGCGCAGGATGCGCTGGCCTGCGCGGCCGTCCACCTCGCTCCAGCCCAGGCGCTGCTGCTCGGTCTGGATCGCGCGACGCGTGGCGGTACCGATCATGCCGTCGGCGGCACCGATGTCGTGGCCACGGGCCAGGAGCAGGGTCTGCAGCTGGCGGCGCTCATCGCGGCCCAGGCCCGGGTCGTCGGTCGGCCAGGCAGTGGCCAACCCGTTGCCGCCACGCAATTGGTCAGCCAGCGTCGCGATCGCCAGCGCATAGCTTTCCGCGGCGTTGTAGCTGTAGATCGCGTCGTAGTTGCGGAACACCAGCAATGCCGGGCCCTTGTTGCCTGCCGGCAGCAGCAGGGCGGCGCGCGCATCCGCCGGCAGGTTGGCCGGAGCCAACGCGCTGCCATCCAGCGCGGTCACACCCTGCGCACGCCAGTCGGCCAGGGCGCGACGCTGGGTGCGGCCGGCCTGGCTGGCGTTGAAGCCCGCAGGAACGCGGACTTCCATGCCCCACGGCTCTCCGCTGCGCCAGCCGGCGCGCTTGAGGTAGTTGGCGGTGGAGGCCAGCGCATCGGGAACGCTGCCGACCAGATCGCGGCGGCCATCGCCATCACCGTCCACGGCGATGCGTGCATAGGTGCTGGGCATGAACTGCGTATGCCCGAAGGCACCGGCCCAGGAGCCGGTGAGCCCCTGTGCCTGCAGGTCGCCGCGGTCGATCAGCTTGAGCAGGGCCAGCAGTTCACCGCGGAAGAAGGGTTGGCGACGGCCGGCGCAGGACAGCGTGGCCAGCGACTGCAGCAGTGGGCGCTTGCCGAACACGCGACCGTAGTCGCTCTCCACGCCCCAGACCGCGACGATGGTGGCCGGGTCGACGCCGTACTGCGCCGACACCCGATCGAGCAGATCGCGATGCTGCTGCAACAGGGCGCGACCATCAGCCACCCGCTGGTGATCGACCAGCGCGGCCAGGTAGTCCCAGATCGGCGTGGTGAATTCCGGCTGCGCATCGAGCAGGCCGAGCACGCTGGGGTCCGGGGTGAGGCCGGCGGTGATCTCATTGAAGCGGTCGGGGCTGATGCCCTGGCTGGCGGCCGTGGCCTGCAGGCCCGCCAGGCAGCGGCTGAAGGCCGGATCGACGCTGGCATCGGATGCTGCAGGCAGCACGGGGGGCGCGGCGAGAGCGGCCGCCAGGCCGAGCGTGGTCAGAATGGGCATGGCGTCCTCCGTGTTGCCGTTGCACGGCCATCTTAGGGGTAGCGGTGCTGCTGAACCTGAAGGGGCACCGGCTGGCCGTCCGCCCTAGGTGGCACGCAGCAGGCGCAGGCCGTAGGCGGGACTGTCGGCATTCCAGCGCTGCGTGACCTGCAGTCCTGCCTCCTGCAGCAAGGCCTCGAAGCTGTCGTCGGTGTACTTGTGGCTGTACTCCACGCGAATCGGTTCGTCGGCGGCAAAGTGGAAGGTGCGTCCCTCCAGATGCACATCCTGCGCCCAGCGGCTGACCAGATCGGTTTCGATGCGCAGCCGCGCGATGCTGTAACGAGCACGGTGGCGGAAGCCGTCGAGGTCGAAGTCGCTGCCGATCTCACGGTTGAGGCGCGCCAGCAGATTGAGAGTGAATGCGGCGGTGACGCCCTGCGCATCGTTGTACGCCGCCTCGATCAGCGCCGGGTCCTTGTGCAGGTCGATGCCGACCAGGGCCAGGCCGTCGCGGCCCATTGTCTGGCGCATCGCCCGCAGCAGTGCGATCGCGTCTTCGCCTTCAAAGTTGCCCAGCGTGGAGCCGGGGAAGAACAGCAGCCGTCGCGCGGGTTCGCGTTCGGGCATGGGTACGGCCACGGGACGGGTGAAGTCGGCGCAGACCGGCAGCATCTCCACCTGGGGCAGTGCCGGTGCCAGATGATCGATGCTGGACAGCAGCGCGGCACGCGAAATTTCAATCGGCGTGTAGGCCACCGGATCGTGCAGGGCGGCCAGCAGCAGCGCGGTCTTGCGTCCGCTGCCGCTGCCCAGCTCCACCACGTGCAGGCGCGGGCCAACGGTGCGGGCGATGTCCGGCAGCACACGCGCCAGCAGAGCCAGTTCGGTGCGCGTGGGGTAGTACTCGGGGGTCTGCGTGATCTGCTCGAACAGGCGCGAGCCACGTGCATCGTAGAAATATTTGGACGGCAGCTGCCGGGGCGTGCGCGACAACCCGGCCACCACGTCAGCCAGGATCTGCTGGCGCCCGGGGGTGAGATCGGTCAGCGCCTGCAGCGCGTCCTGCACCGTACTCATGCGAGGTCCCTGGCCAGGCGCAGCCCGGAGAACTGCCAGCGCGCCGGAGGCATGAAGAAGTTGCGGTAGCTGGCGCGCACATGGCCGCGGGGCGTCACGCAGCTGCCGCCGCGCAACACCCATTGCCCGCACATGAACTTGCCGTTGTATTCACCGAGGTTACCGGCGAACGGGCGGAAGCCCGGATAGGCGCCATACGCACTGTGGGTCCATTCCCAGACATCGCCGAACAGCTGCCGCATTCCACTGCCCGGCGCTGCCTGCGGGTGCAGCCGATCGTCATCGGCGAAATGGCCGCGCAGCGGGTGCGACGCGGCAGCGGCTTCCCACTCGAATTCGCTGGGCAGGCGCGCGCCGGCCCAGCGGGCGAAGGCATCGGCCTCGTAGTAGCTGAGGTGGCAGACCGGCGCATGCGGGTCCAGTTCGCGCCAACCGCCCAGGGTGTACTCGCGCTGCAGGGTGTCATCCCAGTACAGCGGATGCCGCCAGTCCTCGGCTTCACGCACTGCCCAGCCTTCACTGAGCCACCAGCGCGGCTCGCGGTAGCCGCCGGCATCGATGAAGGCACGGTACTCGGCATTGCTGACGGGGCGCTCGGCCAGTGCGTGCGCGGGGAGCAGCACGCGATGCGCTGGCGATTCGTTGTCGTAGGCGAAGGCGGTGTGCTGCGGCCAGGCTGCGGCGCCGATGGTGACGATGCGCTCGGGTGATTCGATCCAGCCCTGCGCACTGGCAGCGCTGGTGGCCGGCTGCAGGTCCTCGCGGTAGGCGGGCTGCAACGGGTTGCACCAGAACGCATGCTTGATGTCGGTGAGCAGCAGCTCCTGGTGCTGCTGTTCGTGCTGCAGGCCCAGCTGCAGGTGCTGCAGCGCCTGCTCATCAAGGTCGCCTGCCGCCAGCCGTGATTGCACCTGTGCATCGACCTGCTGGCGGTAGTCGCGCACCTGCTGCAGCGATGGCCGCGACAGCAGCCCACGCTGCGGCCGGGCGTGCGCCGGCCCGATGCTCTTGTAGTAGCTGTTGAACAGGTAATCCCAGGCCGGGTCATGCGCCGATGCAGCAGCGAAGCCCGCCAGCACGAAGCGTTCGAAGAACCAGGTGGTGTGGGCCAGGTGCCATTTGCTCGGGCTGGCGTCGGCCATGCTCTGCAACATGGCGTCCTCGGCGCTGAGCGGCGAGGCCAGTTGCATGCTGCGCGCGCGCACGCGTGCGAACTGGTGGGCGAGATCGTGCTGCGGGGCAGCGACGGCGGCGGGTACGCTGTCCATGGGGTCAGCATCGGCGCTGGACGGTGAGTGCGATGTCATGGTTCGGCGTCACTTCGTTCACATGGATGAGCCTGCCGCATTCAAGAAGCCGCCCCGAACGCCGCTAACGGCAATGCTGCGGCCGCGTCGTCACCGCGCTGGAATTCCTGCTTGCCCCTGCATCCGCTCCGCCAGCCTGCGCACTACCTGTTCGTGCTGCCCGCCCTGCTGGTTGCCGTGGTGGTATGGACCGCATTGGATACCGCAGACGTGGCCAGCCCGGCGCAGCGCATCCTGCCCTGGCTGCTGGCCTGCCTCGGCGCCGGCCTTGCCCTGCTCTACCACCAGGTACGTTCGCTGTGCCTGCTGCTGGTGGTGGCGGTCATGTTCGCGCTGCTGCACCAGGATGTCGGCGGCTACCTGCGCAGCGGCCATGTCGGCGCGCTGACACCGCTGCGCTTCCATGCCATCTCGGCGTGGCTGCCATTGCTGTTCGCCGGCCTGTCGTTGTGGCCGGAGCGCGGGCGGCGCCGCCACGACCTGCTGTTGCGCTCCGTCGCCAGCGGCACGGCACTGCTGATCTTCCTGCTGCTGGCCACGCAGCAGCCGCGCGGCATGCACGATCTGCTGTCGAACCGTCACTGGTCGTGGATCCCGGTCGACTGGAACGCGCTGGCGCAGCTGCCAGCGCTGCTGTTCCTGCTGGCAACCACCGCTCTGGGCGGGCAGGCCTGGCGGCATCCGCGCCCGTTGCACACGGCGATGCTGCTGGCCCTGCTGTGCCTGTGGTGGATGCTGCCGAGGGTGTTCCTGCAGCCGGTGCTGCTGCCGGCACTGAGCAGCGCGGCCCTGCTGCTGATGCTGGGCGCGATGCTGCAGGAGTCCTTCCACATGGCCTTCCGCGATGAGCTGACCGGCCTGCCCGGGCGCCGCGCGTTCAACGAGACCCTGCAGCGGGCACGCGGCACCTACAGCATCGCGATGGTGGACGTGGACCATTTCAAATCGTTCAACGACACCCACGGCCACGACACCGGCGACGACGTGCTGCGCCTGGTGGCCTCGCGGCTGGCGCGGGTAGGCGATGGTGGTCGTGCGTTCCGCTATGGCGGCGAGGAGTTCGCGGTGGTGTTCCTGGACCGTCCGGCAATAGCCTGTGTCGATGCCGTGGAAGCCCTGCGGCAGAGCATCGAGGACACCCGCATGCAGCTGCGTGACCGCAGCACCCGCAGCCGCGACGATGACGCCGGGCGCCAGCAGCGCGGGCGCGGCGGCAGCGGACAGGTAGTGCAGGTAACCGTAAGCATCGGTCTGGCCGACAGTCGCGTCGGTCCGCGCCCGGCGGCCGTGGTCAAGGCCGCCGACCAGGCGCTGTATGTCGCCAAGGACGGCGGCCGCAACCAGGTGCGCGCGTATGCCGAACAGGACGTGCTGGCAGTACGCGCTGGCTGAGGCTCAGGCAGCGTCGAGGTAGTACCAGCGGCCGTCGACGCGCAGGAAGCGGCTGTGCTCGGTCATCTTCACCGCGCTGCCGCCGCCCACCCGGTAGCGCGCGGTGAACCGGACCTCGGCGCTGTCGGCGCCGGTGACGGTGTGCTCGTGCACGGTCAGGCCCAGCCAATGCGTGCGCTGGCCGGGCGCATCATCCAGCGACAGCTCGGCCGGACGCGTGTCCGGGTGCCAGCTCTGGCGCAGGTAGTCGGCCAGGCCCCGTGCATAGGCGCTGTAGCGCGAACGCATCAGGCGCTCGGCATCCGGCGCGGCTTCACCGGCGTGGAAGCGGCCGCAGCAGGCCGCATAGTCGGCGGGCAGGCCGCAGGGACAGGGATCGGCAGGTTTCTTGCTCATATCCGTATTGTCGCCGGGTTGCACGGATCGATCCACGCACGGCACGGGTCGCCGGTACAGGACAGGCGTATGCTGTCGCGCCCCCACCTTGATTGATCGCCGTGCTGGAACTGGTTCCCCCTGAGATGTGGTGGCTGGTGGTGATCGCCTTCATCGCCGGTCTTGTGGATGCCGCCGTGGGTGGCGGTGGCCTGGTGCAGCTGCCTGGCCTGTTCACGGTGCTGCCGCAGCAGACGCCGGCGATGTTGTTTGGTACCAACAAGTTCAGTTCGATGTTCGGTACCGGTGCGGCTGCCTGGCGCTATGCGCGCAACGTGCGCTTCCCGTGGAAGCCGGTACTGTTCGCGGCCGGTACGGCCTTCATCTTCTCCTTCGCCGGAGCCACTGCGGTAAGCCTGCTGCCCAAGGACGCGGTGCGCCCACTGGTGCTGGTGCTGCTGATCGCGATGCTGGCCTACACACTGTGGAAGAAGGACTTCGGCGCGCTGCACCGGCCGCAGGAGATCGGCCGCCGTGAACTGGTGATCGCACTGGCGATCGGTGCGGCGATCGGCTTCTACGACGGCTTCTTCGGGCCGGGCACCGGCAGCTTCCTGATCTTCCTGTTCGTGCGCTTCTTCGGGCTGGATTTCCTGCGCGCCTCGGCGGCGTCGAAGGTGGTGAACCTGGCGACCAACGTGGCGGCGATCTCGTTCTTCGTGCCGACCGGCAACATCCTGTGGCTGTTCGCGCTGCCGATGGCCGCGGCCAACATCATCGGTTCGGTCGTGGGCACGCGGTTGGCGCTGAAGGGCGGAACGCCGTTCATCCGCAAGCTGTTCGTGGGGCTGGTGGTGGTGCTGATCGCGCGGATGGCGTGGGATACGTTCCGCGGTGCATGAATGCGCCTCATGACCCGGTAGGTGCCAACCTTGGTTGGCACACGGTTTCCCATCGCGAAGAGCAGCCGAGCATGGCTCGGCTCTACAGGTAGATGGACCGAGGCGCTCAGGCCTCTGCTTCTTCCGGTTCGTTGGCCTGCTGGCGGCTGCGCTCGGGCAGCTTCAGGCGCTTGCCTTCTTCGTCGTACTCGATCAACAGCACGCCGGAATCGTGGCGGCCGCTGATTTCGACGAAGCAGGCGCCACCGATGAACGGTTCCAGCGTCATCACCGACTTCAGCGGGGTGGCGACCACCATCTGGAAGCCGAAGTTGTCGAAGATGTTCATCGCCAGCGCGGTGAACTCGTTGTCGGCCTTGTCGAAGGCTTCGTCGAGCACGACAGCGGCGTAGCTGGGCAGCTGGCTGTCGGCGCCGCCGAGCTGGTAGCGCAGCGCTGCCGCCAGGCACGTGGTGGCCAGCTTCTGGCGCTGGCCACCGGACTTGCCGGCGCCGCTGCGGTAGATCTCGACCTGCTGGCGCGTTTCCGCATCCAGCTCGACACCGATGAACTCCACATGCATGCGCACGTCCAGCACCAGCTCGCGCCAGCGCTTGTCCTCGCCTTCCTGCGAGCCGAGGCGGTTGACCAGCTGGCGCAGCACGGTGAACTGCGATTCGGCCAGCTCGCGCTGCTCGGTCTGCTGCTGCGACAGCACCTCGCGCAGCTGCAGGTGGAACTCGCCGACTTCCGGCAGGCGACGGTCGCTCAGTTCGATGGTCAGCAGCGTGCCACGGTTGAACGGCACCTGCTCCAGGCTGGCGTTCACTTCGTCCAGGCGCTGGCCGATCGACTTGCGGGCTTCGGCACTATGGCGCTGCAGCGCCAGCAGGTTGTTCTTGCTCTGGTTCTGCAGCAGATCGAAGAAGCGCTCTTCGTGCTGCGGCAGGCCATCGCGCTCGAGTCGTTCCAAGCGTGCGAGGAAGTCCTCGGCCGACGCCACCGACACGGTGAAGTCACCCGATTCCTCCGGCCACTGCTGGATGAAGCGGCGGAAGCAACCGATCAGCTGGTTCTCGATGCGGTTGAGGTCCTGCTGCGAGGACGACAGCTGCTCGTTCAGCGCGTTGCTGACCTGGCGCATGTGCGCTTCCAGCGTTTCCAGGCTGAGCGGACCCTGTTCCTGCAGGCGCTCGGCAAGGCCGGCTTCCTGCTCCTGGGCCAGGCTCGGCAACACCAGCGCACGGCTCTGCTGTCGCGCGCGGTCGAGGCGATCGCGCTCCTTGACCAGCTGCCCGCGCTCGACGCGGACGTCTTCATAGGTGCGGCGAGCCTGCTCGATGTCGGCGCGCACCGCGTCGATCTGCTTGGCCAGCTTGGCCAGGTCCGCATTGCCTTCGCGCAGGTCGCGCAGGGTGGCCTCGATATCGGTCAGGCGCTGCTGCGGGGCGGCGATGTCGATCTCGTTCCAGCTGATGCTGACCAGCTCGTGGCAGGCCAGGCGGCGTTCGTTGTCGCGGTCACGCTGGCCACGCAGACGCGCGATGTCGGTCTCGCAGCTGGCGATGCGCTTGGCCAGTTCCTGTGCTTCACGCTCGAAGGCCCCCACCTTGTCGTGGTTGTTGAAGCCGAGGATCCAGCGGCGGCGGTCGCCCACCGCACTGCGGTCATCCTTCTCGAAGCGGTCACCCGGGTGCTTGACCTGACCTTCGCGGGTGATGCCGCGGTCGACGTTGCGCAGCTGCTTGGCATCCACGCATTCGTAGTCGAATCGCTTGCCGAGCTCGCGGCGCAGCCAGCTTTCGAACACGTGCTCGCGCAGTTCCAGCTTGTGCAGCAGCGACTTCGCCGACGGCTCACGGGCAAACGCATCGTCGTTGCGGCGCACACGGTAATAGGTGAAGCGCATGCCCAGGTGGGTACGGTTCACCCACTCGGCGACGTCGTTGTAATGCTTGTCATCGACCAGCAGCGACAACGCGAAGCCGCCCAGCACACGCTCGATGGCGCCCTGCCAGCCCTGCTCTTCCGAGCGGACCTGGATCAGCTCGCCGACAAACGGCAGCGCCGCCTCGGCAATGCCGGTTTCCTCGGCCAGGCGCGCGCGCAGCTTCTGCATCGGCGCCGGGATGTTGGAGGGCGTGCGCTGCATCGCTTCGAGTTCCGCACGGACTTCGCCGAAGCGGCGCTCGTCATCGCGCTTGCCGCCCAGGCGATCGCTGATCGCATCGTCCAGCGCCGAAGAGGCACGCTGGCGATCCTGCAGTTCGTTCTGCGCGCGCTCGACCAGTTCGGCGAAGCCGTGGGCGTCGTCCGGCAGTTCGGCCTGCAGCTGCTGCGCGGCCTGGCTTGCCTGTTCGCGCTTGGCCTTGCGGCGGTCGCGCTCGGCTTCGGCACGGCCCTGCTCGCGCTCCAGTTCCTCGATGCGCTCACCGCCCTGCTGGCGGCGCTGCAGTTCCAGTTCGGCCAGGCGCTCGGTGTGGTTGTCCAGTGCGGCACGGCGCTGGGCTTCTTCGCCGAGCAGGCCACGGTCACGCACGTCCATCTCGCGCAGGCGGGCCTCGATCAGCGCCTGGCGGCGGCTTTCACGGAAGCTGTCGACGCCGAGCTTGAGGGCTTCGTCGTCGCCACGCCGGCGGTGCATTTCCTTCAGGTCGTTGTAGTAGGCGCGTGCCGGCAGCAGGGTCTCCACCTGGCGACGGGCGGTGACCACCGCCTGGTGCGCGCCATCGAGCTCGGCGAAGTCGCTGACCAGGCGCTCGGCGGCGTCGAAGGTCTTCGGCGTGTCGAGCATGAAGTCGCGCAGGAAGACGTTCAGGTCGCCCAGGTTCTTCGCCGACTGCGTCTTGTGCAGCAGGCGCAGCGCCATCTCGTTGTCAATGCCGAGCAGGTCACGGAAGCGCTCGGCGTAGCCGGAGAAGGTATCGAAGTGGTGCAGGTCGGACAGCTTCTGCTTGAGCTTGCGCAGGTCCAGATCGAAGCCGCCAAGATCCTTGGCGATGTCGAACGGACGCTCGGCGATCATGTAGTGCTTGCGCACGTCGCCGGCCGAGGTGCCATTGCCGGAGATCCACAGCAGGCGCACCAGGCTGACCACGCGGCCATCGCCGGCGCGGTATTCCAGCACCAGTGCGGTCCAGGTCGCGCCCTTGCGCAGGTACTGGGTGGCGATTTCGCCGGTGCCGCTGTCCTGCTGGTCAGCCCACGCGCCACGCACGTAGGACACCAGGTTGCGGTCGCGGCCACTGCGCTCGGCTTCACGCGCGGCGGCGTTGAAGTCGACGATGGCAGGCGGCGTCAGCAGTGCGGACATGGCATCGAGCAGGGTCGACTTGCCCGAGCCGGAACGGCCGACGAACAGGAAGCCGCGCTCGGCGATCGGCACTTCGGTCAGGCCGTTGAAGGTGCCCCAGTTGTGCACCTGCAGGCGGCGCATGCGGAACTGCTGCAGGCGCGGGTCCGGCAGGCCTTCGTTGAACAAAGCGGGAGTGTGCTTGGAGATAGCCATGCGATGGTCGGGTCTCTCAGGCCTCGGCGGCCGGGGTTTCGCGCAGCTGGCGGTAGACCGCCGAGAGCTGGGACACGTCTTCGGCGGAGAACAGCAGCTTCAGCGCCGGCGAGACTTCGTGGCGGTCTTCCTGGCCGCTGAGGCGGGTCAGGATGTGGTTGTCCTTCATCTTCTGCACCGCCGAGGCGACGCGGCGGTTGAAGCCGGCGCGGTCGGTGGACAGATTCTTTTCGTAGATGGCCAGCGCTTCGGCCATCTCGGCGTCGGCGACCACCGCGCGGTTGCCGCGCGCATCGGCCTCGGCCAGCTGCTGGCGCAGGTACAGCAGCAGCACCGAATCGATGAAGGTCAGCGGCGAGGTGCGCAGCAGCACCGGCGCATCCACGTCTTCGGTATCGGCCTGGCGGGTGAAGGCCACGCCGCTGTCACGGTCGAGCACCAGTTCCAGGAACAGGTCCGCCAGCGAGGAGCGGATGGCCGCCTCGCTGCGGATCAGCGCCGGCCACAGCTTGGCGTGGCGCAGCTGGTCGATGCTGGGGCCGATCAGCAGCTGGCACAGCGCGCGGCGTGCGTCCAGCGGCAGGCGCCCGGTATCGCCGAGGTAGTACACGTCGTTGCCACGGCGGGGCTGCGCCACGGCCGCCACCGGTTCGGCTTCGTAGGCGTCTTCCGCCACGTCGGCCTGCGGTGCGTCGATGGGATCTTCATGCCAGCTCATGGCGTCTCTCCTGGGTGAACCAAACCAGCGGGATGCGGGCGCGACGGACCTGGCCGTCGCCACCACGCCATTCGGCAAGCTCCTGCTCACCGGCGATCACGTTGCCGAAGCGCGTGCCCAGCGACAGGTAGCCGATGACGCTGCCGAGACCCTGCGGTGCTTCGCGCTGCGACAGGGCCTGGGCGATGCTGAGCCGCGGCTGTGCATCGAGCAGGTCGTGCAGGTCGCGGCGCAGGGTGCGGAAGTCGATTTCGGATGAAGCGACCAGATCGCCGACGCTTTCCAGACTGATCGCGGCGGCATCGTTGTACTCGACGTTGCCATCGACCTGGGCGCTGCGCGGATCGTGCAGCCTCCACTGCGACCACGAGCGCAGGCGGCTGGTGGTCAGCTGCAGGTCACGGCCGATGCCACGCTGTGCGGGGAACTCGTCGCGCAGGGCCAGCGCCTCGGACTGCGCCTGCTTCAGCAGCTGGTTGAGGCGGCGCTGTTCCAGATAGCCACGGCTCTGCACGAAACCGCGCAGGCTGCGCGCGAAGTTCTGCAGCACGTCGTGCACCTGGCCACCGCGCTCAAGCATGGTGCTGGTGAAGCCGCGCAGGAAGTTGCGTTCGTTGCGGTCCAGGCGTCGCGCAAAGCCACGTGCCAGCACCGCTTCCAGCGCGGCATCGAGCTGGGCGCTCTGTTCGGCGTCGTTGAGCAGGCGCCAGAAGGCCTGGAAGCTGCGGCCGGCATCGCTCTCGCCGATCACGTCCACGCCTTCGAACAGCTGCGACAGCACGTCCCCGCGTTCGCCCTCGTCGTCGATGATGCGTTCGCGGAAATCGCGGTTGAGCTGCTCGAAGTCGTCGCGCACGCGGCGGAAGTCCTCGGTCAGCTCGTCGGCCAGGCCGATGATCTGGCGCGCACGTTCCAGCGCGCGCTTGCCATCCAGCGCGATCACGCGGCCGGCGCCGACGCGGGCGATCTCGGCGTCGATGCGGTCACGCTCGTCGCGCAGTGCCGACAGGCGTGCGTCCGGATCGGATTCGGTCTGCGCGGCCAACTGCGAGAGCTGTTCGATGACCAGCGCCAAGCGGCTTTCGGTGGCGGCCACGCGGGCCTGCTCAAGGCCGTCGGCGAAGCGGATCGCCTGCAGTGCCGCGGTCGACAGCTCGTACTGCTCCTGGTCGGCGCCTTCGGGCAGGCGGCGTTCCAGCCAGCCCTGGGCCAGCCAGTGCGCGATGTAGGCCTGCGCGGTACGCGGCAGCTCGCGCGACAGTTCGTCGCCGTTGAGCTGGTCCAACGCACGCTGCAGGCGCTCGTTGAGCACCGACGACGACAGCGTGCGCTCGCCGTCCATCAGCAGCCCCTGCAGCAGGCCGATGATTTCCGGAGCGTGGTCGGCGGCGAGCAGCTTCCACTGGGGCTGTTCGCGCAGATGGCGGTAACGGGAGATGCGTTCGCGGTGCTTCATGCAGCGAAAGGATTCATGAGGGCTGGCGGGGACGAGCAGCCGCCCACGGCGGCCGCGCGGGCAGCCGTGGGCATACCGGCCCGCAGGGGCCGGCGGGGCGCGGGCAAGCGGCTCAGCGCTTGCCGCCCACTTCGATGAAGCGCAGGAACTCGGCGCGGGTACGCGCGTCGTCGCGGAAGCTGCCCAGCATCTTCGAGGTGACCATGCTGACGCCGCGCTTGTGGATGCCGCGGGTGGTCATGCATTCGTGGGCGCCTTCGACGACCACGCCGACACCGATCGGCTGCAGCACATCCTGGATGCACTGGGCGATCTGTGCGGTCATCTTTTCCTGCACCTGGAAACGGCGGGCATAGGCTTCGACGACACGGGCCAGCTTGCTGATGCCCACCACCTTGCCGGCCGGCAGGTAGCCGACGTGCACGCGGCCGATGATCGGCGCCATGTGGTGTTCGCAGTGGCTTTCGTACTCGATGTCGCGCAGGACGATCAGTTCGTCGTAGCCGGCCACTTCCTCGAAGGTCCGCTCCATGTAGGCGCGCGGGTCGTCGCGGTAACCGCTGAACCAGTCGCCATAGGCTTCGGCGACACGGCGGGGGGTATCCAGCAGGCCTTCACGGGACGGGTCCTCGCCGGCCCAGCGCAGCAGGGTGCGCACGGCATCCTCGGCCTGGTCCTGGGTCACGTCGCCCTGCGGGGCGGCCTTTTCGTTGTTCTTGCTCATTGCGTACAGCGTCCCGAACGGGGGGCGAGCATCGTACCCGACCGGGGGGTGGGTCGTCCTGTTGGGACGGTTCATCGGGGGTCTGGCGGCGCCTTGTTTGGTATCGGCTTGGATGGGGAAGGGCGGCAGGGCAGGACACGCCGTAAACCCATCCATGGGGGCTCGGTCGGCGCATCCATGCGCCTCACGGTCCTGCCCTGCCGCCCTTCCCCATCCCTGACAGTTTCCTGCGGGCGCGGCCGGACCGCTCGAGAGCGGGGTCAAAAGCTGGGTTTCATGGCTTCGGAAATACTTCGTGCGGCTGCTTTGGCCACTGCCCTGGTGGGTGCGGACCGTTGGTCCGCACTGCTTCTGCTCTTGCTTCTAAGAGCCAACCCACCGCGCTCGCGGGGTTTGGGAAGGCAGCGGGGGCCGGGCGGGGCAGGACCGTCCGCGGCAGGGATGCCGCGGCCGAGCCCCATGGATGGGTTCACGGCGTGTCCTGCACCGTCCGGCCCCCGCTGCCCCACCCGACACCAGGCAGGCGCAACGCTTTCCTCACTACACCCCGCCCATTCATAAAAACCCATTGATAGGAATGAAATTAGTAGTATCCTATCTATCTCTTATGGACCGACCCCTCGACGAGCGCACCGTGCTGCAGATGCAGCTCAGCTCCGGCCTGCTGTACGCAGGGCGGCAGTGGCAGCGCCTGGCCGACAGCCGGCTCGGCAGCTACGGCATCTCCACCGCCTGCACCATGCCGCTGCTGATGATCGGCCGCTCCGGTGGTGGCATCCGTCAGGTGGCGCTGGCCCAGCAGCTGGGCATGGAAGGTCCCTCCCTGGTACGCCTGCTGGACAAGCTGTGTGCCAGCGACCTGGTCCGCCGCGAGAGCGACGCCAGCGACCGCCGCGCCAACCTGCTGTGGCTGACCGACGCGGGACACGCGCTGGTCAGCGAGCTGGAAGACCAGTTGATCGGCCTGCGCCAGGACGTGTTCGGCGAGCTTTCCATGGATGAACTGCATGCCGTGCTGAAGGCATGGCGCCTGCTGGCCGAGGCCGCCGACCGCATCACGTAAGACCGCTGCCCCCGAATACCGCCGCTGCCGTGCACACGCCAGCGGCTTTTACCCGTTGCTGTTGTTTCGTTGTTCCTCCCCTCCCCCACCTCGCCCCCGCCCCTACCGATGCCCGGTGAATTCAGTCTCCACGGAGTGTTCGTCCCGACCCTGCTCGGGTTGATGTTGTTGGCCTATCTGGTCAACAGCGGCCTGCACGCGCTGCTGCAGCGTGCCGGCGCCTATCGCCATGTATGGCACCCGGCGCTGTTCAACCTGGCGCTGTACGGGATCGTGCTTGGCCTGCTGTTCCACCTCCTGCGTTGGATGCAATCGTGAACAAGATCGTGAAGAAGACCCTGCCGGTGCTGCTCACCAGCGCAGCCGTGATCGTCGCCCTGCTGGTACTACGCCAGCTGTGGGTCTATTACATGGATGAGCCGTGGACCCGCGACGCCCATGTCGGCGCCGACGTGGTGCAGGTGGCGCCGGACGTGTCCGGGCTGGTGGAAACGGTGCAGGTGGCCGACAACCAGGCGGTGAAGAAGGGTGACCTGCTGTTCGTGGTCGACCGCGCCCGCTACCGCATCGCGCTGGAGCAGGCCCGCGCCAGCCTGGCCGAGCGCCAGGCATCGGTGGCGCAGCTGCGCCGCGAGATCGGCCGTGACCGCAGCCTGCAGGACCTGGTCGCCGCCGAGGACGCCGAAGTGCGCCGCGCCAAGCTGCAGGCCGCACAGGCTGCGCTGGCCACCGCACAGGCGGCGGTCGACCTGGCCGAGCTCAACCTGGGGCGTACCGAGGTGCGCGCACCGGCCGATGGCCGGGTCAACGACCGCACCCTGCGCGTAGGCGACTACGTGGTGGCCGGCAAGCCGGTGCTGGCACTGCTGGATACCGGCTCGTTCCGCGTCGATGGCTATTTCGAGGAAACCCGCCTGCGCGGCGTCGCCCCGGGACAGCGCGTGGACATCCGCCTGATGGGCGAATCGGCACCGCTGCGCGGCCATGTCGAGAGCATCGCCGCCGGCATCGAGGACCGCTACCGCAGCAACGGCAGTACCCTGCTGCCGAACGTGACCCCGGCCTTCGACTGGGTGCGGCTGGCGCAGCGCATTCCGGTGCGCATCGCCATCGACGAAGTACCCAAGGGCGTGGAACTGATCGCCGGCCGTACCGCCACGGTGACCGTGGACACCGGCCGCCATCCGCACAACGACAAGGCCGGCACTGCGCCGACACAGGCGGGCCTGTGAACGCCGCCCTGCCCCGTCTCGGCCTGATCGTTGCGCTGGCCAGCCTGGCGGCCTGCAGGACCGTCGGCCCGGATTACGCCCTGCCGGAAGGCTCGGCCTTCAAGCGGCCGGAGGCCAATGCGGCCTTCATCGATACCAAGAACCCGCAGGTGGCCGCCAACCAGGCGCTGCCCGACCGCTGGTGGTCGCTGTA
Organism: Stenotrophomonas veracruzanensis; assembly: GCF_032911525.1. Classification (NCBI taxonomy): domain Bacteria; kingdom Pseudomonadati; phylum Pseudomonadota; class Gammaproteobacteria; order Lysobacterales; family Lysobacteraceae; genus Stenotrophomonas; species Stenotrophomonas veracruzanensis. The sequence goes on from NZ_JAWJTI010000050.1 coordinate 18,164, forward strand.
CAACGACCCGGTGCTGGACGGCCTGATCACCCAGGCGCTGCGTGACAACGTCGAGCTCAAGGCCGCCGATGCACATCTGCGTCGTGCCGCGGCGGTGTACGAACAAGCGCTGGACGCCGGTGGCTTCGAGTACGAGGCCGAGGCCGGCGTCAGCCGCGCGCAGCTGTCGGCCGAATCGTTCCTGCAGGAGCACGAGCTGCCGGTGATCAACCTGGCCGATGGCAAGTTCGCGGTCAGCTACCAGTTCGACCTGTTTGGCAAGCTCAAGCGCGGCGCCGAAGCAGCGCGTGCCGACGAGCAGTCGGTCGCTGCTGCGCGCGACCTTGCCCAGGTCAGCGTGGTGGCGCAGGTGGCCGACAGCTACCTGGAGATCTGCCACGCCAACCACGAACTGCACGTGGCCGAGCATTCGCTGCAGCTGCAGCAGCGCAGCCGCACGGTCACCGAGCGCCTGATCGCGGCGGGCCGTGGCACGCCGCCGGAACTGGCCCGCGCCAACGCCCAGGTGGCGCTGCTGGAGGCTGCACTGCCGCCGCTGCATGCGCAGCGCTCGGCAGCCGCCTATTCGCTGGCCGCCCTGCTCGGGAAGACCCCGGGCCAGCTGCCGGCCGGCGTGATCGACTGTGCGCACGCCCCCGGCCTGGCGCAGCCGCTGCCGGTCGGTGATGGCCGCGCGCTGCTGCAGCGCCGCCCGGACGTGCGCCAGGCCGAGCGCAAGCTGGCCTCGGCCACCGCACGGATTGGTGTGGCCACCGCCGAGCTGTACCCCGACATCCGCCTGGGGGCCTCGCTCGGTGCCGCCGGCCTGCTGGAGGACTTCGGCACGCCGATGACCCAGCAATGGTCGATCGGCCCGCTGATCTCGTGGACGCTGCCGTCGTCAGGCACCCACGCGCGCATCCACGCCGCCGAGGCCGGTGCCGACGCGGCCCTGGCCGAGTTCGACCACACCGTGCTGCAGGCGCTGCGTGAGACCCAGACCGCGCTGGACCGCTATGCACAGGACCTGCGCCGGCTGCAGTCACTGCGCATCGCGCAGGAGCAGGCCGCGCTGGCCGCCGAGCAGAACCGCCGGCTGTACCAGGGTGGCCGTACGCCGTACCTGTCCAGCCTGGATGCCGACCGCAGCCTGGCCACCAGCGATGCCACCCTGGCGGCTGCCGAAGCGCAGGTCTCGCGCGACCAGATCCACCTGTTCCTGGTGTTGGGTGGCGGCTGGCAGGCCACTGCCGCTGCGGCCGGCACCCCGACCGCGGCGAAGTAAGTCATGAACGCGCTGACCGACCGCCAGGCCTGGCTGTTCTCGATCAAGACCTACCTGGCCGCGGTGGCCGCGCTGTACATCGCCATGGCCGGCAACCTGTCGCGCCCGTACTGGGCGATGGGCACGGTGTACATCGTCAGCCAACCACTGCTGGGCCCGACACGTGCCAAGGGCGTGTACCGCATCGTCGGCACCCTGGTGGCTGGCCTGGCCACCCTGCTGGTGCTGCCGGCGCTGGTGGAAACACCGCTGGTGCTGAGCGCGGCGATGTCGATCTGGCTGGCCGGCTGCCTGTTCATGGCCCTGCTCAACCGGGGGCCGCGCGGTTACGCGTTCCTGCTGGCCGGCTACACCACCGCCTTCATCGGCTTTCCGGCGGTGACCTCGCCGGAAACCATCTTCGACACCGTGGTGGCACGCAGCGAGGAGATCATCCTCGGCACGGTAGTAGCGGTGCTGTTTGCTTCGCTGCTGTTCCCGGCTTCGGTACGCCCGATGCTGCGCGCCCGCATCGGCAACTGGATGGAGGACGCCGCGCAGTGGTGCCGGCAGATCCTTGAACGTGGCCGCGCGCATGCGCCACGCAACCGGCTGGCCGCCGACCTGGTGCAGTTCGAGGCGCTGATCGAGTTCCTGCGTCGCGACGACCCGCGCCACGCCGGATCGGCGGTGTCGATGGAGCGGCTGCGCGAGCGCATGCTGCTGCTGTTGCCGGTGCTGTCCTCGATCGCCGACCGCCTGAGCGCACTGCGCAGCCATGGCCAGGCCCTGCCGGAAGGCCTGCCGGAGCTGATCGACGACATCCATGACTGGCTGGACGGGCCCACCAACGCCAGTGAGTACGCCCGCCTGCGCGCACGCATCAGCGCGCTGAAGCCGCAGGTGGACCGCGACCTGCAGCACCTGCAGCTGGCCAGCCTGCTGCTGCGCCTGGAGGAGCTGGTCGACCTCTGGCAGGACTGCCGCACCCTGCAGCACGCGATCGACCAGGGCACCGCGCCGCTGGACCGCGCGCACTACCGCATCCGCACCGAACGCGTGGCCGCCGACAAGCACGTCGACTATGGCATGGCGCTGTTCTCCGCGCTCAGTGCCGGCGTGGCACTGATGAGCTACTGCGTGCTGTGGATCGCGCTCGGTTGGGAGGGCGGTGGCAACGGCGCGATGATGGCCGCGGTAACCGCCGCGTTCTTCGCCGCGCAGGACGATCCGGCACCGAGCATGGTGTCATTCCTGGTATGGGCGATGGTCGCCTCGGTGGTGGCCGGCGTGTATCTATTCGGCGTGTTCCCGGCCGTGCACGACTTCGGCCTGCTGGCGCTGGTGCTGGCGGTGGCGTTCCTGCCGCTGGGGCTGATGCTGCACCACCCCAAGAGCGCGCTGTTCGCACTGCCGCTGACAGTGAACCTGGCGGCGCTGCTGAGCCTGCAGAACACCTACAGCGCCAACATCCAGACCTTCCTCAACTCGTCCATCGCGATGTTCATCGGCATTGGCTTTGCGGTGGTGATGACCCGCCTGTTCCGTTCGGTGGGCGCCGAGTGGACCGCGCGCCGGCTGGTGCGGCAGGGCTGGACCACGCTGGCCGAAGCCGCCGAAGGCCGTGGCCAGCAGGACCGGCAGCGCTTCGCCGCACGCATGCTGGACCTGCTGGGCCTGCTCGCGCCGCGCCTGGCAGCAACGCCGGAGGGCAGCGACATCGCCTCGGTGGACATGCTCAATGAAGCGCGCATCGGCCTGAACATCCTGCAGCTGCGCCGCGCCCGGCTGGAACTGCCCGAGCGCAGCCGCGAAGCGGTCGAGCACATCCTGGAAGAAGTGGCCGTGCACTACCGGCGACAGATTGCCGCGCGCAAGCCGATTGTGGCGGCCGAAGCGCTGCGCGAGCGGCTGGATACCTCGCTGGGCCGGGTCGGCAGCGTGGCTGCCTGCAAGGCCCGCGATGAAGCCCTGATGGGCCTGATCGGCCTGCGCTTCGCGCTGTTCCCGGCGGCGAAGGCGCTGGCGCCGGGGTGGGCGGACGCCGACGCTGCATCAGCCTGATAATGATCGGTGGCGCCGGGCGATGCCCGGCAGCCTTTCGCCACGGCAGCAGGATGGTTCAATGAGTTACGACATGATGGTGTTCGAGGCCAGTGCCGCCCCACGTGAGGCAACGGCATTCATCGCCTGGTTCGAGAAGCAGACGCAGTGGAACGAACGCCACGAGTACGACGATCCGGCGGTCAGCAGCCCCGCGCTGCGGGCGTGGTTCGCGGAGATGGCGCAGGACTTCCCGCCGTTGAACGGGCCGCTGAGCAACGACGATGACGATCGTGCCGAGGTGACCGAGTACAGCATCGGCCGGCAGGTGATCTACGGAGCGTTCGCGTACTCGGTGGCCGAGCGCGCGCATGGCCGCGTGCAGGATCTGGCCGAGAAGCACGGCGTGGGCTTCTTCGACGTGAGTGCCGATGAAGCGGCGATCGTGTTCCCGGATGGGCTGGTGTTGATCGCGGAATGAAGGCGGCGGCAGGGCGGCACCCTGCACCTGCCGAATCAACGTCAACGTCAACGGCAAAAGCCTGCATTCCGTGGGTTGGCGGGGTGGGTCCGGTTGCGGGGGACGCTGCAAGTACGTCCCTGTAAGCTCGG
>NZ_JAWJTI010000051.1:0-20546 GCF_032911525.1 Stenotrophomonas veracruzanensis
GGCCGTTGGCCGGCAACTTCATGATCCCGGGGTGCGTTACGCGGTTGCCGGCCAGCGGCCGGCACTACCGGTCAGGCCACCGGCACTTCATGCAGCGCCAACCAGCGCCAGCGACCCTGCTCCTGCCGCAGCACGGCCAACGATTCGCGCCATGTGAGCTGACCGCTAGCGAGCGAATGCCCTTCGCGATAGCGCAGCACCGCCAGCGGTGATGGCGCTTCCACCGCCTGCACGGCGTCGATGGAAATCTGCAGTCCTGGACGCGCGCCATGACCGCCCGCGAACAGTGCCTGCACGGCCTTCCGGTCCAGCCTGCGACCCGCGATGCCGACCATGCTGAAGTCTGCACAGAAGTGCGCCATCAGATCCGCCAGCGCATCGGCGCCGACATCGGCACGGAACCAGGCCTGCAGCTTGTCGTGCAGGTGGTGGACTTCATGTTCTGCGGTGATATCCATCAGGCATTCTCGGGTTGCGAAAGGGAAACAGAGTGCGAGTGGCGCAACAGCGCCATCGGCAACAGCGTCATTGCGGCGGCAAGACCCAGCGCCACGCTGGTGGCGCGTGCCGGCAGCCACTGCATGGCCAGCGCCAGCAACAGCGCAATGGCGGCAGTACCAAGGCAGAAACTGAACTGACGGTTGAGGTTCCAAAGGGCACTGGCATCGCCCAGCGCTTCACCCTCCACGCCGTGGAAAGCCAGCGTCTGCGCGGTACTGCTGCACAGGCTGCCACCGGCGCCCATCAGCGCGAACAACAGCGCGGCCAAGGCGAAGGCCGGCTGCGGCAACAGCGCCATCAACAGCAGGCCGCTGGCCTGCAGCAGCATGCCGGCACGCAGTACCGTGGCCGGGCCGAAGCGAGCCAGCAGGCGCTTGCTGGCGGTGATCGCAATGGCCGAGGCCAGCGCCCAGGGCAGCATCAACGCGCCGATGCGTGCCGCGCTGTAGCCGGCCTGGTGCAGCTGCAGGGTACTGACCAGCTGGCTGCCGATGAATACACCGGGTACGGCCAGATAGATCAGCATCGCCAGCCGCAGCCCGCGATGGGACAACAGCGACCAGCGCAGCAGTGGCTGCGCCTGCTGCCGTGCATGTCGCAGGTGGGCCGCCGCCAACAGCATTGCGATCAACAGCAGTACGGCACCGGCGGCCCGATGACCGGGTTCACCCAGCCAGGTCAACGCCAGCAGCAGCACGCCCAGCGCCAGCATCGCGGTGGACAGCGCATAGGCCTGCAGGCGCGGCGCACTGCGCGCGCCATCGGTCGGCATCCAGGCCAGCACCAACCCGATCGCCACCACCGCCACGGGCAGGCTGGCCCAGAGCACGCCGCGCCAGGACAACCACTGCACCAGCAGCCCGCCCAGCGCGGGCGCCAGTGCCGGCACCAGCAGCGCCACCAGCAGGATGCGCCGGGTCAACGCACCACGCTGCTCGGGCGTGCACTGGCGGTAGGCCGCGGCCTGGGCCACTGGAATCAGCAGGCCGCCGGCCAGCCCCTGCAGCAGGCGCCAGCCCAGCAGCCAGCCGATCCCCGGTGCTGCGCCGGCCAGCGCAGCGGCAACCGCGAACAACAGCAACGCCACCAGCAGCAGGCGACGCTCGCCGCAGCGCGCAGCCAGCCAGGGCGCCAGCGGAATCACCACGCTCAGGCCCAGCATGTAGGCGGTGCCGACCCATGCCAGGGTACCGACATCAGCGTGCAGTTCCGCTGCCAGTGCCGGATAGGCCACCGTGGCGATGAACATGTTGACCAGATCCAGTGCGAACACCAGCAGGAAGATCGCCTCATGGCGCAGGCGGGGGGACGGCATCGGCGGCGCTCCAGCGGAGAAGTCGCCAGCATGCCGTGCGGGCCTTGTTGGAAAAACACGACGACAGCTGCAACACTGTCAAATCTGTTTTGACAATGGATCGCCATGGTCAGCCTCGACCGCTTCGATATCTTCCGCGCCGTGGTCGAGGCCGGCAGCCTGACCGCCGCCGCCGATCGCCTCGGCCTCAGCCGCGCGGTGGTCAGCTTCAACCTGAAGCGGCTGGAACAGGAGCTGGGCGTGACCCTGCTGCTGCGCAGTACCCGCCATCTGGCGCTGACCGAGGCCGGTGAACAGTTCCTGCAGCACTGCGTGCAGGCACTGGATGCCGCACAGGCAGCCATCGATGCCGCGCGGCGCGACCAGCATCAGCTGCAGGGCGTACTGCGCCTGACCACTACTCCGGAATACGCGCAGCTGCGCCTGATCGCAGCGCTGGAGGCCTTCCGTGCGCGGCACCCGGCGCTGCAGCTGCACCTGTCGACCTCACCGGCACCGGCCGACCTGATTCCCGAACGTTTCGACCTGGCCATCCGCCTGGGCCGCCTGCCGGATTCAGGCCTGCATGCCAGCGAACTGGAACGGCATCCGCTGTGCGCGGTGGCCGCGCCCTCGTTGCTGGCCCGGCTGCCCTCCGCGGATGCAGCCGATGACCCGGTGCAGCTGGGCGCCCTGCCCCGCCTCGGCTACCCGCGCCTGGCCGATGTACCGGTGGTGGCGCCGGATGGCAGCGACGCATTGTTCGCCACCAACCCGGGCAATGCGGTGGTGCGCGTAGATGGTGCCAGCAGCCTGCGTGCCTTCGCCGTGGCCGGCGCCGGGGTCACCGTGCTGCCACGCTGGCTGATCGAGGACGACCTGGCCCAGGACCGGCTGCGACCGGTACTTCGCCAGCACCGCTTCCCGCAGCAGAGCGTGTACGCGGTTTACCCGCACAGCGCGCAGCCCTCACCAAAGGTACGGCAGCTGATCGATTTCCTGCGCGACCGGTTTGTCAGCCCGCCGGTGTAGAGCCGAGCCCATGCTCGGCTGCTCGTCGGCTCAGCCTTCACTGTTCATCAGCCGAGCGTTGGCTCGGCTCTACAGAAGCAGCACAAACAGACACGGCCCTGTGCGGGCCGTGTCTTCAGGCATCAGCGCAGCACCTGCTCCACCAGCTGCACGTCCACCGTCTGCAGCGGCTCGGCCGCATTGCGCGACAGCTGCACCTGGTAGGTGCCGCCGTCGATCTTCCACTGGCGCGCCTGTGCATCGTAGTGGGCCAGGGTCTTCGGCTCGGCTTCGATGCGGATGCGGCGCTGTTCGCCCGGCTGCAGGTTCACCTTGTCATAGCCGATCAGGCGGATCGGCGTGGTGCTGCCGGCGGGCAGCTTCAGGTACAGCTGGGCCACATCGGCACCGGCGCGCTTGCCGGTGTTGCGGATGTCGACGCTGGCAACCAGGCGCGAGCCTTCCACGCTCACCTTGAGGTTGTCATAGGCGAACGAGGTGTAGGACAGGCCATGACCGAACGCGAAGGTGGGCGTCAGGCCCTTGGCCGCCATCCACTTGTAGCCGACGTTGGCGCCCTCGATATCGAAATCGAACACATCACCGAACGGCTTGGCCGGCTTGAAACCGAGGCCGTCGATGTACGGGCGCGGCAGCTGCGATTCGTCCGTCACCCAGGTCACCGGCAGGCGGCCCGACGGATTGACCTGGCCGGTCAGCAGCGCGGCAATGCCTTCGCCACCGCGGATGCCCGGGTACCAGGCCTGCAGCATCGCCGGCACCTGCGCCAGCCACGGCGTGCGCACCGGGCCATTGGTTTCCAGCACCAGCACGGTCTTCGGGTTGGCCTTGGCCACCGCCGAGATCAACGCGTCCTGGTTGTCAGGCAGCTGCATGTCCGGCAGGTCCACCGATTCGGCGGCCCACTGGGTAGCGAACACGATGGCCACGTCGGCCTGTGCTGCTGCCTTGGCCGCAGCGGCGGCATTGGTGCCATCCACATACGCAATGGTCGCGTCCGGGCGCGCCGCACGCAGCGATTCCAGCGGCGAGGACGGGTGGAAGATCACCGGGCCCGGCCAGGTGGTCGGCATCACGCCCGGTACCGCGTTGGTGCCCTTGGCGGTCACCCCCACCATCGACGAACCACCACCACCGATCACGCCCTTGTCGGCATGGCCGCCGATGATGACGATGCGCTTCACGCTGTCGGCCAGCGGCAGCAGGTTGCCTTCATTGCGCAACAGCACGCTGCCCTCTTCCACCGTCCGCTGGGCAACAGCGAAGCCGGCCTCGGCATCGACCTTCTGGTGCTGCGGCGGGTTGTCGAAATTGCCGTGCAGGAACATCGTGCGCAGGATGCGCGCCACCATGTCGTTCAGGCGCGCCTGCGGCACCACACCGCCGTGCACGGCCAGACGCAGCGGCTCATCGAAGAACACCGCCGCATCGAACACTTCACCGGCCGACTGCTGGTCCAGGCCGGCCAGCGCCGCCTTCGAACCGCTGTGCACGCCGCCCCAGTCGGACATCACGAAACCGGGGAACTTCCATTCCTGCTTCAGCACCTGGTTCATCAGGTAGCCGTTTTCGCAGCCGTAGGTGCCGTTGATCTTGTTGTACGAGCACATCGCCACGCCCGGGCGGCCGGCTTCCAGCGCGATTTCGAACGCCAGCAGGTCCGACTCGTGCATGGCCTGTTCGCCGATGCGCACGTCGTGGAAGTTGCGGCGGGTCTCCATGTCGTTCAGCGCGAAGTGCTTCATCGAGGAGATCACGTGCTGGCTCTGCACGCCCTGGATCAGCGCGCCGACCATCGAACCGGCCAGCAGCGGGTCTTCACCGGCGTATTCGAAATTGCGGCCGTTGCGCGGGTCGCGCTGCAGGTTGACGCTGCCCGACAGCAGGATGTTGAAGCGCTGCTGCCATGCCTCGCGGCCCATCGTGGCGCCACCGGCGAAGGCCACTTCGCGGTTCCAGCTGGAGGCGGTGGACGGGCCGGACGGCATGGCGGTGGCGAAGTCACCCGGACGGATACCACCGGGATTGGTCACGCCGACGCCGGCATCGGCCGACTGCTGCGACGGGATGCCCAGGCGCGGCACTGCCGGCACGAAGCCGGCCGAACCGACCGCACCTTCCGGCAACGGGCCACCGTCCTTGCCCAGCCCGAAGTAGCTGTGCAGCATCTGGAACTTCTCATCCTCGGTCATCGCCTTCAGCAGCAGCGCAGCGCGCGCGTCGGCATTGAGGGTGGTGTCCATCCAGGGCTTTTCGCTGTGCTTGTCGGCGGCATAGGCCAGGGTCAGCAGGGTGGCGTGCAGGGTGCTGCCTTCCACCTTGAACGGTGCACTGCTGGCGGCCTGGAAGCCATCGCTGAAATAGCTTGCGTCGGCTTCCAGCGCCACACGCGCCGGATCGAAGCCTGCGGCCTTGGCCGATTCACCGGCCACCGCACCGAGCAGCACCGCCGGTGCACCCAGCCGCGAACGGGTGACCAGTGCCGGCAACTGCGCGGCGCCTGCACCGGCATCGGTATAGACCGCCACCGTGTGGCGCCCATCATCCAGGCGCAGGTAGTTCAGGCCCGGCTGGTCGGGGCCGGATTCAGCGGCGATCGGCAGCCGGGTCAGCACGGCCTGGCCGCGCTGGGTCTGGCCATCGTCCTTGCCGGCAGCAATGAAGCGGTACTCGTAGCCCAGGCCATCGGCCAGCACCTGCAGCGGATCGACCTGACCGATGCCGCGCTGCACCTGGCGCACGCTCACCGCGTCCACGTTCAGGCTCTTCAGCTGGGCTGCCAGGGCCGGCATCGCCTCGGCGTTGGGCGCCTGTTCCAGGGTCAGCACAGTGAACGCGGCGGGGTCGGCCCAGGCCGGGGTGGCCAGTGCGGCGGACAGGGCCAGGGACAGTGCAAGCGGCTTTGTAAACGTTTTCATCGGCAGGCGTAATTCCGTTGCCAAGGCAATCGGTCCAGGGAAAGTGCCGCCGAAGGGTGCAGCGTTCATGCCGCGCAGGGGTTGCCAGGCAACGTCCCACAGGCCGAAGGACGGGCCGGTCTGCGCCTGGGACCCTCCTCCCGGCGTGACAACCTGCCTGTCCGGGCCGCGCAGGGCGACCCAATCCTGTGAAGATTGTGCGAGGGCGTTCACACCTGTCAACAGGACCTAAGTCACAGGGGCAACCCGGCCAGCAGTTATCAGGCCATCACCGGCGGTCATCAGCAGGCCGCGTGGGGCTGCCGATAATGGAGATCCCTGGCCACGAACCGAGCCCATGACCGTCCACCGCGACTTCGACCATCTCTGGCGCGACCGCTGCGATACATCCAGCCAGCGCGCGCCGCGCGTGCTGATCCGGGTGTTCGTGGCACCCGGTGAGCTGGAACGCAGTGTGGCCTTCTACGAGCAACTGCAGGGCGTGGTGGCCGATGCGGGGTTCCCGTTTCCGGAGGCCGGGCTACGTCTGGCGATGGTCGGTGCGTTCCTGCTGATCGAGGGCAGCGAGGCGGCGCTGGCGCCGTTCACTTCGACCACGGGGACACTGCTGGTCGATGACGTTCGGCCCTATCACGACAAACTGGTCGCGGCTGGCGCCGAGATCATCTTCCCGTTGCAGGTGGTACCGACCGGGGCGGCGTTCAATGCGGTACATCCCGATGGCACGGTGGTCGAGTACGTGCATCACCGGCCCGACCCGCACGGGCGGTGAGGGTACGGCCGGGCTGCGCCCGGCACCCACAGAGGCAACAGCCGAAGCAAAAGCGGGTTTCCTGTGGGATGGCGGGGTGGGTCCGGTTGCGGGGGACGCCGTGAATCCGTCCCTGGAGGCTCGGTCGCGCCATCCATGGCGCTCACGCCCCCGCAACCGGACCCCACCCCGCCTTCGACAGTTTCTCGCAACCTGCAGTAGATCCACGCCATGCGTGGATGCTCTTCGTTTCGTTGTCGAAATATTCGATTTCGATGGAGATTCATCCACGCATGGCGTGGATCTACAATCCCCCCATGTCCTCCCTCGCCCTGCCCTGGAATGGCACGTTGCTGCTGGATGCGCACGCCGCCGTGCTTCACGGTCATGCCGGTGACAGCGCCGCGCACGCGCACTACGCCCATCAACTGCTGCTCAGCGACGGCGCACCCTGGCAGGTCGAAGCCGATGGCGTACGGCAGCAGGGCCAACGGCTGTGGTTGCCCTCCTTCCAGACGCACGCGATCCTGTCGGCGCCGGAAGCAGGCTGCACGGTGTTCCTCGAACCCGCGCATGCCAATCCCGAACAGATCCAGCAGCACCTGCACTCGCTGCCCGGCACTGCGATGGAACTGCACGACTGGCTTCCACGACTGAGCCGCCCGCAACCGCTGGACCGCCGCGTGCAGGCGGCGTTGGCCCGTATCGCCCAGCACCTGCCTGGCCCGGTGCCGGCTTCCGACATTGCCGCAGCCGCGCATCTGTCGACCAGCCAGCTGCACCGGCGTTTCCAGTCCGAGCTGGCGGTCACCCTGCGCGGCTGGGTGCTGTGGCAACGGCTGCGCAACGCGCTCATGCATCATCTGCGCGGGCACAACCTGACCGACAGTGCGCATGCCGCTGGATTCGCCGATCTGGCCCATCTGTCACGCAGCCTGCGCCGCATGTTCGGCATCGGTGCCGCGCAGCTGCAGGGCCTGCAGCTGCACGCGGCCTGACACGGCCCATCATCCGCGCCTGCGCAGACCTTCCGGCAGCTCCGGCACCTCGCCATGCGGCAGTTCGCGGAACGGCGCCAGCAGCTGCCCCGGATAGTCGCGCGGATAGTCCGGTTGGCTGCCGATGCCGAGGTCGCGCTGCTGCAATCGATAGCCTGGCGCGTCGAAGACGGTCCCCAGCAGATGATCCCAGACGGTCAGGAACAGGCCGAAGTTGACGTCGCCAGCGGTGCCGTAACGCATGTGATGGAAGCGGTGCAGCGGCGCCCATGCCATCACCCGGCCCAGCAGGCCGGGACGCATGTCCACGTTGGAGTGCTGCAGCAGCAGCTGGATGGCAATGGCGAGGGCCAGCACCGCAGCGACCGGCATCGGCAGGCCCAACAGCAGCAGCGGCAGTACGCCGCCCACCGCTTCGGCCGCCTGGTGCAGCGGGTGTTTCATCAGGCCGTTGAAGCCGTACATGCGGGTGACGCTGTGATGCACGGCATGCAGGCGCCATAGCCAGCCGATGCGATGGCTGGCGTAGTGCACCAGGGTGATGCCGAGATCAGCGCAGACGATGGCCAGCAGCACCTGCAGCGCGAATGGCCACTGCAGCGGCCAGGCCTGCCATGGAATGATTGCCGCCAGCAGCGGCACCGCCGTGATCGACAGCAGGTTCAGGCTTTCATTGACCAGTGCATGCAGGGTGTCACGCAGGCTGTCGCCGTGGTCGTGGTTGAACGCGGGATCGTACGGCCAGGCCCGCTCGGCGACGAACGAGACCGCGATGGCGGCCGCCAGCAAGGCCAGCAGCCACAACGGATCACCGTGACAGTGGCCGACCCAGACGACGGCAGTGGCAACGAAACCCAGCAGGAACAGTGGGGCATACAGGCGGAGCATCCAGTGCTTCATGGGCAACCCGGAAAGTGAGGGGCCTGCATGCTGGCGTGGCATGCGGGTTGGCGGCTTGAACAAACGGCGCAAGCGCGTGCCGCGGGTGGATGCCGAGCTTGGTCGGCGCCGTGTTCCTGTATCCACGCACGGCGCGGCTCTACAATGGCGCCCTCATCGCGCCCGGGGCCGGCATGGATTCCTTCAACCTGATGCGTGCCTTCCGCCGCATCGTCGAACGCGGTGGGCTGGCCCGTGCCGCCGAAGACCTCGGCATGTCGCCGGCCGGCCTGAGCAAGCAGTTGCGCACGCTGGAAGCGCATCTGGGCGTGGTACTGCTGCAGCGGACCACGCGGCGCATGAGCCTGACCGAAACCGGCCACGCCTATTACCGCGAATGCTGCCGCCTGCTCGACGAACTGGAGGCGCTGGAACGCGGCATCGCCGAACAGCGCGGCGACGTGGCCGGGCGCCTGCGCGTGAACGCGCCGCAGTCGTTCGCGCTGAGTACGTTGTCGCCGTTGCTGCCACGCTTCCTGCAGCAGCATCCGCGGCTGTCACTGGACCTGGTGATGGAAGACCGCCTGCTCGACGCGGTCGGCGAAGGTTTCGATGTGTCGCTGCGGCTGCGTGCCGAGCTGGATGATTCACGCCTGGTGGCACGCCGGCTGGCCTCGCTGCAGCAGGTGCTGTGCGCGGCCCCGTCCTACCTGCGGCAGCATCCGGCACCGCAGGCGGTGGACGATCTGCAGGCGCACAGCGTGCTGGCCTACAGCCTGTCCGACTCCCCCGGCAGCTGGCCGCTGCACGGCCCGGATGGCCAGGTGACGATCACCCTGCCAGCGCGCGTCACCGTCAACAACAGCCTGCTGCTGCGCGACCTGCTGGTGGCCGGCATGGGCATCGGCGCCCTGCCCTCGTTCCTGGCGGCACCGGCGCTGGCCCGTGGCGAACTGCAGCAGGTGCTGCCCGACCACCGCTATCCGCCGCGCTTCGTGCATGCGGTCTATCCCACGTCGCGTCACCTGCAGCCCAAGGTACGCGCCTTCATCGATTTCCTGCACGCCGAGCTGCCCGGCTGCGCCGGCCTGGATTCGTAACCGCCAGCGAAAACTGAGCTGCCCGCCGCGTGCTGTTTCGGCCACGCCGCGCTGCCTAATCTGCCGCCTCCCCTCTCACCAATGGCAGGCAGATGTCTTCCGTTCCTTCCCCCGCCACCGCCGCGCCGGTGGTCGATTTCTTCCACGACGTGGTCTGTGGCTGGTGCTTCGTGCTGGCCCCGCGCCTGCAGCAGGTCTCGGCCGAACTCGGCATCCAGGTGCGCCACCGCAGCTTCGTGCTGCAGGACTCGCGCGCGCAGATGGTCGAGGTGTTCGGCTCGATGGAGCGCGCCAAGGCGATCATCCTGCGCCACTGGACCGACTGCGCCGCGCATGAAGACACCGCGCGCATCGATATCGAAGGCATGCGCGCACAGGACTTCGAGTATCCGTCCGGCTGGCTCGGCGCACTGGCCTGCCAGGCCGCCGGCATGCTCGGTGGCAACGACGCCCATGGCGCGATGTTCGATGCCGTGCAGTGGGCGCACCTGCACCAGCACCGCAACATCGGCGATGCCGAAGTCCTGCTGGATATCGCCGAATCGCTGGGTCATCCACGTGGCGCCTTCGCTGACCACATGCGCAGCGACGCAGTACGCCAGCGCGTGCAGGCCGACCGTGCCGAAGCCGCGACCCTCGGCATCCGTTCCATTCCCACCGTGATCGGCGGCAACGGCCTGCGCCTGCAGACCCTGCCGCTGCCACACCTGCGCCAGGCCCTGGCGCCCCTGGTCGCGGCCTGAGCCGCACCGCCCCCCACCCTGCAAGGAGATTCCCCATGACCCCACGTACCCTGGTCACCGCGCTGGCCCTGCTGCTGGCCGGCACCACCGCTTCCACCACCGTGTCCGCGCACGAACGCGTTCCCTCCGGCCAGCAGGTCGGCACCAGCCCCTGGGGGCCGAAGGACGAGATCGGCCGCCTCAACCTGATCACCGAGTCCTCGCGTGCGGCGATCCTGTCGCGGGTCAGCGGCGGCAAGGCCTATGACCTGGCCACCGACTACTACGTCGGCATGCCCAGCTGGCAGGATGCCGGCGACCCGCACTACCAGTTCTGGATGACCCACACCCCGCGCGGCACGGTGATGGATGATCCGATGGGCGTGGGTGAAACCATGAACCTCACCCGCAGCTACACCGGCACCGCGTTCTCGATGTACAGCCATACCGGCACCCACATCGATGCGCTGAACCACTTCGGCATCCACGGAAAGATCTGGAACGGCTTCGAGGCCGACAAGCATCTTGGCGACCGTGGCTGGAATGTCACCGGCATCGAGAAGTTCCCGCCGCTGATCGCGCGTGGCGTGCTGATCGACGTGGCCGCCGCCAAGGGCGTGGACATGCTGCCGGACAGCTACCGCGTCACCCGCCAGGACCTGAAGGATGCGCTGGCACGCCAGAAGGTGAAACTGCAGCAGGGCGACGTGGTGCTGATCCGCACCGGCCGCATGCGCCTGTTCGAACAGCCCAAGGCCTACATGGCCAACCCGCCGGGCATGGGTCTGGACGCGGCACGCTTCCTGGTCGAGGACAGCGGCGCGATGATCGTCGGTGCCGACAACCTCAGCTTTGAGACCTTCCCCTCGGAGGTGTCCGACGACTACGTGCCGCTGCACACCTACCTGCTGGCCCAGCAGGGCGCGCCGATCATCGAGCTGGTGGCGCTGGACGAACTGGCCCGCGACAAGGTCTACGAGTTCGCCTTCATCGGCGGCCCACTGAAGATCCGCGGTGGCGATGCCGCGCCGCTGCGTCCGGTGGCGCTGCCAGTCCGCCCGTAACCGGGCCTGTGGGTGCCGACCCTGGTCGGCACTCCTTACCCCCTTCAGCAACCTGAAACCGGACCCTCCGATTTCATTAGTAATTCTACTCACAAGGCGAGTAGCATGTCCGGTCTCAGCCCCTGATACCGGCCTGTCGATACTCGCGCCATGCCCGCCGTTTCCGCCCGTTCCTGCCGCTTCCAGCCCACCCGGCGCCTCCTCTGGAGGACCGGCTGATGGGTGCGGTCGTCGCCCTCGACCGGCTGCTGGACGGGCGCCAACTGTGGCGCGGCCCGGCCCGCCAGGGGCCGGCCAGCGACCACCTGGCCAGCGGCCACCCGGCACTGGACGCACGCCTGCCCGGCGGTGGCTGGCCCACCAGCGGGCTATGCGAGGTACTGCAGGCGGCGCCCGGCGTCGGTGAGCTGGCGCTGGTCTGGCCAGCGCTGGCCAGGCTGAGCCAGCGCGACCGCCCGATCGTGCTGGTCGCCCCCCCCTATCGCCCGCATGCCCCGGCCTGGGCCGCGGCCGGGCTGGATCTGGCCCAGCTGCAGATCATCCACGCTGCGCCGAAGCAGGCGCTGTGGGCCGCCGAACAATGCCTGCGCTCTGCCGCCTGCGCGGCGGTGCTGTGCTGGCCGCACCAGGCCGACGATCGCGCCCTGCGCCGGCTGCAGGTCGCCGCCGACAGCGGCCAGTGCCTGGGCTTCGTGTTCCGCGAGGCGCAGGCAGCGCGCAACCCCTCCCCGGCCAGCCTGCGCCTGCAGCTCGACCACGGCCAGGTGCGGGTGCTGAAGTGCCGAGGCGGCCTGCCGCCGGCGCAGCCGTTGCCGCTGGCCATCGCCCACTGAGGTCGCGCCATGCACTGGGCCTGCCTGTTGTTGCCGCAGCTGGCGCTGGACAGCGTGCTGCGCCTGCAGCCGGATCCGCAGCGGCCACTGGTGCTGCTGCAGGGGCCGGCACAGCGTCGCGTACTGCGTGCGGTCAGCCCGTCGGCACGCGCAGCGGGGCTGCGTCCGGGCATGCTGCTGTCGGCTGCGCAGGTGCTGGTGCAGGACATGCACCTGCACGATTACGATCCCAACGCCGAACAGCACACCCGGCAGCTGCTGGCCAGCTGGGCCTACGCCTACAGCTCGCAGGTCAGCCTCGATTTCCCGCATGCACTGGTGCTGGAGATCGGCGCCAGCCGCGCCCTGTTCGGTGACTGGCTGACGATCCAGCAGCGGCTGCGCAACGAACTGCACGAACTCGGCTTCCGTCACCGCCTGGTGGCCGCACCGACCCCACATGCCGCGCGCGTGCTGGCCAACGTCCACGACGGCCTCGGCATCGATGCACAGCAACTGCCGGCCGCGCTGGCGCAGTTGCCCCTGCCGCGCTGCGGCCTGCCCAACGAGGCGGTGACGGTGCTCGGCCGCTCCGGCCTGCGCACGCTGGGCGCAGTGCTCGAGCTGCCGCGCGACAGCCTGGCCCGGCGCTTTGCCCCCGAGGTTCTGCAGCAGCTGGATGCACTGCGCGGGCTACCCACCGCGCCACTGCGCTACTACCAGCCACCGGACCGTTTCGATGCACGCATCGAATTCGAGTACGAGATCGAATCCAGCCAGGCCCTGTTGTTCCCGCTGCGTCGCCTGCTGCTGGACCTGGCAGCGTTCCTGTGTTCGCGCGATGGCGGCGTGCAGCGCTTCGACCTGCATTTCGAGCATGACCTGCTGCCGGCCAGCGTGTTGACCATCGGCCTGCTGGCCCCCGAACGCGATCCCGCGTTGCTGTTCGAAATTGCACGCAACCGCATGGAGGCTTTCGCCCTGCCCGCAGGCAGCCGCGCACTGCGCCTGCAGGCCGAGCAGCTGCCACCGTTCGTACCGGCCGCGCGTGACCTGTTCGATACCCGGCCAGCACAGGCGATGCCCTGGAACCAGCTGCGCGAGCGCCTGCGCGCGCGGCTGGGCGATGACGCCGTGCAGCCGCTGGCAGTGCAGGCCGACCATCGCCCCGAACGCGCCAATGGCAGCCAGCCAGCGGCCAAGCCACCGGCATACTGGCCGCTGCGCCCCGGCTGGCTGCTGGATACGCCGCAACCGCTGCGTGATCCGAGGCTGCGCATCGTCACCGGACCGGAGCGGATCGAATCGGGCTGGTGGGACCAGGCCGACGCACGCCGCGACTACTACGTGGTGGAAACCGCGCATGGCCAGCGCGGCTGGGCTTTCCGTGACCGCAACGATCCACATGCGCCGTGGATGCTGCACGGCTGGTTCGGCTGAGCCGCCATGCACAGCGAACTGCCCGGCTACGCCGAACTGCACTGCCTGTCGGCCTTCAGTTTCCAGCGCGGCGCTTCGATCGCCGAAGAACTGTTCGCACGCGCCGCCGGCCAAGGCTATCGCGCGTTGGCGATCACCGACGAATGCTCGCTGGCCGGCATCGTGCGTGCCTGGCAGGCGGCGAAGACGCATGGCGTGGCGCTGATCGTCGGCGCCGAACTCCAGGTCGAGGACGGACCCAAGCTGGCCCTGCTGTGCACCGACCAGGCCGCCTATGCAGGGCTCTGCCAGTTGATCACCACCTGCCGGCGGCGCGCGGCCAAGGGCGAGTACCGCTGCCTGCGCGAGGACCTGCTCGGCCTGCCCGACGGCCTGCTGTGCCTGTGGCTGGACCGTCAACCGGCGGCCACCGACCTGGAACTGCTGCGCGCCGGCTTCGATGATCGCCTGTGGCTGGCGGTGGAACTGCACCACGAACACGACGACGCACGCCGCCTGCAGCAGCTGCAGACCTTTGGCGAACGCCACCGCCTGCCGCTGGTCGCCAGTGGCGATGTGCACATGCACGTGCGACGCCGCCGCGCCCTGCAGGACACGCTGACCGCGATCCGCCACCGTTGCAGCGTGGCCGAAGCCGGCTGGCGCCTGTTTCCCAACGGCGAGCGCCACCTGCGCCCGCGCACCGCGCTGGCCCAGCTGTATCCCGCCGAACTGCTGGCCGAGACCCTGCGCATCGCCGAACGCTGCCACTTCACGCTGGAGCAGCTGCAATACACCTATCCACGCGAGCTGGTGCCCGAAGGCCACGACCCGGACAGCTGGCTGCGCGTGCTGGTCGAGCGTGGCATCCCGTGGCGCTGGAAAGGCGGCATCGAACCGGCGCAACGCAAACAGATCGAGCACGAACTGGCGTTGATCAGGCAGAAGAACTACGCCTCCTACTTCCTCACCGTGCAGGACATCGTGCGCTTCGCGCGCAGCCAGGACATCCTCTGCCAGGGCCGCGGCTCGGCGGCCAACTCCGCGGTGTGCTTCGTGCTGGGCGTAACCGAGATCGACCCGGCACGCAGCAACCTGCTGTTCGAGCGCTTCATCTCCGCCGAGCGCGATGAACCACCGGATATCGACATCGATTTCGAGCACGAGCGCCGCGAGGAAGTACTGCAGTACGTGTTCAAGCGCTATGGCCGCGAGCGCGCGGCACTGACCGCGGTGGCGATCAGCTACCGTGGCCGCAGCGCGATCCGCGACGTCGCCCGTGCGCTCGGCCTGCCGATGGACCAGGTCAACGAACTCGGCGCGGCAATGGATCATTGGGGCGGCAACATCCCACTGCCGGAAACCCTCCGCGAGCGCGGTTTCGATCCGGACACACCCTTGATGCGGCGGCTGCTGGCATTGACCGCCGAGCTGATCGACTTCCCACGCCACCTGTCTCAGCATCCGGGCGGTTTCGTCATCTCCGAGCATCCGCTGTCGACCCTGGTGCCGGTGGAAAACGCGGCGATGGCCGACCGCACCGTCATCCAGTGGGACAAGGACGACCTGGATGCCACCGGCCTGATGAAGGTCGACTGCCTGGCGCTGGGCATGCTCACCGCCATCCGCAAGTGCCTGGCGATGCTGAAACAGCATGGCCTGCATGAAGGACGCATGGATGCGATCCCCGATGAAGACGGCCCGACCTACGACATGATCTGCGCCGCCGACACCATCGGCGTGTTCCAGATCGAGTCGCGCGCGCAGATGGCGATGCTGCCACGCATGCAGCCACGCGAGTTCTATGACCTGGTGATCGAGGTGGCGATCGTGCGACCCGGCCCGATCCAGGGTGACATGGTCCATCCCTACCTTGAGCGGCGGCGGATCCTGCGCGAACAGGGACCGGACGCGTTGAACGACCCGGACAATCCGCTCTACCCACCACAGCTGGAACGCGTGTTCGCACGCACGCTGGGCGTGCCGCTGTTCCAGGAACAGGTGATGCAGCTGGCAGTGGAAGCAGCTGGTTATGAACCCGGCGAAGCCGATGCATTGCGCCGCTCGATGGCCGCCTGGAAGCGTCGTGGCGGCTTGGAACCGCATCGCGAAAAGCTGCTGACGGGCATGTTGAAAAACGGCTTCAGCCTGGAATACGGCGAGCACCTGTTCGAGCAGATCAAGGGGTTCGGTGATTACGGTTTCCCGGAAAGCCACGCGGCCAGCTTCGCCCTGCTCACCTATGCCAGCTGCTGGCTGAAATGCCATCACCCCGCCGCGTTCACCGCCAGCCTGATCAACAGTCAGCCACTGGGTTTCTACAGTCCTGACCAGCTGCTGCAGGACGCGCGCCGGCACGGCATCCGCGTGCTGCCGGTGGACGTGCGCCACAGCGACTGGGACTGCACGCTGGATTTCAGCAAGGGGCCGGCGGCGATCCGGCTCGGCCTGCGTCTGGTCGATGGCTGCAACGAGCCCGCCATGCAGGCCATCATGCGCGAACGTGCACGGCGCCCGTTCGACGATGTGGGCGACCTGTGCCAGCGCACCGCCCTGGATCGCCGCCAGCAGGGCCTGCTGGCCGATGCCGGTGCGCTGCGCGGGCTCAGCGGCCATCGCCATCGTGCACGCTGGGATATCTCCGGCGTGGAAAACCGGCTGCCCCTGTTCGACCAGGCCCGCGCCACCGCCGAAGCCCGCGTGCCATTGCCGCTGCCCAGCGCATGGGAGGACATGCAGGCCGATTACCGCAGCACCGGCACCACCCTTGGCCGCCACCCGATCTCGTTCCTGCGTGCGCAGCTGCGCAGCCGTGGCTGTCTGGATGCCGCACAGCTGGTGGACCACGGTCATGGCCGTCGCGTGCGCATCGCCGGCCTGGTACGCATGCGCCAGCGCCCGCAGACCGCCAGCGGCGTCACCTTCCTCACGCTCGAAGATGAGACCGGCATGGTCAACGCCGTGGTCTGGCGGCACCTGGCCGATCGCCAGCACCGGGTGCTGGTCGATACCCAGCTGATGCAGATCGATGGCCGCCTGGAACGCGTCGATGGTGTGCAGCATGTCATCGTGCAGCGCATGCACTGCCTGGATGAGCTGCTGCAGGGACTGCGCAGCCATAGCCGCGATTTCCACTGACGCCGGGAATCACCGCGTAACGGCCACTGGGTGATGTCGACCAGGTAGAGGTAGAGCCGACTGTCAGTCGACCTGCGCACGTCAGTGCGGGAATTTCCGTGATCTGATCGAACAGCAGTCGACTGACAGTCGACTGACAGTCGACTCTACCCATCCCCTTTTGCATCCGCTATCGTCGGCACATCCAAGGAAGGACGACGCCATGCCCCGCGCACTGCTGCTGACCACGCTGGTGGTCTCCACCCTCGCCCTGCTGGTTTCCGGCTGGACCGCCTGGAGCCTGCATCGCAGCCAATCGCCACAGCGCATCATCGAAGCACGCGGGCTGGTCATCCACGATGCAAGCGGCCAGCCCCGGGTGATCCTCGGCGCACCGGTTCCCGATCCACTCAGCCAGGGCCGCACCCAAGGGCCGCGTGCCACCGCCCTGTCAGGCCTGATCCTGCTCGGCCCCGATGGTTCCGAACGCGGCGGTTACGGCACCAGCGACCGCGGCGGCGAAGCCTTGTTGACTCTGGACGATGCCACCGGCACCACCGAAGTGTTCAAAGTGGTGGCCAACCCGGATCGCGGCGCCAGCCTGATGGTCAAGCACCAGAACAACACCGGCGCCATGCTCACCTCCTGGCAGGGCAAGCCGGAGCTGATGTTCGTCGATGACAGCGGCCAGTCCTATTACGTGCGCCCCGGCGCCAATGCCGCGCCCTGATCTGCTTTTGTAGAGCCTTTACACGCACGGCAGTCGAGCATGGCTCGACTCTACATGACCGGCAGCCGAGCATGGCTCGGCTCTACAAAAGCGAAGCAAAGTCGAGCATGGCTCAGCGCTACACACCGCACACCACCGCCAGGTCATCCGCCAGCTGCCGCAGCTGCGCTGCCCCCAGTGCCGCGCAGGTGATGCGCAGGCCATGCCCCGGCGCCGTCACCGCGAAGACTTCACCCGCCCGCACATGCCATCCGCGCGACGCCAGTGCCAGCACCTGCGGATGGCTGTCGGTTTGCAACGGCAGCCACAGGTTCAATCCTTCCATCGGCTGCGGCGTCGACATGCCGCGCGCGCGCAGCAGCTCCTGCAGCGACTGCAGTCGCTGCTGGTAACGCTCACCTGCCGAGGCGATCTTCGCCCGCTGCGTTGACGACGCCAGCACCGAGGTTGCCGCGTCCTGCAGCAGGTGACTGACCCAGCCGATACCGGATGCCAATCGCAGCCGCAACCGCATCGCGGTTTCTTCATCGCAGGCCAGCCAGGCCAGCCGCAGGTCCGGGCCGAGAGGTTTGGACAACGAGCGCAGCAGCGCCCAGCGCCGGCCATCCAGCGGCAGCACCGAGTGATAGGCCTGCTGCGAGAGCAGCGCGTAGTGATCGTCGACCAGCACTGCCACCTGCGGATAGGCCGCCAGCAACTGGCGCAACGCCCGTGCCCGCTTCGCATCCAGGCTGGCCCCGGTCGGGTTGTGCGCACGCGGGGTCAGCAGCACCGCGCGTGCACCGGCCTCCAGCGCCTGCCGCAGCGATTCGACCTGCATGCCATGTGCATCCACCGCCACCGGCAATGGCGCGTGGCCCACGGCGTTGAGCACGTTGAGGCTGCCGAGGAAGCACGGATCCTCTACCGCGATGCGATCACCCGGCAGCAGCCATGCCGCCAACAGGCGCTCGATGCCATCGACCGCGCCATGGGTCAGCTCCAGCGCATAGCCCTCCGGGCAGTCCGCATCCAGCGAGGCGCGCGCCAGCGCCTGCAACCTCGGGTCGACCGTACCCACGCCATACAGCCGTGGTGCGGCCGGAGCCAGGCGCAGGTTCGGCAGCAGGCGCGGATCCGGGTTGCCACCGGCCAGGTCCTGCAGGGCCAGCCCGGGCGTACTGCCCTCGCGCGCCAGCGTCGGCGGCAGGCCACGCACCACCGTACCGCGGCGACCCGCCGTGCTGGCCAGGCCCGCCGCATCCAGGCGCTTGTAGGCCGCAGCCACGGTGTTGCGGTTCACTCCCAGCTGCTCGGCCAGTTCACGCACCGGCGGCAGCACGCTGCCCGCCGGCAGGCGGCCGTTGCCAATGCCATCACGGATGCTGTCGAAGATCGACTCGGCACTGTGCCCGGTGATTTTCATTTTGTCCTATGCCAAAATATATCTTGTCCTGTGCCAGTGTATCCCACCCTGGCCGCCCTGCATTGGAGGTGCCCGCATGCCCCTTGCCGCTGCCGACTGGCCCGTCGCCCAGTCCGTTGAACAGATCGCCGCCAACCTGATCACGGTGCGTCAACGCATCGCCGATGCCTGCGCCCGCGTCGGCCGGGATCCAGCCAGCGTGCGCCTGCTGCCGGTCAGCAAGACCGTCGACGAAGCCCGCATCCGCATGGCGGTGGCCGCAGGCTGCCACGAACTTGGCGAAAACAAGGTGCAGGAGGCACAACGCAAGGCCGAAACGATGGCCGACCTGGGCGTGCACTGGTCGGTGATCGGCCATCTGCAGACCAACAAGGCGCGCTACGTGGCGCGCTTTGCCAGCGAGTTCCAGGCCTTGGACAGCCTGCGCGTAGCCGAGGCCCTGCAGCAGCGCCTGCAGCTGGAAGCCCGCACCCTGGATGTATTCGTGCAGGTCAACACCTCCGCCGAACCCAGCAAGTACGGTCTGGAACCCGCTGCCGTCGAGGCCTTCGTGCAGCAGCTGCCGGCCTTTGATCGCCTGCACGTGCGCGGCCTGATGACCCTGGCCATCTTCACCCCCGAGGTCGAGCGCGTGCGTGCCTGCTTTGTGCGCCTGCGCGAACTGCGCGACCAGCTGCAACGCACCGCCCCGCCCGGCCTGGACCTGTCGCAGTTGTCGATGGGCATGTCCGGTGATTTCGAAGTGGCCATCGAGGAAGGTGCCACCGTGGTCCGCGTCGGCCAGGCCATCTTTGGTGCACGTGCCACCCCCGACAGCTTCTACTGGCCTAGCAGTGGAGGCCCGGCATGAAGCACGCGGTCGTCCTGCAACATGTGGCTTTCGAAGACCTCGGCACCCTGCAACCGTTGCTGCTGGCGCAGGGCTGGCAGCTGCAGGTGCTGCAGGCTGGTGTAGACGCACTCGATCCGGCCGAAGCGGCTGACCTGCTGGTGGTGCTGGGCGGCCCCATCAGCGTCAATGACACAGAGATCTATCCCTTCGTCAACGACAGCATCACCCTGCTGCAGCGCCGCCTGCGGCAGCAGCGGTCGACTCTCGGCATCTGCCTGGGTGCACAGTTGATGGCACGAGCACTCGGTGCCAGCGTTGCTCCCAGTGGCGGCAAGGAAATCGGCTTTGCGCCACTGCTGCTGACCGATGAAGGCCAGCGTTCACCGCTGCAGTGCCTGCAGGGCATTCCGGTACTGCATTGGCATGGTGAGGCGTTCGAACTTCCGGCCGGTGCACGCCGCCTGGCCAGCACGCCGGCCTGCCGTCACCAGGCGTTCGCCATCGGCCACCACGCACTGGCGCTGCAATGCCATCCGGAACTGGACGCCCGCCAGTTCGAGCGCTGGCTGATCGGCCACACGCTGGAGCTGACCCAGGCCGGCATCGATCCCACCGACCTGCGCGCGCAGGCACGTCGCTATGGCGCACCGCTGGCTGCGGCCGCCACCGCGATGTTCGACCATTGGCTGCAGGATCTACCGGAGACACCGCGATGAATTACCGACTGCAGATCCACCGCGATGGCGCACATTGGGGCCACTTCGACTGCAGCGGCCCCGATGCCCTGCGACGCATGGACGCCATCGCCGCACAGCTGCCTGCCGATCAGGGCTTCCAGCTGAAACGGCAGAAAGGTGTCGGCGAAGAGCGCATCCTGTCCAGCACTGCCGATGGCCTGCGCGTACTGGCTTCGCAGATCCAGTACCGCGACATCTGACACGACGATGGTAGTGCCGGGGGGGGGGGGGGGGG
>NZ_JAWJTI010000052.1:0-19341 GCF_032911525.1 Stenotrophomonas veracruzanensis
CCGCGAAGGTGGCCGTACCGTCGGCGCCGGCGTGGTCTCGAAGATCATCGAGTAATCTGGTAGTATCTGCGCCCCGATGTTGCCTGGGTAGGGCATCGGGGCGTATCAAATGGGAAAGCAGGCACAGGATGTGCCTTGTGTTCCCCGGACCAGGAAGGGTCAATGCCATTCAGGCGGCGTCAACAGGCGACTGTTGACAGCTGCCTTGCGTGCCATTATGCTTCTACGTCTGGGCAGGCCGGGTAACTGGTCTGCCTACGTTTTTGAGGTCTATGGAGTGACCTTGGCGGCCCGCGGGAGTGTGGGTCGCCCGTATTCAGGAATTTCATGGGGCAAAGCAACCCAGAGGCTTTGTCTGTCGCTCTTTTAACGAAGGAACCTACCGCCATGGCGGACCAAAAGATCCGGATCCGGCTGAAAGCGTTCGATCATCGTCTGATCGACCGTTCGGCCAGCGAGATCGTTGAAACGGCAAAGCGGACCGGCGCGCAAGTGCGTGGCCCGATCCCGCTGCCGACCAAGATCGAGCGTTACACCGTTCTCGTCTCCCCGCACGTCGACAAGGACGCGCGTGACCAGTACGAGACCCGCACGCACAAGCGCGTGCTCGATATCGTTGACCCGAATGACAAGACCGTGGACGCGCTGATGAAGCTCGAACTGGCTGCCGGCGTCGACGTTCAGATCAAGCTGACCTGAGGACTACGACCATGACGAAGAAGTATTCGTTGGGCTTCGTGGGCCGCAAGGCTGGCATGAGCCGCGTGTTCACTGAAGATGGCCGCTCCATCCCGGTGACCCTGATCGAAGCAACCCCGAACCGCATCGCGCAGATCAAGACCGTCGAAACCGACGGCTACAGCGCCGTGCAGGTGACCGTCGGCGCGCGTCGCGCTGCCCTGGTCAACAAGCCGGAAGCCGGCCACTTCGCCAAGGCGAAGGTGGAAGCGGGTCGTGGCCTGTGGGAATTCCGCGTTGAAGACGCGCAGCTCGGCGATTTCGCCGTTGGCGGCGAAGTCAAGGCGGACATCTTCGAAGTCGGCCAGATCGTCGACGTCCAGGGTGTCACCAAGGGTAAGGGCTTCCAGGGCACCATCAAGCGCCACAACTTCCGTATGGGCGATGCAACCCACGGTAACTCGCTGTCGCATCGCGCGCCGGGTTCGCTGGGTCAGCGCCAGACGCCGGGTCGCGTTTTCCCGGGCAAGAAGATGTCGGGCCACATGGGCGCAGTGCAGCAGAGCACCCAGAACCTGGAAGTGGTCAAGGTCGACGTCGAGCGCGGTCTGATCGCCGTTCGCGGCGCCGTTCCGGGCGCGGCGGGTGGCGACGTGATCGTCCGTCCGGCGAGCAAGGCATAAGGAGAGATGACGATGGAACTCGTTATCACGGGTAGCAACAACAAGGTCTCGGTCTCCGACGCCGTGTTCGGTCGCGATTTCAGCGAAGATCTGGTCCACCAGGTCGTCGTTGCCTACCGCAACGCCGGTCGCGCCGGCACCAAGGCACAGAAGACTCGCTCCGAAGTGGCTGGTACCACCAAGAAGTCGAAGAAGCAGAAGGGCGGCGGCGCGCGTCATGGCGCACTGACGGCTCCGATCTTCGTCGGCGGCGGTGTCACCTTCGCGGCCAAGCCGCGCAGCTTCGAGCAGAAGGTCAATCGTAAGCAGTACCGTGCCGCCATGTGCGCGATCCTGTCCGAGCTGAACCGTCAGGGCCGTCTGACCATCGTGGAGTCCTTCGACGTCGAAGTGACCAACACGAAGGGTCTGATCGCCAAGCTGGCCGGCCTGGAAGTGGGCAAGCGCCCGCTGATCGTCACCGAAGAAGCGTCCGAGCACCTGTACCTGTCCGCCCGCAATCTGCCGTACGTGCAGGTGCGTGACGTCCAGGGTCTGGATCCGGTCTCGCTGGTGGGTGCCGACACGGTCGTCATCACCGCTGACGCGGTCAAGAAGGTCGAGGAGTGGCTGGCATGAACAGCAACGAAAAAATCTTCAGCGTGCTGCGTGCCCCGCGTGTCTCCGAAAAGACCGCGCGCCTGCAGGAACTCTCCAACCAGTATGTCTTCGAAGTTTCGAACGAAGCCACCAAGGCCGATGTAAAGGCCGCGGTTGAGCAGCTGTTCGACGTCAAGGTCGAAGCCGTCAACGTGGTCAACGTCAAGGGCAAGAACAAGTCCTTCCGTAACCGTGCTGGCCGCCGCGGCGATTGGCGCAAGGCGTACGTTCGCCTGGCCGATGGCCAGTCGATCGATGTAACGGCCAAGGCCTGAGGTACATCCCATGCCATTGATGAAATTCAAGCCCACTTCCCCCGGCCGCCGTTCGGCCGTGCGCGTGGTCACTCCCGACCTGCACAAGGGTGCTCCGCACGCTGCGCTGGTCGAGTCGCAGAGCCGCTCGGGTGGTCGTAACCACCATGGCCGCATCACCGTGCGTCACGTCGGTGGTGGTGCCAAGCAGCACTACCGCATCATCGACTTCAAGCGCAACAAGCTGGGCATCCCGGCGCGCGTGGAACGCATCGAATACGATCCGAACCGCACCGCGCACATTGCTCTGCTGTGCTACGTCGACGGTGAGCGTCGCTACATCATCGCCCCGAAGGGCCTGAAGGCTGGTGATCAGGTGATCGCTGGTTCGGATGCCCCGATCAAGGCTGGCAACACCCTGCCGCTGCGCAACATCCCGGTCGGCACCACCATCCACTGCATCGAACTGAAGCCGGGCAAGGGCGCTCAGATCGCTCGCGCCGCCGGTGCGGCCGTGCAGCTGGTGGCTCGCGAAGGCATCTACGCCACCCTGCGCCTGCGCTCGGGTGAAATGCGCAAGGTTCCGGTCGAGTGCTGCGCCACCATCGGCGAAGTCGGCAACGACGAGCACAGCCTGGAAAAGCTGGGCAAGGCCGGTGCCAAGCGTTGGCGCGGCGTCCGCCCGACCGTTCGTGGTGCTGCCATGAACCCGGTTGACCACCCGCACGGTGGTGGTGAGGCCAAGGCCGGCCAGGGTAACCCGCATCCGGTCACCCCGTGGGGTGTCCCGACCAAGGGTTACAAGACGCGCCATAACAAGCGCACTCAGCAGTTCATCGTCCGCGATCGTAGGGGCTAATCGACCATGGCACGTTCACTCAAGAAGGGCCCGTTCGTCGATCACCACCTCGTCAAGAAGGTGGAGGCCGCTGCGGGCAGCAAGAAGCCGATCAAGACCTGGTCGCGCCGTTCGATGATCCTGCCTGACATGGTAGGCGTCACCATTGCCGTGCATAACGGCAAGAACCACATCCCGGTTCTCGTCAACGAGAACATGGTCGGACACAAGCTCGGCGAATTTGCCATCACCCGGACCTTCAAGGGTCACGGTGGTGACAAGAAGTCGGGCAAGTAAGGAGAGATGACAATGGAAGCGAAAGCCATCCTGCGCACTGCGCGCATCTCCCCGCAGAAGGCTCGTCTGGTCGCTGACCAGGTGCGCGGTCTGCCGGCCGAGCGTGCGGTCAACCTGCTGAAGTTCTCGGACAAGAAGGCTGCCCACCTGATCAAGAAGGTGGTGGAGTCGGCTATTGCAAATGCCGAGAACAACCAGGGCGCCGACGTCGACGAGCTGAAGGTTCAGACCATCATGGTTGATGAAGGTCCGACCCTGAAGCGTTTCATGGCGCGGGCGAAAGGCCGCGGTACCCGCATCCTCAAGCGCACCAGCCACATCACTGTGGTTGTGGGCGCCGCCAAGTAAGCGGATAAGGAAAAGACCATGGGTCATAAAGTTCATCCGATTGGTATCCGCCTCGGCATTTCCAAGGACTGGAACTCCAAGTGGTACGCCAACAAGGCCGAGTTCGCTGGTTACCTGGCAGCCGACCTGAAAGTGCGCGAAATGCTGCGCAAGAAGCTGGCTCAGGCCGGCATCAGCAAGATCCTGATCGAGCGTCCGGCCAAGACCGCTCGCGTGACGATCCACACCGCCCGTCCGGGCGTGGTGATCGGCAAGCGCGGTGAGGACATCGAGAAGCTGCGCAAGGAAGTGAGCGAGATGATGGGCGTCCCGGCGCACATCAACGTCACCGAAGTGCGCAAGCCGGAACTGGACGCGCAGCTCGTTGCCGAGTCGATCGCCCAGCAGCTGGAGCGTCGCATCATGTTCCGCCGTGCAATGAAGCGCTCGGTCGGCAACGCGATGCGCCTGGGTGCCCTGGGCATCAAGGTCAACGTGGGTGGCCGCCTCAACGGTGCAGAAATCGCCCGTTCGGAGTGGTACCGCGAAGGCCGCGTGCCGCTGCACACCCTGCGTGCCGACATCGACTATGGCTTCGCTGAAGCCAAGACGACCTACGGCATCATCGGCATCAAGGTCTGGATCTACAAGGGCGAGGTCTTCGATTTCTCCCAGGTTGGCCAGGAAAAGCAGGACGACACCCCGTCGCGCAACGATCGTCACGATCGCGGCGACCGTGGTGACCGTCAGCGCCCGGCCCGTGAAGCGAGGTAACGACAATGTTGCAACCCAAGCGAACCAAGTACCGCAAGGTACACAAGGGCCGTAACGATGGCCTGAGCTGGAGCGCCAACGCTGTCAGCTTCGGCGAATACGGCCTGAAGGCAACCGCACACGGTCAGCTGACCGCGCGTCAGATCGAAGCGGCTCGCCGCTCGATCAGCCGCTACGTCAAGCGCGGCGGCAAGATGTGGATCCGCGTGTTCCCCGACAAGCCCATCACCAAGAAGCCCATCGAAGTCCGAATGGGTTCTGGTAAGGGTAACGTGGAATACTGGGTGGCCCAGATCCAGCCCGGCCGCATGATCTATGAAATCGAGGGTGTTTCCGAGGAAGTGGCTCGCGAGGCGTTCCGCCTGGCCGCCGCCAAGCTCTCGGTCACCACCACTTTCGTGACCCGTACGGTGCGCTGATGGATATCAAAACTCTCCGTGAAAAGTCGGCTGACGAACTCAAGGCCCACCTGATCGACCTGCGTAAGGAACAGTTCTCTGTCCGTATGCAGCAGGTCACCGGCCAGCTGCCGAAGACCCACGACATTCGCCGGGTCCGTCGCGAGATTGCTCGCGTCAAGACCCTGCTCGGCAGCACGAAGTAAGGATGGCCGCTATGAGCGACAATACTGAAAAGAAGACGCTGCGCACGGTCGAAGGCCGTGTCGTCAGCAACAAGATGGACAAGACGGTTACCGTCCTGGTTGAGCGTCAGGTCAAGCACGCACTGTACGGCAAGTACATCAAGCGCTCGACGAAGCTGCACGCCCACGATGCCGACAACGCCTGCAAGGAAGGCGATGTCGTCCGCGTGACCGAGATTGCTCCGATGTCCAAGACCAAGAACTGGCGCGTGGTGGAAGTCATCACGCGTGCGGCTGAATAAGGAGTCTGAATCATGATCCAGATGCAGAGCTACCTTGACGTCGCGGACAATTCGGGTGCCAAGCAGGTGATGTGCTTCAAGGTGCTGGGTGGTTCCAAGCGCCGTTACGCCGGCATCGGCGACATCATCAAGGTCACCGTGAAGGATGCGATTCCGCGCGGCAAGGTCAAGAAGGGTGAAGTGTATGACGCCGTCGTGGTGCGTACCCGCAAGGGTGTGCGTCGCGCCGACGGTTCGCTGATCCGCTTCGACGGCAACGCTGCCGTCCTGCTGAACAACAAGCAGGAGCCGATCGGTACCCGTATCTTCGGGCCGGTGACCCGTGAACTTCGTTCGGAGAAGTTCATGAAGATCGTCTCGCTCGCTCCCGAAGTGCTGTGAGCGACAGGAGATAATCATGGCTAACCGTATCAAGAAGGGCGACCAGGTTGTCGTCAACGCTGGCAAGGACAAGGGCAAGCAGGGCGAAGTCGTCCGCGTCGACGGCGACCGTGTGGTCGTCGCCAACGTGAACATCGTCAAGCGCCACACCAAGCCGAACCCGCAGGCAGGTGTTGCCGGCGGCGTGGTCGAGCGCGAAGCTTCGATCCATATCTCCAACGTGAATGTTCTGAACCCGGCTTCGGGCAAGGGCGAACGCGTTGGCTTCAAGGTGCTGGAGGATGGACGCAAACTGCGTGTGTTCCGCTCCAGCGGTGAGGCGCTCGACGCCTGAGGAATGAGAAGATGAGTTCCCGTCTCGAAAAGTTCTACAAGGACGAAGTGGTGCCGGCGCTGATGAAGCAGTTCGGCTACACCAATCCGATGGAAGTGCCGAAGCTGGTCAAGGTCACCCTGAACATGGGTGTCGGCGAAGCGGCCACCAACAAGAAGATCCTGGAAAACGCCGTCGGCGACATGACCAAGATTTCCGGCCAGAAGCCGGTTGTCACCAAGTCGCGTGTGTCGGTTGCGTCGTTCAAGATCCGTGATGGTTGGCCGATCGGCTGCAAGACCACGCTGCGTCGCCACAAGATGTACGAGTTCCTGGATCGCCTGATCAACATCTCGCTGCCGCGCGTGCGCGACTTCCGTGGTGTATCCGGTCGTTCCTTCGACGGTCGCGGCAACTTCAACATGGGTGTGAAGGAACAGATCATCTTCCCGGAAATCGACTTCGACGCCGTCGACGCGATCCGCGGTATGGATATCGCCATCACCACCACTGCGAAGACCGACGCGGAAGCGAAGGCGCTGCTGGCAGCGTTCAAGTTCCCGTTCCGTAACTGATCTGTCGAGGAAACCGAAATGGCAAAGACCTCCATGGTCAACCGCGACATCAAGCGGGAAAAGCTGGCAAAGAAGTACGCTGAGAAGCGTGCAGCTCTGAAGAAGATCGTGTCCTCCGTGGACGCGACCTACGAAGAGAAGATCGACGCCGCAACCAAGCTGGCCAAGCTGCCGCGCGATTCGTCGCCGAGCCGCCAGCGCAACCGTTGCGAGCTGTCGGGTCGTCCGCGTGGCGTCTACAGCAAGTTCGGCCTGGGCCGTAACAAGCTGCGCGAAGCCACAATGCGTGGCGACGTCCCGGGTCTGCGCAAGGCCAGCTGGTAATCCCAGCCGGTCCTGCGATCAGGTGCCCCTTCGGGGGTTCCTGAACCGGGCAGGGGAGGCGTTCAGCTTCCCCGCTGCAAAAAAACCAGGGAGCCCGGCGCAAGCCGGGCTCTTTTGGCGTATACTCCCGCGTCTTGCCCTGCGCAAACGGGGTTGTAGGAGTGGGCCTCTGGCCCGCTGCATCAAGGGACCTGGCCCGTTTCCAGGAGACAACAGATTTTCGCGAAAGCGGATATCGGTGCACTCAAAGGTACTCATATGAGCATGACTGATCCCATCGCCGACCTGCTGGTCCGCATCAAGAATGCGGCTGCGGTTGGCAAGCAGACGGTGAAAGCCCCGTCGTCCAAGATCAAGGTTGCGATCGCCCAGGTCCTGAAGGACGAGGGTTACATCACCGACCTGCGCGTGACCCAGCTGGAAAACAACAAGTCCGAGCTGGAAATCGTGCTGAAGTATTTCGAAGGCAAGCCGGTCATCGCGACCCTGAAGCGCTTCTCGCGTTCGGGCCTGCGCCAGTACCGCGGCAAGAGCGAGCTGCCGAAGGTCATGAATGGCCTGGGTATCTCCATCATTTCCACCTCCAAGGGCATCATGACTGATGCGCAGGCGCGCCAGCTGGGCGTCGGCGGCGAAGTCCTGTGCTTCGTGGCCTAAGGCGAAAGGAGTAGAACTATGTCCCGCGTAGCCAAGAAGCCCGTCACCCTGGGTAAGGTCGAACTGAACGTCCAGCCGGAAAGCGTCACCGTCAAGGGCCCGAAGGGCACCCTGTCGCTGCCGAAGCCGGCCGGTATTGCCATCAACGTCGATAGCGGCGTTGCCACCCTGAGCACCGAGAACGCCGACCTGGTCGCGCTGACCGGTACCGTGCGTGCGATCCTGGCCAACATGGTCAAGGGCGTGTCCGAAGGCTTCGAGCGCAAGCTGGAGCTGGTCGGCGTGGGTTACCGTGCTGCCATGCAGGGCAAGGACCTGAGCCTGTCGCTCGGTTTCTCGCACCCGGTCGTGTTCGTGGCGCCGGAAGGCATCACCATCACCACCCCGACCCAGACCGAGATCCTGGTCCAGGGCGCTGACAAGCAGGTCGTCGGTGAAGTTGCCGCCAAGATCCGTGCGTTCCGCAAGCCGGAGCCGTACAAGGGCAAGGGCGTGAAGTACTCCGACGAAGTCATCATCCGTAAGGAAGCCAAGAAGGCGTAAGTGCGAGTCCCTCGCAAGAGCCCGCACATCCATGTGCGGACTCCTCAGGGAAAAGCCCATCCTTCAGCTTTCAAGGAACAATCAAAATGAACAAGAACATCGCCCGCCTGCGTCGCGCCAAGTCGACCCGCGCCCACATCCGTGAGCTCGGCGTCGCCCGCCTGTCGGTGCTGCGCACCGGCCAGCACCTGTACGCCCAGGTCTTCACCGCCGACGGTTCCAAGGTGCTGGCTGCTGCCAACACCACCCAGACCGACGTCATGGAAGGTCTGAAGAACGGCAAGAACGCCGATGCCGCCGCCAAGGTCGGCCGTATCGTCGCTGAGCGCGCCAAGGCCGCCGGCGTCGAGAAGGTTGCCTTCGATCGTTCGGGCTACCGCTACCACGGCCGCATCAAGGCCCTGGCAGAAGCCGCCCGCGAAGCCGGCCTGCAGTTCTAAGGGATAAGGGCAGGGGACCTGTGGTCTCCTGCCCGCCTGCTCGCCAGCCTGAGTGAGGCTGGACGGCGCCATTCTTCTGCAGTGGCCCACCGGAACGACGTGACATTCCACAACCATAAGCGGCCCCGAGCCGTACATACCCAAACTACCAAGGAATCAAAATGGCAGAAGAGCGTCAGCAGCGGGGTCGCGATCGCGACCGTAACCGCGAAGAGAAAGTCGACGACGGCATGATCGAAAAGCTGGTCGCGGTCAACCGCGTCAGCAAGACCGTCAAGGGTGGCCGCCAGTTCACCTTCACCGCCCTGACCGTGGTCGGCGACGGCGAAGGCAAGGTCGGTTTCGGCTATGGCAAGGCCCGCGAAGTGCCGGTCGCCATCCAGAAGTCGATGGAACAGGCCCGCAAGAACCTGGTCAGCGTTGACCTGAACAACGGCACCCTGTGGCACACCATCAAGGATGGTCACGGCGCAGCCCGCGTGTTCATGCAGCCGGCTTCGGAAGGTACCGGCGTCATCGCCGGCGGTGCCATGCGCGCCGTGCTGGAAGCCGTTGGCGTGAAGAACGTGCTGGCCAAGGCCACCGGTTCGCGCAACCCGATCAACCTGGTGCGTGCCACCGTGAAGGGCCTGTCTGCTGCGCAGTCGCCGGCTCGCATCGCGGCCAAGCGTGGCAAGAAGGTGGAGGAACTCAACCATGGCTAATGAGTCCAACAAGACTGTGAAGGTGCGCCTGGTGCGCGGCCTGCGTGGTGCTCAGTCGCGTCACCGCCTGTCGGTGCGTGCCCTGGGCCTGAACAAGCTCAACGATGTGCGTGAACTGAAGGACAGCCCGCAGGTTCGCGGTCTGATCAACACTGTTCACTACCTCGTCAAGGTTGAGGAGTAATCGATCATGACTCTGCGTCTCAATGAACTGAGCCCGGCACCGGGCGCCCGTACCGAGCGCACCCGCGTCGGTCGCGGTATCGGCTCGGGCCTGGGCAAGACTGCCGGCCGTGGCCACAAGGGTTCGTTCGCCCGTAAGGGTGGCGGCAAGATCAAGGCTGGCTTCGAAGGCGGCCAGACCCCCATGCAGCGTCGTCTGCCGAAGATCGGCTTCCGTTCGCCGATCGCCAAGGACACCGCTGAAGTGCTGCTGTACGCGCTGGACAAGCTGCCGGCCGGTGAGATCGACTTCGCCGCTCTGCGTGCTGCGAAGCTGGTCCCGAGCACTGCAAAGAAGGCCAAGGTCGTCGTCAAGGGCGAAGTGACCAAGGCGTTCACCCTGAAGGGTATCGCTGCCACGGCTGGTGCCAAGGCCGCGATCGAAGCTGCCGGCGGCAGCGTAACGGAGTAAGAAAATCATGGCGCAAGCTGGCATCGGTAACCTCGCGGGCGGAATGGGCAAGTTCACTGAACTTCGCCAACGTTTGCTGTTCGTCGTCGGGGCTTTGATCGTCTATCGCATTGGCTGCTACGTGCCGGTGCCGGGCGTCAATCCCGATGCCATGCTTGCCATGATGCAACAGCAGGGCGGCGGCATCGTGGACATGTTCAACATGTTCTCGGGCGGCGCCCTGCACCGTTTCAGCATCTTCGCGCTGAACGTGATGCCGTACATCTCGGCATCGATCGTGATGCAGCTGGCCGTGCACATCTTCCCCGCCCTGAAGGCGATGCAGAAGGAAGGTGAGTCCGGCCGCCGCAAGATCACCCAGTATTCGCGCATCGGCGCCGTGCTGCTGGCAGTGGTGCAGGGCGGTTCGATCGCGCTGGCCCTGCAGGGCCAGGTCTCGCCGTCGGGCGCTCCGGTCGTGTACGCACCGGGCATGGGCTTCGTGCTCACCGCCGTGGTCGCGCTGACCGCCGGCACCATGTTCCTGATGTGGGTCGGTGAGCAGGTCACCGAGCGCGGCATCGGCAACGGTGTGTCGCTGATCATCTTCGCCGGTATCGTCGCTGGCCTGCCGGGTGCGGTCATCCACACCTTCGACGCCTACCGCGACGGCAACATCCAGTTCATCCAGCTGCTGCTGATCGCCATCGTCGTGCTCGCCTTCACCTTCTTCGTGGTGTTCGTCGAGCGTGGCCAGCGCCGGATCACGGTCAATTACGCGCGCCGCCAGGGCGGTCGCAACGCGTACATGAACCAGACCTCGTTCCTGCCGCTGAAGCTCAACATGGCCGGCGTCATCCCGGCGATCTTCGCCTCGAGCCTGCTGGCCTTCCCGGCCACCCTGGCCATGTGGTCCGGCCAGGCCGCCAACCAGAGCAGCATGGGCCAGATCCTGCAGAAGGTCGCCAATGCCCTGGGCCCGGGCGAGCCGCTGCACATGATCGTGTTCGCTGCGCTGATCACCGGTTTCGCGTTCTTCTATACCGCGCTGGTGTTCAACTCGCAGGAAACCGCCGACAACCTGAAGAAGTCGGGCGCGCTGATTCCGGGCATCCGTCCGGGCAAGGCCACCGCCGACTACATCGACGGCGTGCTGACCCGCCTGACCGCGGCCGGCTCGGCCTACCTGGTGATCGTCTGCCTGCTGCCGGAACTGATGCGCACGCAGCTGAACGCCTCGTTCTACTTCGGCGGTACTTCGCTGCTGATCGTGGTGGTGGTGGTGATGGACTTCATCGCCCAGGTGCAGGCGCACCTGATGTCCCACCAGTACGAGAGCCTGCTGAAGAAGGCCAACCTGAAGGGCGGCAACCGCGGCGGTTTTGCCCGCGGCTGATTGGCCTGTTATACTTTCGTCTTCCTGACGTGATGGTCCCTCCGCTTCGCGGACTCCGGCCACACAAACGAAGGGCGGCCCCCGCAGCGGTTCCGGGTGGGGGTGTGATGAGGTGGTCCCGCGCTGGAGTAGCGCGGGCGGCCCCGGGGGAAACCCCAGGTCCAACCCCATCCGGCGCCGGAGCCTGGGCACACTCCCCAGGCCGGGTCCATGAAACCAATGGTTTCACGGGCTTCCATGTAAACCGGAACCTTGTTAGTATCGCTAGTTCACTTTTTTGATCCATCCTGCCGGATTGGCGTGCCCGAGGCGCGCTGTCGGCCATCACTCAGCTGGAGAACCGCGTCATGGCGCGTATTGCAGGCGTCAACCTGCCAGCCCAGAAGCACGTCTGGGTCGGGTTGCAAAGCATTTACGGCATCGGCCGTACCCGTTCGAAGAAGGTCTGCGAAGTCGCAGGCGTTGCTTCGACCACCAAGATCCGCGATCTGTCGGAGCCGGAAATCGAGCGCCTGCGCGCCGAAGTCGGCAAGTACATCGTGGAAGGCGATCTGCGCCGTGAGATCGGCATCGCGATCAAGCGCCTGATGGACCTGGGCTGCTACCGCGGCCTGCGTCACCGTCGTGGCCTCCCGCTGCGTGGCCAGCGCACCCGTACCAACGCCCGCACCCGCAAGGGTCCGCGCAAGGCGATCAAGAAGTAAGGGACTGAGAAAT
Organism: Stenotrophomonas veracruzanensis; assembly: GCF_032911525.1. Lineage (NCBI taxonomy): Bacteria > Pseudomonadati > Pseudomonadota > Gammaproteobacteria > Lysobacterales > Lysobacteraceae > Stenotrophomonas > Stenotrophomonas veracruzanensis. The sequence goes on from NZ_JAWJTI010000052.1 coordinate 12,039, forward strand.
GGCTAAGCCCGCTGCTAAGACCAAGAAGAAGATCAAGCGCGTCGTCACTGACGGCGTTGCCCACGTCCACGCTTCGTTCAACAACACCATCGTCACCATCACCGACCGCCAGGGCAACGCTCTGTCGTGGGCAACCTCCGGTGGCGCTGGCTTCCGCGGTTCGCGCAAGTCGACCCCGTTCGCTGCCCAGGTGGCTGCTGAAAAGGCCGGTCGTGCTGCGCTGGACTACGGCGTGAAGTCGCTGGAAGTCCGCATCAAGGGCCCGGGTCCGGGCCGTGAGTCGGCCGTGCGTTCGTTGAACAACGTCGGCTACAAGATCACCAACATCATCGACGTGACGCCTATCCCGCACAACGGGTGCCGTCCGCCGAAGAAGCGTCGCGTCTAAAGGGAGCGATAAGAAATGGCTCGTTATATCGGTCCTACCTGTAAGCTCGCCCGTCGCGAAGGCGCCGACCTGTCCCTGAAGAGCCCGGCGCGTGCGCTGGACTCGAAGTGCAAGCTGGAGCAGAAGCCCGGCCAGCACGGCGCCACTGCCCGCAAGGGCAAGCTGTCCGACTACGCCACCCAGCTGCGTGAAAAGCAGAAGGTCAAGCGTATCTACGGCCTGCTGGAGCGTCAGTTCCGCAACTACTACAAGAAGGCCTCGACCAAGAAGGGCAACACCGGCGAGAACCTGCTGCAGCTGCTGGAAACCCGCCTGGACAACGTCGTCTACCGCATGGGCTTCGCCGTGACCCGTCCGGCTGCCCGTCAGCTGGTGTCGCACCGCGGCGTCACCGTGAATGGCAAGTCGGTCAACCTGGCTTCGTACCAGGTCAAGGCTGGCGACGCCATCGCCCTGTCTGAAAAGGCTGCCAAGCAGCTGCGCGTCCAGGAAGCCCTGACCGTCGCCGCCCAGCATGACCTGAGCCCGTCGTGGGTTGAAGTGGATTCCGGCAAGTTCACCGGCATCTTCAAGGCTGTTCCGGATCGTTCGGATCTGCCTGCGGACATCAACGAAGCGCTGATCGTCGAGCTGTATTCGAAGTAATTCACATTGGAGAGCCCCCGGCGACGGCCGGGGGTTCACTAGGAGAACCCGCAACATGACGGTTACCGCCAACCAGGTTCTGCGTCCTCGCGGTCCGCAGATCGAACGCCTTACCGACACCCGTGCAAAGGTCGTTATCGAACCTTTGGAGCGGGGTTACGGGCATACGCTGGGTAATGCCCTGCGTCGCGTGCTGCTGTCGTCCATCCCGGGCTTCGCCATCACGGAAGTCGAAATCGACGGCGTGTTGCATGAGTACACCACGGTCGAAGGTCTGCAGGAGGACGTGCTCGAAGTCCTGCTGAACCTGAAGGACGTGGCCATCCGTATGCACTCCGGCGACAGCGCCACCCTGTCCCTGTCCAAGCAGGGCCCGGGCGTTGTCACCGCTGCCGATATCAAGGTCGACCACAATGTGGAGATCCTGAACGGCGACCATGTGATCTGCCACCTGACCAAGGATACGGCGATCAACATGCGTCTGAAGATCGAACGTGGTTTCGGCTACCAGCCGGCTGCCGCGCGTCGTCGTCCGGACGAAGAAACCCGTGCCATCGGCCGCCTGGTCCTGGATGCCTCGTTCTCGCCGGTCCGCCGCGTCGCCTATGCCGTGGAAGCGGCCCGCGTCGAACAGCGTACCGACCTGGACAAGCTGGTCATCGATATCGAGACCAACGGCACCATCGATGCCGAGGAAGCCGTGCGCACCGCCGCCGACATCCTCAGCGACCAGCTGTCGGTGTTCGGTGACTTCACCCACCGCGACCGCGGTGCGGCCAAGCCGGCCAACAACGGCGTGGATCCGGTGCTGCTGCGCCCGATCGACGATCTGGAGCTGACCGTGCGTTCGGCCAACTGCCTGAAGGCTGAAAGCATCTACTACATCGGCGATCTGATCCAGAAGACCGAAGTGGAGCTGCTGAAGACCCCGAACCTGGGCAAGAAGTCGCTCACCGAGATCAAGGAAGTGCTGGCTCAGCGCGGCCTGTCCCTCGGCATGAAGCTGGAGAACTGGCCGCCGGCCGGTGTCGCCAGCCACGGCATGCTGGGCTGATATCGGTAATGCCTGAAGGCTCCACCGTTCGCGGTGGGGCCTTCAACGCAACACAACATGCCACGACGAACGAAGGTTCGCGCGGCAGGTCGTCCAGGACGGGCGGCCAGGACCATCCGCAGTCCGCGCAGCAACGCCAGGAAGGCGACAACGATCCGCACAGTCTCATCATTAACCAAGGAATATCACCATGCGTCACCAGAAGTCTGGCCGTAAGTTCAGCCGTACCAGCGCCCACCGCGAAGCGATGTTCAAGAACATGGCCGCCTCGCTGTTCAAGCACGAGCTGATCAAGACCACCCTGCCGAAGGCCAAGGAACTGCGCCGCGTTGCCGAGCCGCTGATCACCCTGGCCAAGGTCGACTCCGTCGCCAACCGCCGTCTGGCCTTCGCCCGCCTGCGCGACAACGAAGCCGTGGGCAACCTGTTCACCATCCTGGGCCCGCGCTACGCGAACCGTCCGGGCGGCTACCTGCGTCTGCTGAAGTGCGGCTTCCGCGCCGGCGACAACGCGCCGATGGCCTACGTCGAGCTGGTTGACCGTCCGGTCGTGGCCGAGGAAGTGGCCGAGTAATCGGACCGCTCCAACGCGACAGAGCGAAAGCCCGGCCTCTGCCGGGCTTTTGCGTTCCTGGAGCGGATTCGACCCGCATCGTTCCGACAGGCGTCACCTGTGGCGGTTCGAATGGCACGCACTCTCGGTTACGCTTGGCGCCTGATCCATTCGAGCGTTGACGATGAATCCACTGCGCTGGCCCTTCCGCGCCCAGTTCTTCCTGGGCTTCCTGATCTGCGCGGGCCTGCTTGGCTACGCGATCTTCCTGCAGTTGAAGATGGGCCTGGAGCCGTGTCCGCTGTGCATCTTCCAGCGCCTGGCCTTCGCCGCGCTCGGCCTGCTGTTCCTGATCGGTGCGCTGCACGGGCCTTCCAACCGCCCGGGACGCGCGACCTATGGCGTGCTGGCCTTCATTGCCGCCGCAGTGGGTGTCGGCATCGCCGCGCGCCACGTCTACGTGCAGATGCTTCCGCCGGAAATGGGGTCCACCTGTGGCCCGCCGCTGGCGTTCCTGAGCGAGACCATGGGGCCGCTGGAGGTGTTCCGCACCGTGCTGACCGGTACCGGCAACTGCGGCAACATCGACTGGACCTTCCTGGGCCTGACCATGCCGATGTGGTCTGGCGTGTGGTTCGTGCTGCTGGCGTTGTGGGCGCTGGTGGTGTCGCTGCGCAAGGTCAAGCGCTGAAGCAGGGTAGTGGGGGGGGGGGGGGGGGGGGGGGGCCGGCACACCGTGGGAATGCCGGCCAGCGGCCGGCACTACCTCAGAAATCCTGCTGCACGCTCAGGTAAGCACCGCGGCGAGGTCCCCACTGCGGGGCGAACACGCCGACACCGCCGCCATCGCGCAGCTGGTAGCTGCGATCCAGTGCGTTGATCACGGCCAGCTGCACGTGCAACGGATGGCCGCTGTCGGCATTGAAGTCGTGCCCGGCGCTGAGGTTTACCTGCAGGTACGACGGCAGCTCGCCACCATTTGGCACGCCCTCGATGTCCGAACGCAGGCCGCTGCCGAACACGTAGTTGGCACCGATTCGGTTGTGCCCGGCGAAGGCGTAGCTGAGGCCACCTGACGAGGTCAGCTTCTGGTCGTGGTCAAGATGGATCCAGTGGTCGGCCACATAGGCCAGCGCGTCCGGATCGAGGTTGTACTGGCTGGTGATCACCTGGGTGCCGATGGCCTTGTTGTACGCGGCGTTGAAGTAGGCGCTGAACAGACCGTTGCTGTAGTCGGCACTGAACTCCAGGCCGCGGATATGGCCACGGCGATAGTTGAACGTCGAGTAGATGTAGGCGGCGCCGAACTGGCCTTCATCCTGCAGGCGCGCAACACGGCGGTCATACGCATCCACGCCCAGGGTCAGGTGCTCGCCCAGCTGCTGCGAGACGCCGATGTCGTAGTAGTCGCTGCGCTCGGCCAGCGGCGTGTTGTTGCCACCGCTGGGCTGCTGGTTGGTGGTGCCGTCGTATAGCGCGATGTCGCTGCTGGCGATCAGCTCGCTGGCTGGTGGCGTGAAGTAGCGTGAATAGCCGGCATGCACGGTGGTGCTGTCGCTGGCATTCCAGACCACGCCCAGACGCGGGCTCAGCTGACCCTCGGTGCGACCGAAGGCCTTGTAGCGGTCACCACGCAGACCATAGTTCACCGTCCAGTCGTCGCCGATCTTCCATTCGTCCTGCACATACAGCGCCACCGTGCTGGCGTGGAACGCGCTGCGATCCGGGATCAGCAACGGCGTGGTGCTGGACTGCTGGCCGGCGTCATCGACCGGGAACACCCAGCTGTTGTTGCTGGCCCGCGCGTTCTCGTAGTTGCCGTACAGGCCATAGCGCAACGTATGGTCGTTGCCCAACGGCGTGGAAAAGTCGGCCTGCAGGGTGTTGGCGCGGTTGCTGCGCTGGACCTGCGAGGCGACGCCACTGAACACCAGATCGCCGACCACGTCGGGATTGAAGCCGACATCGCTGTAACGTTGCCCGGCCGAGACCTGGTAGGCAGTGCCGCCCAGTGTGCCCTGCAGCACCAGCATGCCGAAGCGGGTGGTTTCGCGCTGGGTCTCATCCAGCTGGCTGGAATCAAAGGTGGTGGTGTCCAGGTAGCCGAACTGCGGCGTCTGGCCGGGGTTGACCGGAATCTGGAAGCGGTTGTTGGCGAAGCCGGCGAACACGCTCAGGCGGGTGGTGTCGTTGACCAGGTAGGTCAGGTCGGCGAACGCCTTGCCCTGGTGGGTGTCGTCGTGCAGCGGCTTGCGTGAGCGGGTCGGGTTCTCCAGGCCGACCTCGTTCTGGTCGTAGTTGCCAGTCAGGAACCAGCTCCAGCGCCCCTGTGAGCCCCACCAGGAGGCATTCGGATTGACCTTGCCAAACGAGCCGGTGGTAATGCCGACGCTGCCGCCATTGCCGAGCTCGGCGCCACTGCGGGTGGTGATGTCGACCACCGCGGCGGTGCGCTCGCCGAACTGGGCCGGCAACGCGCCGTCCATCAGCCGGATGCTCTTGATCGTGCGCGCATCCAGAGTCTGGCCGAAGCCGGAGATCGACTCCGGCAGCAGCACACCGTTGATGCGGTACTGCAGGTTGGCGTGGTCGCCGCGCACGTGCACGCCGCCGTAGGAATCCTGGACCACGCCGGGCGCCTGCAGCAGCACCTGGCTGAGCGGCGCGGAGGCACCCAGCGGCTGTTTCTGGATGTCCTCGGCGGTGATCTGGTACTGGCTGCTGCCGATGTCCGGCGACAGCGCATTGCGGGCCTGGTCGAGCTGGGCGCTGACGGTGACCGTGTCGAGGTCCTTCACGGGAGCGGCGGCATCTGCGGCCACAGCGAAGGAAGGCAGACTGGCCAGGGACAGGGCGAAGGTAATGCCGGTAGCGAGGGGCGAGGGCTTCATGGCAGATAGGCTGTGGAAGGGGCCGGTGGGGTGATTGTTATGTCGTAACAGTTCGTGGCGAATCATGCGCCTGTGCGGGCGACCGTGGGCATGCGGTTTCTGGCCGATCGCGATGCCCTTTCCCCGGCGTTCAGTCATGTGCAGAGTGCGCCCAGCCCTTTGCGCCAGCGGCTGGCTCTGCGACCATGACCGCCCCCCTCCCCGGAAGTCTGCAATGAGCCTGTCCGCCGTTCCGCCCGTTCTCGATCCCGCCGCGACCGCTGCTGGCGCTGCCTGGTCGCCGGAGAGCTGGCGCGGCAAGACCGCGCTGCAGATGCCGACCTACCCTGACCCGGTGGCGCTGGACGCCGCCCTGCACGAACTGAAGCGGCTGCCGCCGCTGGTCACCTCGTGGGAGATCCTGGCGCTGAAGCAGCAGTTGGCCGAGGCTCAGGAAGGCAAGCGCTTCCTGCTGCAGGGCGGCGACTGCGCCGAGAACTTCAGCGACTGCGAATCGGGCACCATCTCCAACCGCCTGAAGGTGCTGCTGCAGATGAGCCTGGTGCTGGTGCACGGCCTGCGCCAGCCGGTGATCCGCGTTGGCCGCTTCGCGGGCCAGTACGCCAAGCCGCGTTCGGCCGACACCGAGACCCGTGACGGCGTGACGCTGCCCAGCTACCGCGGTGACGTGATCAATGCCCCGGCGTTTACCGAAGCCGCGCGTCTGCCGGACCCGAAGCGGATGCTGCAGGCCCACGCACATTCGGCGATGACGATGAACTTCGTGCGGGCGCTGATCGACGGCGGTTTCGCCGACCTGCACCACCCCGAATACTGGAACCTGGAGTGGGTAAGCCACTCGCCGCTGGCGGCCGAGTACCAGAAGATGGTGGCGTCGATCGGCGATGCGGTGCACTTCATGGAGACCCTGGCCGGGGCCCGCGTGCACAATCTCAACCGCATCGATTTCTACACCTCGCACGAAGCGCTGCTGCTGCCCTACGAGCAGGCGCTGACCCGCCAGGTGCCGCGCCAGCAGGGCTGGTTGAACCTGAGCACGCATTACCCGTGGATCGGCATGCGCACCGCCGCGCTTGATGGCGCGCACGTGGAATACCTGCGTGGCGTGCGCAACCCGATTGCGATCAAGGTCGGCCCGTCGGTGACGCCGGACCAGCTGCTGCGCCTGATCGATGTGCTCAACCCGCATGACGAGCCGGGCCGACTGAGCTTCATCCACCGCATGGGGGCCGCGCAGATCGCCGAGAAGCTGCCGCCGCTGCTGGATGCGGTCAAGCGTGATGGCCGCCGCGTGCTGTGGGTGTGCGATGCGATGCATGGCAACACCGAAAGCACCGCCAATGGCTTCAAGACGCGGCGCTTCGACAATGTGCGTGGCGAAGTGGAGATGTCGTTCGATCTGCATGCGGCCGCAGGCACGCGCCTGGGCGGTGTGCATCTGGAGCTGACCGGCGAAGACGTGACCGAGTGCACCGGTGGCGCGCGCGAACTGACCGAGCGTGACCTGGAGCGCGCGTATCGTTCAACAGTGGACCCGCGGTTGAATTACGAGCAGTCGCTGGAGATCGCGATGGCGATCGTGCGCAAGCAGGAGCAAGTGCGGTAAGGGTTTTTTCGGCAGGGCTTGCAGCCCTGCACCTGCCAGAAGCCGAAGCAACAGCAACGGCAGAAGCGGGCATTCCGTGGGATGGCGGGGCGGTGTGGGCAGGCAGGACAGGCCGTGAACCCATCCATGGGGGCTCGATGGCGCCATCCATGGCGCCAACGGTCCT
>NZ_JAWJTI010000053.1:0-17347 GCF_032911525.1 Stenotrophomonas veracruzanensis
GTTGGCGCCATGGATGGCGCCATCGAGCCCCCATGGATGGGTTTACGGCGTGTCCGGACCACCCACACCGCCCCGCCATCCCACGGAATGCCGCTCTTGATCTTGCTTCGGCTTCGGCCTCTGCAGGTGCAGGGCGCAGCCCTGCCGAAAACTCCACCCTCAGCCGTCGCCCTGGATGCCGCCCGGTGCCTGTGCCGGGTCGCGCCAGCGGCGCACCGTGCGCTGGAAAAACAGGTTGTTCGGCAGCTGCAGCACCGTGCCCTCGTGGCCGTCGCCGGTCTCCTGCAGGGTGGTGTAGATCAGGTTGACGTCGATCACCCGGCCCTTCAGGCCCGGCTTCTCGCCGTTCTCCAGCACCTCGATGTAGTCGTGCAGGCGGAACGGGCGGGTGGTGAAGATCAGCAGCGTGCAGAAGATGTTGGACAGCACGCTCCACGCCGCGAAGAAGGCCACTGCGCCCACGGCCGCGAAGCCGGTGAATGCGGTCCACAGTACCGACGGCGATGCGCCGAGCAGGCTGAGGATATACAGCACTGCGCTGAAATAGACCACGAAACTGCTGATCCGGCGTGCGCCCATCGCCATCTCCGGCGGCAGTGTGTAGTGCTCGGCGAAGCGGCGGATCAAGCGCCGTGCCAGCACCCGCAGCAGCCACGCGGCCAGCAGGGTGAGCAGGATCTTCGCGGCGATTCCGGCGTCGTGGAGCCAAGGATAGGTCCAGGCCGGCAGGTGATCCTTCAGCGACAACATCATGGGGGTGACGACAGGTGGCAATAACGGCCCCCGATGTTACCCGGCGCGTGCGGGGGATTCGACCGCCGGGGTCCAGGCCAGGCACACCAGCTCCTGGCGGTGCTGCTGCAGGCAGGCGCGGCCGTTGTCGGGGCGCAGCTGCAGTGACAGGCCCAGCGCCTGCAGCAGGACGCAGGCAGCGATCACCAGCAGGGCGGCGCAGGATGGGCTGGACATGGCAGGACTCCCGGACGGCAATTTCGCGAAGGACCTTCCATGGATGCAGCCGCCATCCAAAAGGTTGCATGCCATCGATCATCGACCGGCTCTAAACCTTTTCCCGGGTCGCCGCATCCAAGCGATATGCTCGACACCACCATGCCCGCGCCGCCTGCCGCCAATGACGCCGTCGACGAACCCGCCCTGGTGCGGGCGGCGGCCGCGGGCGACACCGCTGCCTACGAACTGCTGTACCGGCGTCACGCGCCGCGTGTATTCGCTGTCCTGTGGCGGTTGTGTGGCGGGCAGCAGGCACGTGCCGAGGATGCGCTGCAGGAGGCTTTCCTGCAGGCGTGGAAAGCCCTGCCAGGGTTCCGTTTCGAGAGCAGCCTGTCCACCTGGCTGCATCGGCTGGGCGTCAACGCCGCGCTGATGGAGTTGCGCGGCCGGGCTGCCGGGCAGGACCACGACAGCCTCGATGATATCGACGGAGGCCTGCAGGAACTGGCGGTGCATGACCGTTGTGCCGGCACCGAGCGCGATCTTGAGCGCGCGCTGTCGACACTGCCGCCACGGGCGCGTGCGGTACTGGTACTGCACGACATCGAAGGCTGGAAACACCAGGAAATCGCCGAGCAGCTGCAGATGGCCGTCGGCAGTTCCAAGGCACAGCTGCATCGTGCGCGCGGCCTGTTGCGCACACGGCTGGGAGACATGACATGAGTACACACGAACACGATTCCGATCACGACCTGCTGGCCCGGCTGCGCGGGCTGCCGAACGAGCGCGATGTCCCCACCGATGGCTGGGCACGCCTGTCGGCCCAGCTGCCGCCGCGTGAACCGCAGGCAGCACCTGCGCCAACGGACAACGTGGTGGCCCTGCCAACGCGCTCGCGGCGCCGCTGGTGGCTGCCGGTCGGCGCTGCCCTGGCGGCCAGCCTGGCGGTCTACGCCGTGGCGCCGTGGCGCCATGCGCAGCCAGAGGTACCGGTACCTTCAGCGCTGCAGCTTCAGGCGGCGGCGATGACCGAGCAGTACCGGCAGGCCGTCGCTTCGCTGCCCGACGGACGGGCGCCGGAATGGCAGCCGGCCCTGCACGAACTGGATGAAAGCGCGGCGCAGATCCGTGCCGCCCTGGCGCAGGACCCGCGTGCGCCGCACCTGCTTGGCCAGCTCAAGCGCACCTATGCGCTGCGGCTGGAACTGACCCGGCAGGCGGCCTATGCCGCCGAGTCCGGCTTGACGACCTGAGGAGACCCCCATGACCCGAACCCTGATTTCCTGCTGTGTCGCGCTGCTGCTGGCCCCTGCCGTGGCGCTGGCCGATACCCGCATCGACGAGCGCCATACCCTGGCCGCGGGCGGTCGCATCGAGCTGAGCAACGTGGCCGGCAAGGTGACCGTGCGTGGCTGGGACCGCAATGACGTGCAGCTCACCGGCACGCTCAGCGATGGCCTGCAGCTGCGTCAGGAAAAAAGCGCCAACCGTGTGCGTTGGGAGATCGAGTACCCGCGCCGCAGCAACAACGGCGGCGCAACACTGGTACTGAACGTACCGCGTTCGGTGGAACTGCTGCTCAGCACGGTCAGTGCCAGCCAGGACATCAGTGGCATCGATGTACGGCGGCTGCAGGCCGACACGGTCAGCGGCAGCCTGAGCGCGGCTGGCCGCAGTGGCGACAGCAAGCTCAACACAGTCAGTGGCAGCGTCAGCGCACGCCTGCAGACGCCGAAGTTGGATGTGAACACAGTCAGTGGCCGCATCGAGGCCGGCGGCGGCGTGTCCGGTGATATCGGTGCGCAGACGGTGTCGGGCCGGGTCGAGGTGGACGCTGGCCGCGTGCAGCGGCTGGCGGTGGAGACCGTCTCGGGCAGCATCGATCTGGCAGCAGCCGGACTGGCACCCGGTGGCCGGATCAATGTCGAATCGGTCAGTGCCTCGGTCACGCTGAGCCTGCCGCGCGCGGTGTCGGCGCAGCTGTCGGTGAACAGCTTCAGCGGCTCGATCAACAGCGATGCCGGCCAGGTGGAGCGGCCGCGCTATGGGCCGGGCAGCCACCTCGATACGCGTCTGGGCGGCGGTGACGGTGACATCCGCATCCAGTCGCATTCGGGCAGTGTTCGGGTACGCCTGGATCGCTGAGCACGGTCCGGCAGGCCGCGGCGGCAGCGCCGCCGCGGTCGGTGCTTGGTCAGCTGGCTTTCTTCAGCGCCCAGGTGGTGCCGAGGACTTCGATCTTGCCACCGGCCTTGCGGAACGCTGCCAGGTCCGAAGCGATCGAATCGCTGCTGACCACGGTGCTGGCGGCCGCGCCCTTGCGTTCGCTGCGGATGCTGTTGCTGGCCTTCGCGGGGGTCTTTGCCTTGCGGGGCATGGTTGCTCCTGTCAGGTGGAAGGGGAGGAAAGCGCCCAGGCGTCGGCCTGGCGCAGGTAGTCCTGCCGCTCGCGGCGGCAGTCATCGCCGCCCATCGAAAACTGGCGGCAGATCGCCGGGCGCTGCGAATAGATCGTGCAGCGCAGGTGATAGGGATCGATCGCCGCGCACCAGCCTTCCTCGTTGCGCGCCATCACGGTACGGCCGTGGGTGTCGCGTGACAGGAACTGGCCGGGCACGTGGTCGCCGGGCTGCAGCAGCACGGGCAGCCGGCAACAGACCGCGTCACAACGGCGGCAGTCGATGGGTGCAGGTGCTGCGTCAGGTTGTAAGGCCACAGGGGCCTGGCGGGTGCCCAAAGCGGGTCTCGATGGCGGCTCAGGTGCTGCGCGGACCATGATCGAGCCAGGAAGGCATGGCCGCTAGGCCCGCAGGGCGGGCCAGGCTGCACCGTGGACACACACCGGCGTGGCCGGTGGAAGGTGCAGCGGAGTTCTAGCCGACCAATAGTAACTTAGACCGCGTAACGTTTTGTTAATCCTGGCTGGCTGCCGCCAATGCCAGGCCCTGGACCACGCCCAGCGAGGGCTCGCCATGGACCATGCGGGCACCCGGGAAGGCCTCGGCCACGGCCTGGCGCAGGTAGCCGGCACGGGACATGCCGCCGGTCAGGAATACCGCATCCGGGTCGCCGCCGATGTCGCTGCGGACCTGCGCCAGCAGTTCACGGATCTGCTCCAGGTAGCCCTGGGCGGCGGCGGCCAGGCCGTCGGCGCTGCTGTCGGCATGCAGGTCGCGGGCGATGTAGTCCAGCGTGCTGCGGTGCTCGCTGGCGGCGCTGAGGGCGATCTTGGCGCGTTCGACATCGCGGTACAGGCGGGCGGTATTGCCGCTGTCCTGCAGGGCCTGCAGGCGCGCGCCCCACGGGTCGTCGACGTGATCGTATTTGTGCTGCCGGAAGTCACGCTGGCGCGTCATGTCCTGCACTGTCGCTGCTTCCACGTAGTGGTGGGCGGGTACGCGGGTGATACCGCGGCCGAACAGCGGCATGTAGCTGGACAGGCTCAGCGCCAGGTCGATGTCGGTACCGCCGCGGGCGATACCCCACGCGCGGTGGATGCGCGGGGCGTCGTCGCCGCCGACCTCTGCATGCGCGATGTCGGTGGTACCGCCACCGATGTCGACGATCACCGCCTGGTGACGTTCGCGGCTTTCGGCGTGGTAATGCATGGCCGCCGCGGCCGGTTCCTCGAGGAAATCGATCCGGTCGAAGCCGGCCTGGGTGGCCGCTTCGCGCAGGATGTCCAGCGCCTGGTCGTTGCCGGCCGCACCGATCGAGCTGCGGAACTGCACCGGGCGGCCGAGCAGGGCGGCACGCAGCGGCTGGCGGAGCTGGGCGCTGGCGGTCAGGCGGATGTGTTCGAGGATGTGCGCAGCGATGCCGGTGATGGTCTGCTTCGCGCGCGGGTGCAGGTTGTAGCCCAGCATCGACTTCGGGCTCTGCACCAGGTTGCCTTCGTGTTCCTCGAAATAGGCTTCCAGCGCGTCGTCGCCGTAGACCGCGTTCTGCAGCAGGTCGCTGGCGCTGCGCTCCTTGCCGGCGCGGGCTTCCATCCATTCCCGCCGCAGTGCGCGCAGGGCTTCGCGGCGCAGTGCCTGTGGCGTGCGTTCCTGGCCGGCGGCACGGGCTGCGCGTGCGGCGCTGTCGATCATCTGCTGCAGCTGGTGTTCCTGGCCATCATCGAGCTGGAAGTCGTCCGGGTCGGGCACCACGCCGGGGAAGTACACGCTGGTACGGAACTGCTCGGCGTCGCCGAAACGGATCGGCAGCAGTTTCCCCTCATGCACGATGGCGGCGGCGGAGTTGCTGGTACCGAAGTCGATGCCGAGGCGCATGGGGAGTTCCGGGGGCGATCAGGGGCCGCGCACTCTGCTGCAGTTCGCGGCCGACTGCAAGTTCCAGAAGCGTGCTGTTCCGGCCCTGGTCATGGCGCTGGTCGGATGCCGGCCAGGGAAATGGGTCTCCGGGCCGGGCGGTTACAATGGCGGCTGTTGATTCACTTTGAGGTACTTGCTGATGTCTTCTGCCCCCGCCTGCCCGCAGTGCACCCTGGAAAACACCTACGCCGATGGTGCGCTGTGGATCTGCGCCGACTGCGGTTTCGAATGGACCGCCGAGGAAAGCGCCGGTTCGACCCTGGTCGTGCGTGACAGCAACGGCAACACCCTGCAGGCCGGCGACACCGTCACCGTGATCAAGGACCTGAAGGTCAAGGGCTCCTCGATCCCGCTCAAGCAGGGCACCGTGATCCGCAACATCCGCCTGGTCGAGGACGATGCCGAGCACATCGAAGGCAACTCGGACAAGATCAAGGGCCTGGTCCTGAAGACCTGCTTCCTCAAGAAGGCCTGATCGCCTTCAACGCCCGGCCTGCTGCTGCGCGCGCCAGCGGGCCAGGCTGTCCAGCTTGGCCTGGTAGCGCGCCTGCTCCGGCGCGCCCCCCAGTTCCTGTGCACGCAGCAGTTCGCGGTCGGCGCGCTTGAGCTGGCCAGCCAGGAAATAAACCCGTGCCAGCCCGAAGTGGAACTGATGCGCGGTGTCATACAGGCGCACGGCCTGCCGGTAATAGCGGATCGCCTGGTCCAGCTGGCCGGCGCGTTCGGCCCGGGCGCCGAACATGTACTGCGCGAACGGATCTTCGCGCTGCACCGACTTCAAACGGCGCTCAAGTGACTGCGCCTGCGCGGACAGTCCCAGGCTGCGGAACAGCGCGGAGGCATTGGTCAGTGCAGCATCCTGGCGGCCGTCCAGCTGCAGCGACCGATCCAGCGCCTGCCGCGCCGCCTCGTTGTTGCCTTCGCGGTGGTCGAGCACGCCGAGGTTGTTCCACACCGGAGCGAACCCGCTGTCCTGAGCCAGGGAAGCGTCGAAGAATGCACGAGCGCCGCCGAAGTCACCGTCGGCGAGGCGCTCCGCACCCAGGTTGTTGTAGAAGTGCGCCAATGCCCGAGCACGGCTCACGGGAACCGGCCCGCGGCGGTCATAGAGCACATTGCGATCCAGATCGACGGTACCGAAACGCCCGCCGACGTCGACACCGGCATTGACGTGGCCGACGCTGTAGACCACGCCCGCGTCCTGGTTCTGGTACCAGGACACCACCTGCCCCACTTCCTGCACGCGGGCCTGGATGCCAGCCTCCCGCGCAAGCGTCACGAACAGCAGGGTGAAGGCCAGGCAGTTGGCGCGGCGGTGCTGCCAGATATCGCTGACGGTGTAGGTCGCATCGGCGTCGTACTGAAGGTCCAGCCCGTGCTGATCGAAGATCATCTCTACGAGCGCCTGCAGCCTCTGGTCGCGGGAGTAGCTGCGCTGGATCACCCGCTTCTGGAGCATCGCACGCAGGTCCGCGGGAATGGCGAATACTTCTTCCGGGGTCGGCACACGTGCGGCCGACACGGTGATGGTCGGTGTCGTCACCACATCGGCGGGCGGCGCCTGGCCTGCGCCGAAGGCAGGAACACAGAAAGCCAGCAGCGAAAGGCAGAGGCAATGGGCGGCAGAACGGTACATGACGGTTCCCGGCAGCGGCGGGCGCTCCCGCCTGTGGCGAGTGTATTCCCATGGATGCCAGGCTGCAGCGACCGTTGGTCGGCGCCGTGTTCATCCACAACCGATGTGGACCAGCGCTCGACAAAGCTGTGGACAACCGGCTCCGGGCCCCACCCCGCAAGCGTTGTGAGTGAGTGGTGAAAAAACCGCCAGCTTGCCCGGCGCCGGCACAGGCGGGATGATCCGGGCATGGACTTCTCACCGCTGACGCTTGCTCCGGCGCAGTGGCAGGCGCTGCAGGACAGCTATGCAACGCCGCCACGCGCCTACCATCACTTCGGCCATGTGCGCGCGGTGCTGCAGCACTGCCAGGAAGTGGCCGAAGGCCCGGGCTGGCGGCAGCCGGCCGAGGTCTATCTGGCCGTGCTCTACCACGACGCGATCTATGAGGCCGGCCGCAAGGACAACGAGGCACGCTCGGCAGCGCTCGCCCTGCAGGCGATCGCGCAGGCGCCGGAGCTTGCCGGCGTCGACACCGCCCGCGTGGAGCAGTTGATCCTGTTGACCGCCCGCCATGGTGCGCTTGGCCGGGACGATGTGGATGCCGAGGCGGCCCTGTTCCTTGACTGCGACATGGCGATCCTGGCCGCGCCGGAGCCGGTGTTCGCCGCCTATGACCGTGGTGTAGCCGAGGAATACAGGGGCGTTGTGCCGGGCTTCCTGTACCGTGCTGGCCGGCGTCGATTCCTGCAGGGGCTGCTGCGTGCACCGCGGATTTTCCTCAGTGACTTCTTCCATCAGCGCCTGGATGCGGCCGCGCGCGACAACCTGCGCCGTCAGCTGGGGCGCTGAGCCAGCCCGGTACACTGGTGGCCTGTTTCCATCGGCTATCGCCTCCAACCGTGTCCGACCCTGATCCCGATCCCCGCCCGCTGCCGCCGGAAGAGCCCGGTCCCAACGAATGCTGCGGCAGTGGCTGCCCGTTGTGCGTGCTTGACCTGTATGCCGACGAGCTGCAGCGCTATCGCAAGGCGCTGGCCGAATGGAAGGCGCGGCATCCTGAGGCCGCACCATGAACCGCACGCGCCCGGCGGCAGCGCTGGCGCTGGTGGCATTGCTGCTGTTTGTGGCCACCGCGCTGTGGACGCAGTTCGCACGTGCCGATCTGGACTGGGTGCGGGCCACGCTCAGCCTTTACCTGCACGGGCCGTGGGGGCTGGCGCTGCGTGCGGCATATTGCCTGTTGGCGCTGGCCATCACGGTGCTTGGCATTGCGCTGTATCGCGGCAGCATCGGTCCGCGGCGCAGTGCGGCGGCGCCGCTGTTGTTCAGCGTCTCAGCGCTGGGGCTGGTGACGGTCGCCATCGGTGACAGCTGGCTGCCGGAAGCCACCCCCTTGCTGGCGCCGTTCATCCACGGGCTGGCGGCCAACACCGCGTTCCTGTGCGCCAGTGTCGGCATGCTGCTGCAGGCCTGGTATCTGCGCCGCGAACCGGGTTGGCAGTCTGCCGCCGGCCTGCTCTGGGGTTGGGCCTGGCTGGCGTTCGCACTGTTGTGGCTGCATGTGCTGTGGCGCGCCGGTCCGCCGCGCGGGCTGGGCCAGAAGGCCGTGATCGTGGTGATCGTGGGCTGGCTGCTGTACCTGGCGCTGGCACTGTACCGGCGCGGTCGGCGTACCACGGCCCACTGAATCCCCAACGGCCTGCGCCGGTACGTGCCGTGCACGCGGCGGCGGCGTATCGTGTGCGTATTCCATCGGGGATGCGATATGAAGCGTGCAGGGCTGGGCTGGGCAATGGGTGTGGTTCTGGCGCTGGCGGCGCTGCCGGCGATGGCGGCGGCCAACGTGCAGCAGTTCAGCCACGGGCGGTTCGAGCAGATTCCAGTGCACATGCCGGCCGGCACGCCGCAGCGGGTAGTGATCTGGTTCCATGAGCCCACCGCCGGTGGCGACACCAGCCGCCTGCCGATCGAGGCCCTGCGTGCCGACGGCGCCATGGTTGCCGCCGTGGACATCGCGCACCTGCGCGGGGTGCTCAAGCGCGAGGGTGACCCGACCTGTTCGTTCGGTTCCGGTGACGTCGAGAACTTCTCGCGCTGGCTGCAGGCCTCGCTGCATCTGCCCGGTTACCACCTGCCGCTGGTCGGCGGTGACGGTGAAGGTGCCGAGATGGCCTACTCGCTCGCAGCGCAGGCCGATACCCAGGTGTTCGCCGGCGTGCTGACCACCGGCTTCTGCCCGGACCACAACCACCAGCGCATGGTCTGCGGCGATGGTGTGAAGCACAACAAACTGCAGCCTGCCGAGCTGAACTTCCCGTGGTTGAGTGCGGCCGGTGACCACGGCTGCAAGGTGGGGGAGGCCAGCCGGTTCGTGCAGCAGGTCGCGATGGCGCGTGAGTTCAAGCGCACCGCGCGCGGTGATGCCTCGCCGGGCCTGGTGGCCGCAGCGCGGGTAATCGGCGCGCAGGCCGGCGTCAGCCTGGCACCGCCGCCGGCCGCGCTGAAGGGCCTGCCGGTGGTGGAGATGCCAGCCGCCGGCAACGGCGACACGCTTGCCGTGTTCGTTTCCGGCGACGGTGGTTGGGCCGGCCTGGACAAGAACGTGGCGTCGTCACTCAACGAGCAAGGCGTGGCGGTGGTCGGCATCGATTCGCTGCGCTACTTCTGGAGCGAGCGCACGCCGAAGGGCTTTGCCGGTGACCTGCAGAAGATCATCGACCACTACCGCCAGCAGTGGCACCGCGACAAGGTGATGCTGATCGGCTTCTCGCAGGGCGCCGACGTGCTGCCGGCCACCATCAACCAGCTCGATGCCGATACCCGCGCGGCGCTGGACCGTATCGTGCTGTTGTCGGTGGGCAGGAAGGCCGACTTCGAATTCCACGTCAGCAACTGGCTGGGCGGCGGCGGTGACGGTCTGCCGATCGCGCCGGAAGTGGCCAGGCTGCCGGCGGAAAAAACGCTGTGTGTATACGGCGACAAGGATGAGGACGCACTGTGCCCGGACCTGCCGGCCAATGACGGCGTGAGGAAGGTGAAGCTGCCGGGCGATCACCATTTCGGTGGTGACTACGATCGCCTGGCCGAAGTGATCCTCAAGGGCGGGATGTAGCGTCAAGCCATGCCCGACCGCTGCCGCTGACGTGTCGACCAAGGTCGACACCCACCAGGCAATGTAGACGCCGACCTTGGTCGGCGCTGACGTGTCGACCAAGGTCGACACCTACCGGGTGGCAGGTTGTGCCGGGCATGCCCGGCGGTATGGGACGTCAACTCCGCCGCGGGTCCAGTGAAATCAGGCGCGTGGCATCCAGCAGCGCCGCCGGCAGGTGCATGCCGCCCGGTGCGGCCAGGTAACGCGGCCGCCACTGCGGATCGAACTTCGATTTGAAGCGGCGCAGGCCACTGAATCCATAGAAGCGCTCACCATGCCGCGCGAGCAGGCCGGCCAGTCGGTTCCAGCGACCGGCCAGGCGATGCTGGGCCAGCCCGGACAGTGGTGCCATGCCCAGCGAGAACCGCGCATAGCCCTGCGCGCGGCCCCACAGGAACAGCTCGATGAAGAGGAAGTCCATCGTCCCCTTCGGCGCTTCGTTGACGTGGCGCATCAGGTCCACCGACAGCTCGGCACCGGCCGGTGCCTGCCACAGGTTGGCAAACGCCACGATCTGGCCTTCGGCCTCGACCAGCGCCACCGGGAAGCGCACCAGGTAGTCCGGGTCGTAGCTGCCCAGCGAGAAACCCTTTTCGTCCCCGGATTTGTCTTCCAGCCAGGCGTTGGAAATCGCGTGCAGGCGCGGCAGCAGGCTGGGAATTTCCTCCACTGGCGCTACGCGGAACGACAGGCCGCTGCGCTTGCCGCGGTTCCAGGCCTGGCGCAGGTCGGCACGTTCGCGACCTTCCAGGCCGAAGTCGTGCAGAGGCACCATCGCTTCTTCGCCCAGTTTGACCAGCCCCAGGCCAAGGTCGAGATAGGTCTGCCAGTACGTCTCGCCGACCTGGTAGAAGACCGGACGCAGGCCAAGCCGGTCGGCTTCTTCGCGGAAGCGCCAGATCAGTGCACGGGCGACGTCCGGCGGGCCGACTGGATCGCCCATTGCGATCAGCGAGCCACCATAGCGCTGCATCATCACGAAGCCCAGCCTGGCGTCGTCACGCAGCACTGCCTTGTCGGCGGTCAGTACCAGACAGGCCTGGGTGTCCGTAGCACCCGCCAGCACCGGTGCCAGCGATTGCAGCGTGGCTTCGTCGGCGGCCGGCAGTGGGCTGCGCGTGCTATGCAGCAGCCGCGCCAGGCCGAACATCACCAGCGCGATGGCCACCACCAGCAACGCGCGCAGCGCGCGTGGTGCGTTGCCCGACACCGCGAACTGCCACCACAACTCGTTCTGGTATTCGACATGGCTGTAGGTGAAGAACAGCAGCCAGGTGACCGCCACCAGCACCAGGCCGAGGTTGCGCAGCCACGGCCATGACCAGGCTTCGTCCAGCAGCGCGCCCTGGCGGTAGAACTCGCGACGTGCGGCCCACAGTGCCATCGCCACCAGCACCGCCGAGAGGGCGATCAACAGTTGGCCACCACGCAGCCACAGCGGCAGCGGGGTGATCACGCACACCGCCATCGCCAGCATCCACGCGGCGTGGCTGCGCCGGGCCAGGCCCTGGCCGATCAGCAGCAGTGCGACGCCGCTGAGACTGCCGATCAGGTGCGAGGTTTCGAGGATCGGCAGCGAGGCGTTGACCAGATGACGGCGCGGCGTCGGCAGCGTGCCGTCGATGACCAGCGCGGCGCCGATACTGAACACCGCCAGCGCGATGATCTGCGGCAACCATGGGCGCAGCGCGTTCCAGCCGGCACGGGTTGCGCCGGCGCTGGCCTGCAGCGGCTGGCGCAGGGCGGGCGCGAGCGCGAGCAGGGTAGCCAGTACCAGCGGCAGTACATAGTAGGTAACGCGGTAGATCAGCGCCGCCGCCAGCACCGCCGCCGGTGCCACCTGCGGCAACAGCTTCAGCAGGCTCCATTCGAACACGCCCAGGCCGGCCGGCACGGTCGAGACCAGGCCGGCCAGCACCGCCACCAGGTACAGGCCGACGAAGCCGGGCAGGCCGGTGGGAGTGGAGTCGGGCAGCAGCACATAGAACGCAGCACTGGCCAGTACCAGCTCGATGACGCTGAGCACGGTGACGCCGATCATGGTCCGGCGGTCGGGTAGCCACAACGCATGGCCGAACACGCTGAACTGCCGTCCATCGCGGCCGACCAGCAGCACGGTGCCGAGATAGGCGAGCAGGGCGACGATGCCGACCACGCGCACGGCTTCGGGATTCAAAGGCAATGCCAACGCCGCCGCCGCAGGTTCCATGCACAGCGCGACGCTGATCAACAGCCATGCACCGAACACGAAACCGAGCGTGCTCATCAGCACTACCTGGCCGATCTGAGCCAGGTCCAGGCCGGCGCTGCGGTAGCCACGAAGGCGCACCGCACCACCGGTCAGCGCGGCAAAGCCGACGGTCTGGCCCAGCGTATGCGCGAGGAAGGCGGTGATGCCGATGCGCGCCGGATGCACGCGGATGCCGCTGCGGCGCAGGCCGATGGCATCGAAGCCGATCAGGCAGGCGTAGCTGGCCAGGCCAAGCACCACGGTGAGCGCGATCTGCATGCCGCTGAGCTGGCGGAACGCCTGGCGGATGGCACGGTAGCCGTGCTCGTCGAATTCACTGGCCAGGCCATGCAGGGCCAGCGAAAGGATCAGCAGGGGAACGACGATGGTGAGGACCCGCTTCCATGCCGGGGTAGAGGAAGCGGTGGCGGGGTCGGTGTCTGGGGTCATCGGCGCAAGGGTGCGTCAGGAAGGGCGAGTGCGGTGTCAACGCGGGCGTGGCGCATCGTGCGCCTGTCGCCGTCATTTGACCAGCGTGCGTGTCGTAGCCCGGTAGCGGGGCTGCGCGAAGGTTGCCCATGCACCCACCGTTGACCGGTTTGGAGGACAATGCAGGCCTGATCACCCGCAGGAGCCACGCCCATGATGGAGCGTTACGACGTCGGACCGCGCATGTCCGAAATGACCGTGTACAACAAGGTCGCCTACCTCTCCGGCCAGATTCCGGAAGACACGAGCCAGGACATCACCGGGCAGACCCGGCAGGTGCTGGCGGAGATCGACAAGCTGCTGGCGCTGGTCGCCAGTGACCGCCAGCACGTGCTGCGCGCGGAAGTGTTCCTGGCCGACATCGCCGACTTCGACGGCATGAACAAGGCGTGGGACGAGTGGGTGGTCGAGGGCGCGACCCCGGCCCGTGCGACCTTCGAAGCCAAGCTGGCCCACGCCGAGTGGAAGGTCGAGATCGTGGTGACGGCGGCGGTGCCGTAACGGCAGGCAAGGTCACCTCCCACCAGCGGAGGGGGGAGGTCGACTGTTGGTCGACTGTCGCGCGCAGCGCGGGGTTTTGCGCCGCCGGAATGAAGAGCAGTCGACCAACAGTCGACTCTACCCCGCCGCTCCACCGCCGGTTGGTCCGGTGGCTACGTTGGCACCAGCTCGATGCAGTCCACCGGGCACGGCGGGATGCACAGCTCGCAGCCGGTGCACAGATCGGCAATGACCGTGTGCATGTACTTGGCGCCGCCGACGATGGCATCCACCGGGCAGGCCTGGATGCACTTGGTGCAGCCGATGCAGTCCGCTTCCACGATCACCGCTACCTGAGCCGCCTTGTGCTCGCCGCGCGAACGATCGAACGGAATCGCCGGTACGCCCAACACCTGCGCCAGCGCCCGTGCACCGGCATCGCCCCCCGGCGGGCAGCGGTCCACATTCGCCTCGCCACGCGCCATCGCCTGCGCGTACGGGCGGCAGCCGTCGTAGCCGCATTGCCCGCATTGGGTCTGCGGCAGCAGGCGGTCGAGGCGTTCGGTCAGGGGCGGGATCAGGCTCATGCGTGGCGAAGGCTGCGCGGTGGGGTCATTTCAGGGGTCTGCCACGGAACCAGCGCTCGTGGGCCAGCGCCAGCATCGGCTTGTCTTCGGAACTGTCGCCGTAGGCATGGATGCGCACGTAGCGCGACAGATCGAACTGGCGACGGATGTGCTCGACCTTGCGCGGGCCGCAGTCGCCACCGGCATAGCGACCGGTCAGACGACCGTCCTGGCTTTCCAGCCGGTTGCAGATCAACTGCAGGCCCAGCTGCTCGCACCATGGCCGCAGGTACAGGTCCAGCGAGCCGGACACGATCACCACGGTGTGCTGCTGTTCCTTGTGCCAGCGGATCTGCTCCAGCATTTCCGGGCGCACCACGTCGGGCAGAAACTCACGCGAGAAACCGGCCGCCAGCGTGGCGATGTCATCGCTGTGGCGGTCGCTGAAGGTCAGGCGGGTGACGCGTGCGCGGATGCGTTCGGCCGAGATCAGCTTCAGCTTGTACGCGGCCAGCCACGGGCCGACCTTCCACCACGCCTGCGCCAGCTGTTCGGCGGTGGCCACCCGGCGCAGGAAACGGCCATAGGTATCGCAGGTGGTCACGGTGTGGTCGAAGTCGAACAGCGCCAGTTCCATTCCGTTGCTTCCCATCGCGTTGCCTCCGGTGGCCGGTGCTACCGGCGGGCGCGGCCGAGGCCACGCCCGCTGCAGGCATCAGCGGACCGGCATGCCCGGCTGCGCGCCGCTGTCGGCGTCCAGCAACGCCAGCGCGCCACCGTCGAAACCGGCCGACAGGATCATGCCTTCGCTCAGGCCGAACCGCATCTTGCGCGGGGCCAGGTTGGCGATGAACACCACGCTGCGGCCGACCAGCTTCTCCGGCTCGCCGTAGCTGGCGCGGATACCGGAGAAGATCTGGCGCTTGCCCAGTTCACCTGCATCCAGTTCGAAACGCAGCAGCTTGTCCGAACCTTCCACGAACTCGCACACCAGCACCTTGCCGATGCGCAGGTCGAGCTTGGCGAAATCGTCGATGCCGATGTAGGCCGGGGCGTCGGCGCTCTTGGCTTCTTCCTTGGCCGGCGCCGGTGCGGCCGGCTTGACCGCTTCGGTCTTGGCGGCGGGGGCGGCAGCGGCGGCCGGCTGCAGGGTGTCCTTGGAGGCGTCGATCATGGCGTCAATCTTCTTCGGGTCGATACGGGTGAACAGCGGGGTGTACTCAGTGATGCGGTGGCCGAGCAGCGGCTGTGCCAGCTCGGTCCAGTCGTTCACCGGCGCGGCCAGAAAGGCCTCGGCCTGTGCGGCGGTGGCCGGCAGCACCGGCTTCAGGGCGGTGACCAGTACGCGGAACAGGTTCAGGCCCTGGCTGCACACGGCCTGCAGCTGCGCATCGGCGCCTTCCTGCTTGGCGATGACCCACGGCTTCACATCATCGATGTAGCGGTTGGCTTCGTCGGCCAGGGTCATGGTCAGGCGGATCGCCGCGGCCGGGTCGTTGCGTTCGTAGGCTTCACGGATCGGCGCCAGGCCATCGACGAAGCGCTGGTACTGCGCCGCATCGGGCAGCTGCGCGGCCAGCTGGCCGTCGAAGCGCTTGCTGATGAAGCCGGCGCAGCGGCTTGCGAGGTTGACGAACTTGCCGACCAGGTCGGCGTTGACACGGGCGATGAAGTCACCCAGGTTCAGGTCGAGATCGTCGACGCCACCGCCGGACTTGGCGGCGTAGTAGTAGCGCAGCGCTTCCGGCTCCAGGCCGGCATCGAGGAAGGTACGCGCCATCACGAAGGTGCCGCGCGATTTGCTCATCTTGGCGCCGTCCACGGTCAGGTAGCCGTTGACGTGCAGGCGGGTCGGCGCGCGGTGGCCGGTACCGTGCAGCACCGCCGGCCAGAACAGGCCGTGGAAGTTGACGATGTCCTTGCCGATGAAGTGGTGCAGCTCGGTGGCGGTGCCGGCGCGCAGGTGCGCTTCGAAGTCTTCGCCGATCCTGCCGCACAGGGTCTGGAAGCTGGACAGGTAGCCGATCGGCGCATCCAGCCAGACATAGAAGTACTTGCCTGGCTGGCCGGGAATCTGGAAACCGAAGTACGGCGCATCGCGCGAGATGTCCCACGCGCGCAGGCCACCTTCGGCATTGAGCCACTCACCCAGCTTGGCCTTCACGCCCGGCAGGGCGACATCGCCGGCCAGCCATTCGCGCAGGAACGCATCGAAGTGGCCCACCTCGAAGAAGAAGTGCTCCGAATCGCGCATCTCCGGCGTGGCACCGGAGATGACCGAACGCGGCTCCTTCAGGTCGGTCGGTGCATAGGTCGCGCCGCACACTTCGCAGTTGTCGCCATACTGGTCAGGGCTGCCGCAGTTCGGGCAGATGCCCTTGACGTAGCGGTCGGGCAGGAACATGCCCTTGGCCGGGTCGTAGAACTGCGCCACCGAACGCCGGCTGATGTGGCCGGCCGCTTCCAGCTTCAGGTAGAACTGCTCGGTCAGCGCCTTGTTGGCCGCCGAATTGGTTGAATCGTAGTGGTCGAAGGCCACGCCGAAGGCGGCGAAGTCACGTTCGTGGCTGGCCTGGATGTTGGCGATGAAGGTTTCCGGGGTGACCCCGGCCTTTTCCGCGGCCAGCATGATCGGCGTGCCATGGGTGTCGTCGGCGCAGACAAACCAGGCCTTGCCGCCGCTCATTCGCCGCGCACGCACCCAGATGTCGGCCTGGATGTAGCCGACCAGGTGGCCCAGGTGCAGCGGGCCGTTGGCGTAGGGCAGGGCGGTGGTGACGAGCGCGGTACGGGTCATGGTCGCGGGGTGAAGCCGAGGGGAACCGCAGAGTATCGCATGCCCGCAACGAGGTGACCCGGCCGGGGCCGGGTCACGGGGATGAAGCGGGGGCCGGGGCGCTTATTCGCGCTGCCAGGTCTGCGCGCGGCAGATGAAGGCGATGCAGCCGGACACGTCAAGCCTGGTTCCGCCGGGCTGCAGTTCCATCTTCGACTTGTAGGTCTTGCCGTTGGCCGGATCGAGGATGGTGCCGCCGGACCACTTGTTGGCGCCATCGGCCTTCAGGTTCCAGAGGATGGTCATGCCCTTCACCGGCTTGTTCTTGTTGGCGCCTTCACAGCCGTCGCAGACCGGGTTCGGGCCCTTGTCCGAGTGCAGGATGTCGACCACCTTGCCGGTCAGGGTGCCGTTGGCGGCCTGGGTGATCTCGACGATCGACTTCACCTTGCCGGTCTTGTCGTCGATGGTCTTCCAGCGGCCGGCGGCGCCGTCGGCCGCTTGCGCCGAGAGCGCGGCCAGGCACAGCGGCAGTGCCAGCAGCAGGGTCTTGAAGGTCTTGCGCATGGTCCCCTCCCAGGGTTCATTCCGGCACGATGCCGGTACGGGTCGACTGTATACCCATTCGGCGGGGTATGGGGAAGGGGGGCTTTGCAGGGCTGCGCCCTGCACCTGCAGAGGCAACAGCAACGGCAGCGGCGGGATTCCGTGGGATGGCGGGGCGGTGTGGGTGGGCAGGACACGCCGTAAACCCATCCCTGGGGGCTC
>NZ_JAWJTI010000054.1:0-17078 GCF_032911525.1 Stenotrophomonas veracruzanensis
CTGCCGGCCAGCGGCCGGCACTACCGCGGCTGCTCGCCCGCGTGCGAAGCTCCACGCATGCTGACCCTGCAACGCGGCAACCACCACGGACTGCTCATCGCCCCGCGCTGGCCCTCCACCCGCATCCAACTGGAAGAAGAGGTACTGCAACGCCTGCTCGACGCGCAGGCGATGCTGCCTGCCGCGCTGCGCCTGCTGCTCACCCGTGGCTTCGAACCCCGCCACAGCCGTCTCGGTGGCTTCCGCCGCGCGGTACGACGGCTCGGCATCGCAGCATTCCGCACCTGCTACCCGCAACGCCGCGATGAGATCGATGCCATCTTCGGTGCCAACGGCCACGACATCGATGGCCGTCATGTCGATGTCTCACTGGTACTGCACGGCAAGCGGCTGCGGCTGCTGCCCCTGGGTGTGTTCACCCCACTGCCCTGGCAGGATCGTCGCGTTGCCCGTCATTCCGAAGCCGTCGCGCAGGTGAAGCGCAGCCTGCAGCAGTGCGGCTTCGAGCTGCATCACAACGCCACCGAAGCCCTGCAGATCCACTGCGACTATCGTCCGTGCTGACGCGGCGGTGGCCCCTGCGCACTGCGCACTGCGCACCACATCAAAGATGCAAATGATTCTCTTTTGCTGTAAGGTGCAGCCGCTGCCCTTGCCGCCGCGGGCTGTTCCCTTTCCCAGTTGTCGCCCGCCCCGTGTCCACGCCTGTCGAACCGACGGATGTCGCGCAGCTGTGCGCGGCCCATTACCGGCCGCTGCACGCCCATGTCCGCCGTAAACTCCCGCAACACAGCGACGCCGATGACGTCGTCCAGGAAACCTGGCTGCGTGTCGTCAAAGTCGCCACCAGCGGCCTGCTGAGCAATGGCCGCGCGTACCTGTACCGCGTTGCCCACAACCTGATCGCGGATCACTTCCGGCAACGTCAGCGCCGTCGTGAGGAAGCGCTGGATGAGGCGCAGCTGCACGCCCTCATCGATCCTGCACCGCTACCGGAGCAGCGCCTGCTCGACGCCGAACAGCTGCGCCATCTCGATGCGATCATCGCCGCGCTGCCACCGCGCTCGCGCCAGGTGTTCCTGCTGGCACGTGTGGAACAGATGGCCCTGGCCGAGATCGGGCGCCAGCTCGGCATCAGCCGACAGACCGCGCACGGCCATCTGCTGCGCGCCCTCGTCGCCCTGCAGCAGGTGCCCGGCGCATGAGCCAGGACGCGATCGCGCGCGAAGCCGCACGCTGGTGGCTGGATGGACACGATGGCGTCCGCGACGAGAACGCGTTCGACCAGTGGTGCCAGGCCGATCCGCGCCATGTTGCGCAGTACCAGCATCTGCAGCAGCTGTGGCAGGCCGGTGCAACCTTGCCCAGTCTGCATCGGCAACAGCAACGGCGGCAGCGGCGGCGCCTGGGCGAGGCCGGCATTGCGGTACTGCTGCTGTGCGCGCTCGGCCTGTACAGCCGCACCGCCGCGCCACCCGCCGCGCAGGTACTGCGCACTGCCGCAGGCGAGATCCGTGACGAAGCCCTGCCAGACGGTTCGCACGTCCTGCTGTCACCGGGCAGCGAAGTGCATGTGCGCGTCGATGCACAGCGCCGCCAGTTGCAGCTGCAGCGGGGGCAAGCCTGGTTCAAGGTCGCCGCCGATGCCGACCGGCCATTCCAGGTACACACCCCACAGGGCACGGTCACTGCGCTGGGAACCGCGTTTGATCTGGCCGTGCAGGGCGACAACAGCGTGGTCACGGTCACCGAGCACAGCGTCCGTGTAGAAAGCGGTACCGCCAGCGTGCAGGCCAGTGAGGGGCAGCAGATACGCTTCAACGGACAAGCGACTGCTGCAGCACATCCGGCAGACGACAGCACCCTGGCCTGGCGCGAACGGCGCCTGCATTGGGTTTCGGCGCCGCTTGCCGACGTCACCCAGGGGCTGGACCGTTGGCATGGCGGACATACCTGGATCGTCGGTGCACGGCTTCGCCAACGGCCGGTCACCCTACTGGGCAATGCAGATGGTGCCGCCAGCAACCGCGACCAGCTCGCCGCGCAGCTGCATGTGCGTGTGCTGCGCATCGGCGCGGGCATGCAGGTGTGGTTGCCGCCGCGCGAGGAGCAGCGCGATGCACCCTGACATTGGGCCCACCACCGCGTCTACCCAGGATGACGACGCTCTGCGTCAGCCCCTGGAGCCCCCGATGCTGTGTCCCCGCCCTCTTGTCCTCGCCCTGTCGCTGGCCTGCGCCAGCACCATCCCACTGCTGCCAAACAGCGCCCACGCACAGGCCGCCACTCGAAGCTACGATCTGCCCGCCCAGCCACTGGCCGCCGCGCTGGACGCCTACAGCCGGCTGACCGGTGTCGATCTGGTGATCAGCGCGGCGCTGCCTGCCGGTCATTCGGCGCCGGCTCTGCGCGGTGACTTCGACGATGCGCAGGCCCTGACGCGCCTGCTGGCGGGCAGCGGTCTGCGCCCGCGCTTCGTGGATGCGCGTCGTGCCGCCCTGGAACCGGCGCCGGCCGAACGCGCCGATGGCAGCCGCCGCACCGGTCCGCTGCGGGTACAGGGCACTACCGCGCACGGCCAGGCACCGGGTGCCGGCGCCAGCCAATATGTACCGGCCACCCGCGATGGCTTTGCGCCCTCGGTCGGCAGTGAGCGCGTGGCGATGGCCGAACGCCAGGAAGGCAACAGCCTGCTGCGCTCGATGCCCGGCACCCACAGCTTCCATTCGCGCAGCCAGCCGGGCCTGCAGGTCAACATCCGCGGCATGACCGGTGCCGGCCGGGTCAACACCATGATCGATGGTGTCACCCAGACCTTCCGTAACAATGCCGGGCATGGCTCAGGCGGCCCGTTCGCCTATGTCGACCCGTTCCTGCTGGCCGGTGTGGACGTGCAGCGCGGTGCAGTCGCCGGCGGTGATGGCGCCGGCACGCTGGCCGGCAGTGCCAACTTCCGCACGCTGGATATCGACGATCTGCTCGGTGAGGGCCGTGACTGGGACCTGCGTGCAGGCTATCGCCACGGCAACAACGGCTACGGAAGTGGCCGCACCTTCGCCGGTGCCTGGCGCCACAGCGAAGAGGGGGGCGACCGCCAGTTCGGCCTGCTGGCCGCTGCCAGCAGCAGCCGTAGCAGCGAGTACGCCACCGCACGTGGGCAGAAGAACACCGCCGACCCGGGCAGCCAGCAACCCAGCAGCTGGCTGTTGAAAGCACGCCTGCAGCCCAGTGACCAGCATCGGCTGGACCTGAGCCACATGCATTACGAAAACGACTTCTACCACAACTACCCGTGGCAGATTTCCGCGCGCAACCAGCGCGCCAGTTACCACTACACGCCCTACTCGCCGTGGATCGACCTGCATGCGACGTTCGCCAGCAACAAGACCCGGCTGTTCTATCCGCCAGTGGAGGATTCCAGCTACATCGGTCGCCGCACCCACAGCAGCCTGAGCAGCTGGACCGTGGACAACACCAGCCGCTTCGACATCGGGGCACTGCAGGCGCGCTGGAACACCGGCATCAAGCACCAGTCGGACATCTATGTGGCCGACACCCCCGTCCTGCGCGGTGCCAACCCGCAGGGACGCAGCCAGCTGGACAGCGTGTTCAGCACGCTGGAACTTCAGTACGACGTCTACGCGTTGACTGCAGGCCTGCGCCAGGATCGTTATGGCATCCGTGGCCACGTTCCGGTGTGCTCGGATGTCCCCGGCCAGTGCGCCGAGATCAACGGCGGCGGCATCGACCTGCGCCGCACACAGCGCGCACTCAGCCCCAGCCTGGCGGTATCGTGGCAGGCTACTGGCTGGCTGCAGCTGTTCGCCGACGTCTCGCGCACCTCCCGCCCACCGCGTGTGCAGGAGATGTTCTTCGAAAAGATCCCACTGGAAGGCATGAGCGATGCCGATGGCGTTGGCGCCAATCCGTTCCTGCGCCGCGAGCGCTCGCGCAACCTGCAGTTCGGCGCCAACCTCAGCACCTCCTCGCTGCTGACCGACGGTGACCTGGCGCAGCTGCGCGTCACCCGCTTCGACAACCGCATCCGCGACTACATCAAGCCGCAGTACCTGCTGATCGTGCACCCCCCGGAGGTGGAGCCTTTGGTGGTACCGATCGACAGCGATCCGCAGCTCACCGCCTGGACCGATGCGCTGGACGTGGAGCACTTCAGCACCACCACGCGCTGGATGAACCACCCGGGCGTGGTGCGCATGCGCGGACTCGAGCTGGAAGCGCACTACGCCAGCGAGCGCTACCACGCCACGCTGAGCTGGACCCGCTCGCGTACCACTGCGCCCGCCATCGAATTCGTCAACCTGGAAGACATCACCGCCCTGCCCGACCGCTACTGGACGCTGGACGTGGGCGGCCGCTGGTGGCAGCAGCGCGTGCAGGCCGGCCTCCGCGCCGAGTACTCGGGGCCGACCGAGGAAGGCTACGACTTCTTCCAGACCCGCAAGACCGGCGGCACCGGCGTGCTGCTTGACTTCTACGCCAGCTTCAAGCCCCAGGCCAACACCACGCTGTGGCTGAACATCGAAAACCTGCAGAACAAAGCCTATGACAACAATGCCTCGATCGACAGCATCTTCAGCCCGATCCTGGACCGCGGCAACGGCCGTGGCCGTACCGTCTCGATGGGCGTCAACGTGGCGTTCTAGCCGCCCCTGGCTGCCGCTGTGCCTGCTCGCGCTGGCCGCAATGGCCAGCGCGCAGCCGATGCCTGGCACGGTGATCGACCTGGCCAACGGCCAGCGCCTGGACGAAGCCGCATTCGTGACGCGTGCGGCGGACGCCCAGCGGCTGCTGCTGGGTGAACGCCATGACCTCGCCGGAGACCATGCCGCCCAGCGCTGGCTGCTGCAGGCCCTGCAGCGGCGGCGTCCGCAGGGTTCACTGGTGCTGGAAATGATCGCCAGCGAGCGCCAGCCACGCCTGCAGCGGGTGCAGCGCTGGCTGGCGAAGGGCAACCGGGCCGAAGATGCACGCCTGCAGGAGCTGCTGGACTGGGATGCGCGCTGGCCGTGGGCCGCGTATGGCGGGCTGGTCAAGGATGCTGCCGATGCAGGCACGCCGTTGTTCGGCGGCAACCTGTCGCGTGCCGAGGTCAACCTGCTGCTCGCCTCCACTGAGGACGTGGAGTTCCCGGTGGCCGATGCCCGCCAGCGCCTGTCGGCGGTGGTGCTGGCCCAGCATGCAGACGCGGCACGGATGCTGGATGGGATGCTGGCCGTGCAGCAGGCCCGCGACACGCGCATGGCGAAGGTGCTGTTCGATGCGCCCGCGCCGGCGCTGCTGCTCGCGGGTCGCTGGCATGTCCTGCGGGGTACCGGGGTACCGGGCTACCTGTCACCGGGTACGCCTGCACTGGTGATCGCACTGGCCTCGCCGGGTGAAACCGTCGATGCGATTGATGCCGACCTGCTGTGGGTGCTGGCCGATGAGTGAACGCGGCCAACACTGGCAGGCGATTGCCATCACCATCGGCCTGCATCTGCTGCCCTTGCTGCTGCTGTTGCGTTGGGTCGCGACGCCGCCCATGCTCCCGCCACCGGAACAGGACGTGCGCATCAGCCTGCGCCTGCTGGCACCGGCCACGCCCCCGCAGCCCGTGGAGGAGCGCCAGGCCGATACCCCCAGCCAGGCACAGCACGTGCGTGCGTCGCAACCGACAAAGTCGCCCCCGCCGCCAAAACCCACCGCTGCGCACGAGGGCGAGTTGGCCGCCAGCGAAACAAGCGGGACGGGTCGAAAGCCGCTGCCGGTCGCCCCGCCTGCGGCCGCGACCGATGCCAGTCCCGCACCGGCAACGATCACGGCCGCGCCGCCCGCTCCAGACGCGCCACCGGCAGACTTCCAGGCCGGCGCCGCCAGCGACCAGTGGGAAGCCCGCCTGATGGCGCGGCTGGAGCGCTATCGCTATTACCCCGCCGCCGCGCGCTCGCGCCGGCAACAAGGCACCGCCTGGGTCAGGGCCAGCATCGACCGCGACGGCCGCCTGCTGGCGCTGCGACTGGAGCAGTCCAGTGGCCAGCCGATGCTGGATGACGCAGCGCTGCAGACCTTCCGTCGCGCGCAGCCGCTGCCGCGCATTCCGGATGAACTGAAGGCACCACAGGAACTGGTGGTGCCAGTGGAGTACTACCTGCGCTAGGCGGCATAGGCCTCCGCCTCGATCTCGAACAACATGCCGTCCAGCGCCAGCCGCGGCACCGGGATCAGCGTGCAGGTGGGCGCCGCGCGGTCAGGCCAGCGCCGCCGCACCTGATGGGCGATGATGCCCAGCCGGTCCTCGTCGTGATCGACCACCAGGATACGCAGCCGTACCACGTCGGCCAGGCTTGCCTGCGCCGAGTGCAGCGCGGTCTGCAGGTTGTCCAGTGCCTGCCCGACCTGTTCTTCGAAGCTGGGTGAGAGACGGCCCTGGGCATCTTCACCGCCCTGCCCGGCGATATGGATCACCCGCGCCGGCAACCGCACCACGGCGACGTGTGAGTACCCGTTGGCGGAAGGGTCGTAGAGGCCGGGAGGATTGAACAGCTCCAGCAGGCCATGACTGAGGTCCGAGGTGGTCAGCAGGTTCATGCCGCATGTCTCGTGGGGGATGCGAAGCAGTCTGCGACCTCAACCAGAGTTGAGGTCAAACCGATCCGCTGCAACAGTCCGGTCCGCCATGCGCAACGATCGTGCCCACGTGTAGAGCCGAGCCCACGCTCGGCTGCTCAGCGCGAATGGCAGCCGAGAATGGGCTCGGCTCTACCGTTCCCGGCTCACGTCCACGCCGGGTCTGCGGTGAAATCGATGGTCAACCAGAAGGTACTGCCGCGCGCATCCAGCCGCACCGCGATCTCGTCACGCATCGCATCGACTTCGCCCACTGAACCCAACGGCATGGCCGGGTCGGCCAGCACGTGGATCTCGATGAAGCGCATCCGCCCCATCTTCGCCACATGGCTGGTGAAGCCGGCATAGCCCCGCTCGGCGACGAACGCCTGCATCACCTGCTGCACGCGCCGGTCCAGGTCATCCGGCGCCACCTGCAGTACTTCGCGCATGGCCTTCCACGCGCTGCGCGCCGGGACCGGCAGCACCGCCAGGCTGATCAACGCCAGTACGATCGAGTCCAGGTACGGCACCCAGTGGTGCCAGTCGCCACCATGCAGGGCCAGCGCAAGCACAAAGGCCAGCACGACCGCCAGGCTCATCAGGCCACCCAGCAGCCAGCCGCGCACATCCAGCCACAACAGCGCCGAGCGCAGGCGACGCGCGCGCTGCGCGACGAATGCCGCCATCGCCAGGTTGCTGGCACTCAGCAGTGCCGCCCACCACAGCGCGGGCCCGAATTTCACTTCGTGCCCGCCCGTGGTCAAACCAATCACCGCGTTGGCCAGCGCATACACGCAGGCCAGCGACAGGATCACCCCACCGAGTGCCTCGACCATCGGCTCCAGGTGCCAGTAGCCGTACTGGAAGCGCGGGCTTTGTTCCCGCGCCACCAGCCGCAGCACCGACAACGACACCAGGGTCAGGGCGACGTCGACCAGGCTGTACACGCCGTCGAACAGGATGGCCTGCGATCCCACCAGCAGGCCACCGCCGAAGCCGACCGCGCTCACCGCCAGGGTGACCCCGATCGAGAACTTCAGGATGCGTTGCTCGCGCGCGGTATCCATCGCTCTCCGAAGGAGCCGACCGTCGCCGGTCAGGCCTTCAGCACCTCCACCTTGTACGACACCGCATCACCCTCCTGCTCGATGATGAGCCCGTGCACGTCCGACTCGAACCCCGGGAAACGGGCGTTCTGCTCGCGGGCGATACGCAGCGACTGGATGATCGGCTCGTCGCTGTCGCCGAAACGTTCGCCGGGCATGATGGTCGGAATACCCGGCGGGTACGGCACCAGCATGGTCGCGGCGATGCGGCCGCTGATCTGCTCGATGTCGACCCGCTCGATC
The DNA here is from genome assembly GCF_032911525.1 of Stenotrophomonas veracruzanensis. Classification (NCBI taxonomy): domain Bacteria; kingdom Pseudomonadati; phylum Pseudomonadota; class Gammaproteobacteria; order Lysobacterales; family Lysobacteraceae; genus Stenotrophomonas; species Stenotrophomonas veracruzanensis. Next base: position 7,959 of record NZ_JAWJTI010000054.1, read on the forward strand.
TCGCCCTTCACCAGGTGGTTGTAAGCATCGGCCGGGGTCATCACCGGCGTCGGCAGATCCACGTACATCTCGCGCATCACCTTGGCCACCGCGAATTCCTGGTTGAACGCATGCAGCGCGTCGCACAGGTCACGCAGGCCCCAGCCGGCGTAGGCATTCGGATAATCGGCGGCCAGCGTCGGCAGTGCCTGGCTCAGCGGCGCATTGCGGTCGTACAACTCCTTGAACGCCATCAGTTCGGTGACCAGGGTGCTCCACTTGCCCTTGGTGATGCCCATCGAGAACAGGAACAGCACCGAGTACAGGTTGGTCTTCTCCACGGTGATGCCGCGGCCCCACAGGAACTTGCTCAGCACCGCTGCCGGGATGCCCAGCTTGCCCATGCTGCCGTCCATCGCCAGACCCGGGGTCAGCAGGGTCACCTTGATCGGGTCGATCAGCACATAGTCGTCGACCAGGTTCTCGAAGCCATGCCAGTGGGCGTCCGGCTGCAGGTACCATTCTTCGCGCTTGGCCACCAGCGGCGCCGGCGTATCGCCCTTGTCCAGGCTGCGCTCGAGCTTGGTCGGCTGCCATACGCTGAACCACCAGTCGTCGCGCCCCAGGTCATCGCGGACGTGCAGCATCGCGCGGCGGAAGGCGATGGCTTCGTCGTGCATTTCCTGCACCAGCGAGCGGCCGGCGTCGCCTTCCATCATCTTCGAGGCCACGTCACAGGCCGCGATCACCCCGTAATGCGGGCTGGTCGAGGTATGCATCATGAACGACTCATTGAAACGCTCCGCGTCCAGGTTGCGCTGTGCCGAGTTGCGCACGTGGATCATCGACGCCTGCGAGAACGCCGCCAGCAGCTTGTGCGTGGAATGAGTGGTGAAGATGATCGCGTCCTGCTCGCGCGGCTTGCCCTTGGCCATGCCGTAGTGGTTCTCGTAGAACGGATGGAACGCGGCATAGGCGTACCAGGCCTCATCGAAATGCAGGAAGTCGACCGCGCTGCCGATCTCCTCGGCGATTTTCTCGGCGTTGTAGCACAGGCCGTCGTAGGTCGAGTTGGTCACCACCGCGATACGCGGCTTGGAACCGGCCTGGTAAGCCTGGCTGGCCAGCGGATTGGCTGCGATGCTCTGCTGCAGGGCTTCGGGGGTGAACTGGTCCAGGCTGATCGGGCCGATGATGCCGTGCGCATTGCGGCTGGGCGTGAAGTACACCGGCACCGCGCCGGTCATGATCAGCGAATGCAGCAGCGACTTGTGGCAGTTACGGTCGACGAACACCACGTCGCCGCGGGCCACGGTGCCATGCCACACGATCTTGTTGGCCGTTGACGTACCGTTGGTGACGAAGAAGGTGTGGTCGGCGCCGAAGTTGCGCGCGGCCTCGTCCTCGGCCTCCTTGATCGGGCCGGTGTGGTCCAGCAGCGAGCCCAGCTCCGGCACCGAAATCGACAGATCGCTGCGCAACGTATTCTCACCATAGAACTGGTGGAAGGCGCGCCCGACCGGTGACTTGGTGAAGGCCACGCCACCGGCATGGCCAGGCGTATGCCAGGAATAGTTCGACTCGGCCGCGTGGTGGATCAGCGCCTTGAAGAACGGCGGCAGCAGGTTCTGCATGTAGTCTTCGGCCGCACGCATCACCTGCCGCGAGATGAAGCTCTTGGTGTCTTCGAACAGGAAGATGAAGCCGTGGATGTACTTGAGCAGCTTGCTCGGCACCTTTTCGATGGTGCGGCGCTCGCCGTACAGGAACACCGGCAGGTTGGCGCGGCGCGCGCTCTGCTCGCGCAGGAAGGCGGTCAGGCGCTGGAACTCGCCATCCACCTCTTCGCTGCCATCGATCGAGATCAGCACCGCCGAGGCCGCCACGTAGGTGCGGGCGCCGGCGCGGGCATCGTCCAGATTCAGGCCGCACAGCACGCGCTGGTCGTTGCTGCGCAGCTCTTCCACCAGGGCGCGGATCAGGATGCCGCCGATGCGCGGCGACTCGTAGTCGTTGTCGATGACAATGACCGGATAGTCCAGGGACTTGAAGTACACGTTGATTCTCCTTGTCGAACTCAGGAACGCTGGGCGCCGGCGCTGATCGCCGATGCCTCGCGGGCGCGCTGCCGCTGCTGGCGGCGCTCCTCGCTGAAGAAGGGATAGAACACGGTGATGAACAGCACGAACAGGAAGGCGTACTGCACGATGGTTCCCGACGAGCCGTAGATCGCCCACAGGCAGTACACGACGGTCAGGCTGGTCAGGGTCCAGAACGCACCGGTGTGGACCAGGGTGTGCGAGCGCTCGACCACGAAGTAGCAGGCCACGCACGAGTAGATGTAAGGCAGCAGGGTCAGCACCACGGCAGCCGACGTGATCACGTCGAACTGTGCCGACGCGGTTTCCGACGTGGAAGTGACCAGCACCGCCAGGGTCATCAGCACCGCAACGATCAGCACGCCCTTGACCGGCACGTCGTCCTTGTTGGTCTTGCTGAAGATGCTCGGGAACAGGCCGTCATCGGAGGCCGCCTTGGCACTCTGTGCGGTCAGCAGGATCCAGCCGCCCAGCGAACCGGCAGCACCGATGAAGGCACACAGACTGACCAGCGCACCGCCCCAGCCACCCACGGCCTTGGCCGCGGCCAGCGCGAACGGCGCATCGGACACCTGCAGCTCCGAGTTCGGCACCATGCCCATGATCACCGAGGAACTGGCGATGTACGCGACGGCGGCCAGGAACACACCGGCCAGGGTGGCGCGGGCCACGTTCTTTTCCGGGTTCTCGACCACGCCAGCAGTCACCGAAGCCGACTCGACACCAATGAAAGCCCACAGGGTGAGGGCTGCAGCACTGGAGATCGCACCGAAGTTCGACTCACCGGACACGTTGTAGGCACCCTTGAAGATGTCGGCATCGAAGAAGAACCAGCCGAAGATGGCGATGCCAAGGATCGGCACCAGCGCAAAGCTGGTGGTGACCGTCTGCACGCGGCTGACGAAGGCCGGGCCGATCATGTTGGCGAAGCTCAGCGCCCACACCAGGATCAGCACCGCGATGCAGCGCACCAGCGGCTCGGACAGGATCGGGAAGAAGTAGCTGAAATAGCCGACCGCCGCGATCGGGATGGCGACGTTGCCGATCCAGTTGGCGAACCAGTAGATGGTATTGGTCTGGAAGCCCATATACGGCCCGAACCAGTCACGCGCGTAGGCATAGGGACCGCCTGCCTTGGGCGCCAGCTTGCCCAGCTTGGCGAACACGAAGGCCAGCAACAGCGCACCGGCGGTGGTGATCAGCCAGCCCCAGATCGAGGCGGTACCGATCTTGGCCAGGCTGGATGGCAACAGGAACACGCCTGAGCCCATCATGTTGCCGGCGACGAGGAAGGTGGCTCCGACCACCCCGATTTTCTTTGCTTCTGCCATGACAATCTCCTGTACAGGCATGTGCCCGGTGCAGCCGGGCGTGGGGACGGGTTACGCTGGCGTACGACCGCTGGCGTCTATTTGATGAAGTTGTATTGCAGGCTCCCCTGCACCCGGACCGTGTCGCCGCGCGCGCCGCCCTGCTGTTCCAGGCGGCCGTACAGCAGCTCCATGCCCATCGTCCACGAGGGCGCCGGGCTCCAGATCAGGTTGAACACGCCGTAGCGGCTCTGCCGGAACGCCTCGGCCGCCAGCGCGGCATTCCGCTCCAGGGTCAGCTGGCCGAAGATCAGGTTCGAACGCCACAGCTCGGACCAGTAATGCGTGTAGCCGACGAAGCCCCCGTGCAGGTCGAGCGCGTCGAGGCGGCCATCGGCACCGACCACCGCGTCCAGCCCGGAGCCGGTCAGGTCGGCGGTATAGCGGCTGAGGCCGCGCCCGCCGAGCACGCCAAACAGCACCAGGTCGCGCTCGCCCGCCGATGCCGAACCACTGAGCTGCAGGCCGCCGGCCATGCGCCGGTCACGCTCGCCGTCGCCGTCATAGGCCAGGCTGCGTGCCACCGCACCCAGCTGCAGGTGGCCCCATTCGCGCTCCATACGCGCCGTCACCGTCACATCAGGAAGCCGGTTCACCGCGGCCCGCTCATCGCTGGCACCCGCCAGTTCGGTCTTCGGATCTTCGGCGGCGACGGTCAGGGTGTTGCCCTTGCCCATCGCAAAGCTGTGGTGAATGCCTGCCACCAGCAGGTAACCAGCACCGCCAGGCCCTGCGAAATCCAAAGTGTCGGGCAGGCTGTCCGCATCCATGAAGCTGGAGTAGCCGTAACCGGCGTAGGTATTGCCCAGCTGGCCATAGGCATGGCGCAGGCGGAATTCGTAGCCGTCACTGCTGCCGAAGAAGTCGTTCTCGAGGTAGAAGCGCAGGTTGCCGTGCGTGGTCGGGCGCCGCGCCTCGAAGCTGAAGCGGGTCTGCTTGGCATGGATGTTGAAGTTGGAAACATCGCGATGGCTGCCACCCACCGGCATCGACGAGGGAATGAACTGATCCTCGTCACCCGCTGCACGCGAATCGGCAATGGCATCCAGCTTGGCGTAGCCGCCGATGCGGATCACCGTGTCGGTACCGGGAATGGCGAAGAAGCCCTTCAGGTCAGGATCGGTCGGACCAGCCGCGCTGTCCGGTCGCGATGCGGCGGTGGACGGATCGGCCACCGATTCGCGTTGCGGCAGTACCGGTTGTGCCACGCCCGGCACCTGGGTGGGATGCAGCAGATGGGTAGTGCTGGCGGGCGCGACCACGGGTGCGGGCGCCTGCGCAGTGGCGGGCCCAACAGTTCCATCGCGCTGCTCGAGGCGATCCAACCGCTGCTGCATGCCCTCCAGCGCCTGCCGCATGGCCGCAATCTCACGACGCAGCGCCTGTGCGTCCTCCTTGTCGACTGTCTGTGCATACGCCGGCGTGATCGCCAGTGCGGTCAAGCAGGCCAGACTCAGTACCGCCACGCGCATTGCATCCTCCCTGGACGAACACTTGATTCGCGCTGACGGGACGCACGCCTGTGCCACCCCGGCTTCGCGCCGCTGTTGCTGGAAATGCGGATACTGCGTCGACGACACCGGTCAGCCTGCGCATGACAGACAACAGGACCGTGACACTGCCCTGCCTGTACCGATGTCGACGCCATCAAGGCCGCGCTGCCAGAGAGGTGGCGACCGCAGCGGTCTGGGTAACAAGCGCAGGGTGAGAGTGTCGTGAATGGCTGAGCCGACCGGCCCCGATCAGGGCTTGGCGAGCGCGACATCCATCGCGCGTTGACGCTGTAATCCATGCGTCAAAGGCTAGCTCACCTGTCGTTTTTGGCCTTGATTGGAATCAAGGCGCGAGGCTTGATGTCAGTCACTATTCAGACGTGACGACGAACAGATGATGCGCAGGCCGCACATCGTTCCTGATCACGGAAAGCAACAGGCCCGCATGCTGCCATGCGGGCCCGTGGGTCATTCACGATGAAAGGCGCAACTCAGCGTGGGCCCAGCACCGTCTGCAGGTCAGCGCCCTGCGGCAGGCCGGCTCGACGCTGCACCTGGCCCTGTGCGTCCTGGAACAGGATGCCCGGCGTGCCCTGGAAGCCCATCTCGATCATCAACACCTGGTTGGCGTCGAGCTTGCCAGCGATCTCACGACTGATGTTCGGCAGCGCCTTGATGCCACCGCGATCAAAATCGTGCTCGTTCTGCAGCAGCGCCGCGCTCGGGTCACGTGCAGCGAGGATGGCCGCCGCCTTGGCCGGGCTGTCCTCGCGGATGACGCCGACCATGATGTGACGCAGCTGCACCTTGCCGGCATCGACCCACGGCCTTGCGGCTTCCCAGAACTTGTGACAGTACGGACAGTTGGCATCACTGAAGGTATAGACCACGCGCGGCGCATCGGCCTTGCCGTCACGCACCCAGGCACTGGCCTCCAGCTTGGTCCACATCTTGGCCGACATCGGCGCGGCAACCAGTTTCTCCACGGCTTCGGCCGCGACGTCATTGCCCTCGGCATCAAACAGGCTGCCCACCAGTACGTGCTTGCCATCGGCCGTGACATAGGCCGCGGCCGGTTGCTGGCCACCCACCACGCCCGCAAAGCCACGCAGGCCACCCGGCGCATCGAACTCGGCAACCACCTCGAAACCGTGCTTCTCGATACCCTTCAGCACGGCAGGACGGTCACCCTTGGTCGCAGTAGCCGGAGCAGTTGCTGCCGGGGCCGCCTTGCCCGGTGGGGTCTGGGCCTGGCTGCAGGCGGCCAATGCCAGCATGACCGGCAGCAACAGCACCGCCGGAACGATGCGCATGGAAGTCGACAACATGGGAACTCCGTAGTGAGATGCCCGGGCAGGCTACCGCAGCCGGCGCAGTTTGTGTTCAAGACCGGCCGCAGTCAGTTCGCCCAGGTGCAGTTCACGCAGGCGCCCGTCGGCATCGAAGAAGAGCGTGGAAGGATAGGCCTGCACGCCCAGCACAGTTGAAGCGGCAGCGTCATCGTCCAGCAACACGTTGCCCAGCGCCAGTCGTTCGCTGGCGAGGAAACCCTGGACCTCATCCAGGGTTTCACCCTGATTGAGGAACACGAACTGCACATCGGCATGTGCCTGCTGTGCCACCGCCAACACGGGCATTTCGCGCCGGCAGGGCCCGCACCATGTGGCCCACAGATTCAGCACCAGCGGCTTGCCCCGGAACTGCTGCAGATCGACCTCGCCGCCTTGAAGGTCCGTTACCTGCAACACCGGCAATGGCATCTGCCGCTCCTGCCAGGCCGACAGCACCTGACCGCCACCCGCCCAGAGCAGCACGCCGATCAGAGCGCTGATCAGCACCGGCATACGCAGCGTGGGCCACGGCCGCAAGCGCCACAAACCCCATGCCAGTCCTGCCACCAGCACCACCACCAGGTGATAGCCACCGTCGGCGATCTGCAGAATGCTCCAGGGAGCTTCGCGATAGAGCGCGATGTTCAGGGCGACAAAACTGAGGCGGCCACACAACAGGCCGATCAGCAGCATGTCCAACACCATGCTTGCTGCCGATGGCAGCGGTCTTTCGTCTTCCCTCCGTGGCCACAGACGGGCCACAGCCATCGCCAGCAACATGCAAACGAGGATCAACACCACCGGCATGGGTACCGGTCCAACACTCGACATCAATCCACCTGCTCAATCGTCCACTGCCTGCATGGTCGAAGCGTCGCGCCCAGGTTGCAAGCGCCGCCCGATATCAGGCATCACGCGGCACTTCGCCCCAACTGCACGCCCGACGGTGCCTGCAACCCGCGCAGACTGCCTGCGACCGAGGGCATCAGAGGCCTCTCTCGCCGCTTGCTGCTGACGTGGCGACGATAGTTGGCCGGCGTCATGCCCACGATACGAAGGAACAGGCGCCGGAAAGCGCTCTGATCGGCATAGCCCACGCCCCAGGCAACTTCGTCGATACCGGCCCCCTGTTGCAGCAGGGTCTGGGCCTTGGCAATGCGCAGCCGCTGGCAGTACTCGATCGGGCGCAGACCGGTGGCCCGGAGAAAACGTCGCTGCAGCGTGCGCGGCTCCAACCCGGAAACCTCACAGATGGCCGCCAGGGTGGCGCCTCGTGCCGCAGTGGTATGCAGCCACCGCTGCGCCTTCAGCACATCGCGATCGCCATGGGCGAAATTGGCACTGAAACGCTCCAGATCCTGCTGGATGCCCGCTGGCACGGTGATGCCCAGCTGTTGCGCGACCGCGCTCGCCACCCCCTGCCCGTGCAGCCGGTACAGCAGCCGCAGGCCCAGGAATCGCCAGGCCTGCAAACCGCCGACGGTCAGCAGATCGCCATCGTCAACCAGCGCACGCTCACTGGGTACCCAGCTCATCGACTGCGCCTGCAATCCGGGATGCCGCACCAGATCGGGCCCGCTGACCGTTCGCCCGGCCAGCAGGCCGGCACGCGCCAGTACACTCACCCCATCGCTGGCGGCCGCCAGCAGGCTGCCACCGTCGTAGTGGGCACGCAGCCAGTCCAGCAGGACTTCTTCGGCACGCAGGCAGGTTCCGGGACTGATCTGGCCGGGAACCGCGATCACCGCAGGAATGGCGGCTTCGAGCATTTCCGCACCGGCAATGCGATGCACGCCGGTCTGGCTGGCCGGTACGATCCAGCGCGTAACCAGTACGCGCTTGAACGGTCGGCGCTGCTGCTGGGCGAGGCGATTGGCGACGTGGGCCATTTCCGCCAGCACCGATGCCGCGGACGGGTCGCCTCCCGGGTACTCGACCACCGCGACCTCGACGAATCCTTCGTTCCTGATTCCATCCACTGACCACCTCCTCGGTTCGTTGCAGGCCATTGAATGGCCGGTTCAGGCGAAGGGTAGGAACTGGTCCAGCGGCAGGGCTATGAAGAAAGTTGCAAAGTGCGCTGAATGCGCACATCGGCGCAAAGCCTTGACCCTCGACCAGACTCAAGGCTTCACAATGGCCACAGCATCCGCAGGAATCCGCGATGAACATTGGACAACTGGCCCGCCAGGCGGGCGTGCCGATCGACACGGTGCGCTACTACGAGCGGCAGCAGCTGCTGCCGACAGCGGCCCGCTCGGCCGGGGGCTACCGCATCTTCGGTGAGCCGGACCTGCGCCGGCTGCGCTTCATCCGCCGTGCCAAGGCGCTGGGCTTCAGCCTGGAGGAAATCGGCGAACTGCTCGCACTCAGCGATCGCCATCAGCAGGACATGGGCAGCGTGCGCGACACTGCGCAGGCCCGCCTGCAGGACATCGCGCAACGGATGGCCGAGCTGCAGCGCATGCACGCCGCGCTGTCACAGCTGGTCGACGCCTGTCCCGGCCATGGCTCGCTGGACCAGTGCCCGATTCTGGCGGCACTGACCGACGACAATGCATAAGCATGGACGACCGATAACCGCGTTGCGGCGCACGTGAAGAAAAGTGCAACAAATGCTTGCCAACCCCCTGGGGCAAGGCTATTATTTCGCTCCTCAGCGACGTGGGGCCATAGCTCAGCTGGGAGAGCGCCTGCATGGCATGCAGGAGGTCAGCGGTTCGATCCCGCTTGGCTCCACCAATCTTTCGGCATTAGGCCGTCGAAAGGTCGCTAAAGAACATTGATGAGAATTGCGTCCCCATCGTCTAGAGGCCTAGGACATCACCCTTTCACGGTGGCGACCGGG
>NZ_JAWJTI010000055.1:0-16828 GCF_032911525.1 Stenotrophomonas veracruzanensis
GCTTGGCAGCCGCATCCATGCGGCTGACACCCCGCACTCCGGCACCGCCCCACCTTCGACAGATTTCCGCGATCTGTCGGAACGGCATGGACCGCTGTTGGTAGGTGTCGACCTTGGTCGACACACCCTCACCCCTTGAACCGCAACCCCACGCCCGGTTCGGTGAACAGGTAGCGCGAATCCAGCGCTGAATCGCCCAGCTTGTGCCGCAGCTTGCCGACCAGAATGCGCAGGTAGTGGGTGTCGTGCTGGTGGGTGGGGCCCCAGATTTCCTGCAGGATCTGCGGCTGGGTCACCACGCGTCCCGCGTTGCGCAGCAGCAGCGACAGCAACGCGTATTCCTTGCGGGTCAACGCCACCGGCTCGCCGTCCAGCGCCACTTCACGGCGCACCAGGTCCACATGCAGGTGACCATCGTCGAACACCGGTGGCGTGCCATCACTTGGCACGCTGCGCGTGCGCAGCAGCGCCCGTACCCGTGCCATCAGCTCCTGCGTGCCGAACGGCTTGGTCACGTAGTCGTTCGCACCTGTATCCAGTGCGCGCACCTTCTCGGCTTCGCCCGCACGCACGGTCAGCATGATCACCGGCACCTGGCTCCACTGCCGCAGCTGTTCCAGTACCTCGTGGCCTTCCATGTCCGGCAGGCCGATGTCCAGGATCACCAGGTCCATGTCTTCGCTGGCTGCCAGCTGCAGGCCTTCCTGGCCGGTCGCCGCCTGCCGCACCTGGTAGCCCTGCGCGCGCAGGCTGATGTCCAGGAACCGGCGGATCTGGGTTTCATCATCGATCACCAGCACGCGCGCGGCCGGCACGCTGGCATCAATCGGGGTCGGGCTCATCGTGGGAGGCTGGCTTGAGCAGGGGCAGGGTGATGCGGATCAGGGTACCGCGACCGTCGCGTCCGGGCAGCGCCTGCACGCTGCCGCCATGTGCGCCGATCATGCCCTGGCAGATGGTCAGGCCCAGGCCGGTGCCGTGGCGGCCGCGGTCGCCGCGTTCAACGCTGTAGAACATGTCGAAGATGCGCGCGCGCTCGTCGTCGGGAATGCCGGGGCCGGCATCGATCACGTCGATGCGCAGCTGGCCGTCCAGTTCGCGCGCCTGGACCTGCACGGCGGCGTCGGGCGGCGAGAACTTGGCCGCGTTCTCCATCACGTTGAACACCGCCTGTTCGACCAGTGCCGGATGCACCCAGATCGGCGCCAGCGTGGAAGGAATATCCAGCTCCAGCCGTACCTTGGGCTGGTAGCGCTGCAGGCGGCGTGCCGCCGAGCCGATCAGTTCGTCCACGCCGATCCAGTCGCGGTTGATCTTCAATCCTTCATGGCCGAGGCGGGTCATGTCCAGCAGGTTCTGGATGTAGCGGTCCAGCCGTTCGCCCTCGACCAGGATGGTGTCCAGCAGGGCACGGCGATCGGCTGTATCCATCGCCGCACCGTAGCTGGCCAGGCTGTCGGCCGAACCGATCATCGCCGCCAGCGGCGAGCGCAGGTCGTGCGATACCGAAGAGAGCAGCGCCGAGCGCAATCGCTCGGTCTCGTTGCTGACGTGGGCCTGTTCCAGCTCGGCCACCAGCCGGGTGCGCAGCGCGGCCTGCGCGATGTCATCCACCATCGCCTCTGCCAGCTGTCGTTGTTCGGGCAGCAGGCGCGCCTGTGCGCCGGGCAGGTACAGGCCGGCCACGCCGACCGCACGATCCTCGCCATCCAGCAATGGCAGGAACCACCACTGCGCACCGGCCAGCGTGTCGGTGAAGCGGCCGCTGGGCTGGCCGTGGCGCAGTGCCCAGTCGGCGGCGGCCAGGTCGGTATCGCCCGGTTGGCTGCGGCCACCGGTGGCGGTATCGGCGCCGATCCGCAGCCACGCCGGCACGTCCATGGCCTGTTCCAGTGCATGCCGACCCGCCTGCGCCACCTCGCCGTTGCCGGCGGCACTGGCCAGCTGGCGGCCCAGCTGCTGGCGCGCACGCGCATGTCGATTTGCCGCACGCAGCGCGATCACCTGCATGCGCAGGCGCGAGGCCAGGCGTCCGGCCACCAGCGCGGCGGCCAGGAACAGGAACACGGTGATCACGCCCTGGCGCGCGCCGATGGCGAAGGTGAAGCGCGGCGCGATGAACAGGAAGTTGTAGGCGAGGAAGCACAGGATCGCCGCCATCACCGCCACGCTGGCGCGCGTACGTGCGGCCACCAGCACCACCGCCACGATGAACACCATCGACAGGTCGGCCATGCCCACCCAGCGTTCGGCCAGCCAGGCCACTGCACAGGCCAGTGCAGTGGCGATCAGCGCCTGCGCCGGCTCGTAGCTGATGCCGCGCATCGGTGGCAGCAGGCCCTCGCGGCGCGAGCGTGCCCGCGCCTGCGGGGTGCTGATGATGGTGATCTCGTAGTGCGCGCCGCGCTGGATCAGCTGCTGGGTCAGCGTGCGGTTGAACATCCGCGCCAGCGGACGTTCGCGGGTGCGGCCCAGCACCAGGGTCGATACGCCGTTGTGTGCGGCATGGTCGAGCAGGGCATCGGCGATGCTCGATCCGTGCAGCAGTTCGGCGTCGCCGCCCAGCCGCCGTGCCAGCGCGAAGGCAGCATCGATCTCGCGCCGGGTTGCCTCGTCCTGGCGACGGCCCTGCACGGTCACTACCGTCCACGGTGCGTCGCGGCGCTCGGCGATGCGCCGCGCCACGCGCACCAGGTATTCACTCTGACCGCCGCCATCAATGGCCACCAGCACGCCGCGACGCAGCGGCAGGTTGCTCTCGCCACGCGCGGCGCGTGCTTCGCGCAGGCTGCTGTCGACGCGGTCGGCCGCTTCCTGCATGGCCAGTTCGCGCAGCGCGGTCAGGTTGGCCGGCGAGAAGAACGCCTGAAGTGCCTGCGCGGCCTGCTCCGGCACATAGACCTTGCCCTGCTGCAGGCGCGCGATCAGTTCGCGCGGCGGCAGGTCGACCAGCACGATGTCGTGCAGGCGGTCGAGCACACCGTCCGGCACGGTCTCGCTGACGCGCACGCCGGTGATGCGCATCACCACATCGTTGAGGCTCTCCAGATGCTGGATGTTGACCGTGGTCCAGACATCGATGCCGGCGTCCAGCAGCTCCATCACATCCTGCCAGCGCCGCTCATGGCGGCTGCCCGGCGCGTTGCGATGGGCCAGTTCATCCACCAGCACCAGCGCCGGGTGCCGTGCCAGCACGGCATCCAGGTCCATCTCCTGCAGGGTGTGGCCGTGGTAGGGCACTGCCTTCAGCGGCAGCTGCGGCAGGCCCTCCAGCAGCGCCTGGGTATCGGCGCGGCCGTGGGTTTCCACCAGCCCCACCACCAGGTCAACGCCGCGGCGCAGCTGTTCCTGCGCGCGGGTCAGCATGGTGTAGGTCTTGCCCACGCCCGGCGCCGCGCCGAGGAACACGGTCAGCTTGCCGCCGGCCTCGCGTTGCAGGCCTTCAACCAGGGCATCGGCCTGGCGGGTACGCGCATCAGTCATGGGTGCCGCTGTCATGGCCGCCATTGTGCGCGCAGCCGGTGCAGGCCGGCATCACGGCGCCTTGGCCGCGTGGTCCAGCGCGAAGTTCAGCGTTACCACGTTCACCCGCGGCTGGCCGAACAGGCCCCACTGGCGCCCCTCGGTATGCGCCTGCACCAGTGCCTGCACGCGCTCCACCGGCAGGCCACGGGCACGCGCTACGCGTGCCACCTGCAGCTGCGCCGCTGCCGGCGACAGCTGCGGATCGAGGCCACCACCAGACTGGGTGACCAGATCCGCCGGCACCTGCGCCGGCGCAACGCCTTCGCGCGCGGCGACTGCCGCAGTGCTGGCCGCAACACGCTCGGCCAGTGCCGGGTTGCTGCGCGCCATGTTGGAACCGGCCGCGGCCATCGGGTCGTAGTTGGCGGCCGACGGGCGTGCCTGGAAGTAGCCGTCACCGGTGAACGGCTGCGACAGCCACGCCGAGCCGCGTACCTGGCCCTTGCCATCGCGCAGCAGGCTGCCCTCGGCCTGGGTCGGGTAAGCCAGTCCGGCGAAGCCGGTGGCGATGCCGGCGTAGACCGCGCCGGCCAGCAGCAGCGTGGCCAGGCCCAGGCCGATGGCCGGGCGCCAGCTTGCGCCATCCTGCAGGCTGGCCACGCGGGTCTCGGCCTTCTGTTCGCGCGGAAGGGAAGACGAAGTGGAAACAGTACGGTTCATGCGCCGAATACCAGGACAAGAAGAAGGTCGATCGCCTTGATCGCCGCGAACGGCAGCAGCACGCCGCCGAGGCCGTACACCAGCATGTTCCGGCGCAGCAGCGCCGTTGCGGTGGCCGGGCGGAAGCGCACGCCACGCAGGGCGAGCGGAATCAGGGCGGGAATCACCAGGGCATTGAAGATCAGTGCCGCCAGCACCGCGTTGCGCGGGCTCGACAGCTGCATCACGTTCAATGCGGCCATGGTGGGAACGGCAGCGGCAAACAGCGCCGGCAGGATCGCGAAGTACTTGGAGACGTCGTTGGCCAGCGAGAAGGTGGTCAGCGCGCCGCGGGTGATCAGCTGCTGCTTGCCCACTTCCACCACCGCCAGCAGCTTGGCCGGGTCCGAGTCCAGGTCGACCATGTTGCCGGCCTCCTTCGCCGCCTGGGTACCGGAGTTCATCGCCAGGCCGATGTCGGCCTGGGCCAGTGCCGGGGCGTCGTTGGTACCGTCGCCGACCATCGCCACCAGACGGCCACCGGCCTGCTCCTGGCGGATGCGCGCCAGCTTGTCTTCCGGGCGGGCCTCGGCGATGTAGTCGTCGACACCGGCTTCGGCAGCGATGGCGGCGGCGGTCAGCGGGTTGTCACCGGTGATCATCACCGTGCGGATGCCCATCGCCCGCAGCTGCGCGAACTTCTCGCGCATGCCGTGCTTGACCACGTCCGACAGCTCGATCACGCCCAGCACGTGGCGGCCCTCGGCCACCACCAGCGGGGTGGCACCGTTGCGTGCGACCTGCTCGACGCGACCGGCCAGTTCAGCCGGCACATTGCCGCCCAGCGACTGTACATGGGCACGGATCGCATCGGCGGCACCCTTGCGGATCTGCCGCCCATGTTCCAGATCCACGCCGGACATGCGGGTCTGTGCACTGAAGGCCAGGTATTCGGCATGGTCCGGTTCGGCGGTGGCACAACCCTGTTCGCGCGCCAGGCGCACGATCGACTTGCCTTCCGGGGTGGGGTCGGCCAGCGAAGAGAGCAGTGCTGCTTCGCGCAGCTGGCTGGCGTCGATGCCGGCCAGCGGGTGGAAGTGGCTGGCCTGGCGGTCGCCGTAGGTGATGGTGCCGGTCTTGTCCAGCAGCAGCACGTCGACGTCGCCGGCCACTTCCACCGCCTTGCCCGACTTGGCCAGCACATTGGCGGCCAGCGCACGGTTCATGCCAGCGATGCCGATGGCCGGCAGCAGCCCGCCGATGGTGGTCGGGATCAGGCACACCAGCAGCGCGATCAGCAACAGCGGGTCGACCTTGACGCCCACCGAGGCACCGATCGCTGGCAGCGTTGCCACCACCACCAGGAAGGTCAGCGTCATCGCTGCCAGCAGCAGGGTCAGCGCGATCTCGTTCGGCGTCTTCTGGCGGTTGGCACCTTCCACCAGCGCGATCATCCGGTCCAGGAAGCTGTGGCCCGGCTCGGCGGTCACCCGCACGATGATCTGGTCGGACAGCACCTTGGTGCCGCCGATCACGCCGGAGCGGTCGGTACCGGCCTCGCGCAGCACCGGTGCCGATTCGCCGGTCACCGCCGCCTCGTTGATGGTGGCCAGGCCCTGCACGATCTCGCCATCGGCCGGTACCAGCTCACCGGCACTGACGATCACATGGTCGCCCGGGCGCAGTTCGGCGGCCGGCACCTGGGCTTCGGCCGCGCCCGGTTGCGGCGCAGCCAGCCGGCGTGCCACCAGATCCTGGCGGGCACGGCGCAGCGACGCGGCCTGACCACGGCCACGCGCCTCGGCCACCGCTTCGGCGAAGTTGCCGAACAACACGGTCACCAGCAGGATCGCGGTCACCGCCAGGCCGAAGCCCAGCGGCGCGTTGCCGGTCAGGGTGACGATGGCGGCGACGATCGTACCGGCCATCACCACCGCCATCACCGGGCTGCGCACCAGATGCATCGGGGACAGCTTCAGCACCGCCTCGACCAGCGCACGGCGCAAGCCGGCGGCATCGAGCAGGGCAGGGCGCGCTGCAGGGGAACTACGGGTTGAACTTGCGTGGGTACTCATCGGGGTGTCCTTAGTGCAGTCCCAGGCTCAGGTGGTCGGCGATCGGGCCGAGTACCAGCGCCGGCATGAACTGCAGCACGGTCAGGATGACGATCACCGAGACCAGGGTCAGGGCGAAGGTCGGGGTTTCGATCTGCAGGCTGCCGGCAGACTCCGGCGCCTGGCGCTTGGCAGCCAGCTGTGCGGCCACCACCAGCGGGATGATCAGCAGCGGGAAGCGGCCCAGCAGCAGCACCAGCGAGCAGCTCAGGTTCCACCACAGCGTGGCGTCACCCAGCCCCTCGAAGCCCGAGCCGTTGTTGGCGTAGGCCGAGACGTACTCGTAGAACACCTGGCTGATGCCATGGAAACCGGGGTTGGAGGTGCCCGCCAGGCCGGGTACGGCCAGGGTGATCGCGGTGAACACCAGCAGGGTGATCGGCTGCAGCAGCACCAGCAGGGCCAGCAGGCGCACCTGTGGCGTCTCCAGCTTGCGGCCGAACAGTTCCGGTGTACGCCCGGTCATCAACCCGGCCAGGAACACGCCCAGCAGCAGGTACACGATGAACTGCTGCAGGCCACAACCGATGCCGCCCCAGATCGCGCTGACCAGCATGTTGACCATCGCGATGCCGCCACTCAGCGGTGCCAGCGAATCGTGCATGCCGTTGACCGAACCGTTGGAGACCTGGGTGGTCACCGCCGCCCACAGCGCAGTGCCGTCGGCACCGAAGCGCACTTCCTTGCCTTCCATCAGCAGCGGGGTGGCGGCGCTGGCGCTATGCCCTTCGCTCCACATCATCGCGCCGGTGGACAGCAGCGACATGCCCAGCATGCAGCTGAACACCAGGGCGCCGAAGCGACGCCGGCCAGTGAACGCACCGATCATGAAGATCACCGCCATCGGCACCAGCAGGATGCCGACCACTTCCAGCATGTTCGATACCGGGGTCGGGTTTTCCAGCGGGAAGCTGCTGTTCGGGCCGTACCAGCCGCCACCGTTGGCGCCCAGCTGCTTGGCCGCGACCATCGCCGCTACCGGGCCCAACGGCAGCTTCTGTGCGGCCATGCCGGCACTGGCATCGATCGGTGTGGCCTGTGGGCCACCGGCCATCGTCGATGGCACGCCCTGGCTGGTCAGCACCAGCGTCCACACCAGGCACAGCGGCAGCAGGAAGCGCACGCACAGGCGCACCACGTCCACGTAGTAGTTGCCTACCGCCACCTGGCGGTCATCGCCGCCGCCGGTGGCCGCCGCAGTCTGCGGCGCACGCGAGAACAACGCGCGCAGCGTGGCCACCGCCAGCGCCAGGCCCATCATCGGCGTCACCACCTGCAGGCCGGTGATGCCGGTCATCTGCGAGAGGTAGGACAGCTGCGCCTGGCCCGAATAGTGCTGCTGGTTGGTGTTGGTCAGGAACGAGATCATCGTGTGCATCGCGGTGTCCCAGCGCATGTTCGGGATCTGATCCGGATTCAGCGGCAGCCAGGCCTGGGTCATGAACACCGCCTGGGTCAGTACCGCGACCACCACGTTGCTCAGTACGAAGGCCAGCACGTAGCCGCGCCAGGACATCGAGCGCGATGGATCGACACCGAACACCCTGTACAGCGGCTTCTCGATCCAGTGGAACAGCACGTCGACCTTCATCGGCGTGCCACGCATCACGCGGGCCAGGTACAGGCCCAGCGGCCACGCCAGCAGCAGGCTGGCGGCAATAATCACAAGCATCTCAGTCATGGCCGGCTCCGCTCAGAACGACTCGGGCCGCAGCACGACATAAAGAAGATAGGCGGCGGCGACCAGCACCAGCACGCCACACAACAACGACAGCCAGGGGGACATTGCAATAGCGTCCTGGTGGAACCCCTCCACCTCAGACCGTCATCGTCGTCCTGCCCCCCATAAACGCACTACGCGCCGGACCGGGCCGACGCGTAAAGAGTGCATAAATTCGATGGGCCAAGCCGTAACCAGGCCCGCCTTCTGTATCCCCCGCCATGCCGGGTGATGCTTTCCGTAGAGTCGAGCCTGCTCGACTGATTCCCGGGCAGGAACAGTCGAGCAAGCTCGACTCTACCCGGGAATCACGGAGCCTGGCTCGCCGGCCCCAGCCCCTTCAGCTCGCGATAGCGCTGCAGGGTGCTTTCAATTTCCGCCTTCAGCGCCTGCTGCTGCTGCAGGAACCCGGCCTGCAGGCGCTGCTGCGACTGCAGCTGCACGTGCCGCTGGCGGATCGCCTCGGCCTGCTTGTCGGCCACCTTGGCACCGGCCAGTTCGCGGTCACCGGCCGCCGACAACAGAGCCACCAGCGACTCACGCAGGCTGGTGACGTTGTACTCGGCCGTCTTCAGGTTGTTGTCCAGCACTTCCTGGCGCTCGGCGAACACCCGGCGCAGGTCGTCCTCGCTGCCATAGGTGGTCAGCATCGCCTGCTCGGTGCGCTGGCGGGTCTGCTCGGCCATCAGATCCAGCTGCTGCTGCGCGGCCACCGTGCTGGCGGCGGCGCGCTCTTCGTCGGTCAACGCGCGCTGGACCTGCGCATTGCGCAGGCCACTCTTCGCGTTGAATTCCTCGCGGGCATGGTTGACCGCATCGGCCGGCAGCGAATCACTGCAGATCCGCTCCTTGCCCTCGTTCCAGCAGTACAGCTTCTTTTCCGTCTTGTCGCCGCCCCGCGGCTGCGCCGGCACGGTGAACGGTACGGCCAGCAGCAGGCCGGCAAAGAGCACAGCAGGAACTCGGGACATGACCTTTCCCCTGGGTCGGTCAGCGGATCGAACGGACGCCGTACTGGGCCCGGTAGGCTTCCAGCGGCTGCCGGTAACCCACAAGTTCCGGGTTGCCGGAGGCGAAATCAAGCAGATCGGCCAGCGATGCCACGGCGATCACCGGAATGCCGGCTTCCTCGGCCACCGACTGCGCCGCCGAACGGCGATCGGTTTCCGAAGCGATCTCCTGACGGTCCAGCGCCACCACGATGCCGGCCGGGGTGCCACCGGCGGCGCGGATGATGCCCAGCGCTTCGCGGATCGCGGTACCGGCGGTGATCACGTCGTCGACGATCAGCACGCGCTTGCCCTGCATGTCGGCGCCGATCAGCTGGCCACCTTCGCCGTGGTCCTTGGCTTCCTTGCGGTTGAACGACAGCGGCAGGTCGCGGCCGCGCTGGGCCAGCTCACACGCCATCGCGGTGGCCAGCGGAATGCCCTTGTAGGCCGGGCCGAACACCACGTCGTACTTGATTCCGGTGGCATCGATGGCATCGGCGTAGCAGGCGCCGAGCTGCGATAGCAGCGAACCGGAGTCGAAACGACCGGCGTTGAAGAAATAGGGGCTCAGCCGGCCGGACTTGAGGATGAACTGGCCGAAGCGCAGGGCGTCGGCAGTCAGGGCCAGCTGCAGGAAACGGTGGCGGTGGTCGCTCATCAAAACTCGATTCATCTTCATTTGGAGCACAAATCCTAATCCAGCTGGGCGTTTCGCGCTCGTCCGGGCCAGTGTGAAGGGTGTCGCGGCCCGGCGTGGCGGACTGCGCAGCCCCGCGGGCAACCGGTATGCTTGCCCGGTTTCCCGCCGTAGGTCCCCCGCATGCGCATCATCAGTTTCAACGCCAATGGCATCCGTTCCGCCGCGACCAAGGGCTTCCTCGACTGGTTCCGTGCCCAGGACGCCGACGTCCTGTGCATCCAGGAAACCAAGGCCCAGGAAGACCAGCTGACCGACCCGATGTTCCGCCCGGATGGCCACCATTGCTTCTACCGCGATGCCATCACCAAGAAGGGCTACAGCGGTGTGGCGATCTACAGCAAGCGCGAGCCGGACCAGGTCATTACCTCGCTGGGCTGGGCCCCGTTCGACGACGAAGGCCGCTACATCGAGGCGCGCTACGGCAACCTCAGCGTGGTCTCCTTCTATATCCCCTCCGGCAGCTCGGGCGACCTGCGCCAGGGTTTCAAGTTCGAAGTGATGGAATGGCTGCGGCCGATCCTGGAGGAGTGGGCGCGCAGCGGCCGCGACTACGTGCTGTGCGGCGACTGGAACATCGTGCGTTCGGCGCTGGACATCAAGAACTGGAAGTCCAACCAGAAGAATTCGGGCTGCCTGCCGGAGGAGCGCGACTGGCTCAACGCCCTCTGCGCCGACCACGGCCAGGCCACCGATGTCGCCGCAGGCCGCGGCTGGGCCGATGCCTACCGCCTGCTCAACCCCACCGGCGAGGACTACACCTGGTGGAGCAACCGTGGCGCCGCCCGTGCCAACAACGTCGGTTGGCGCATCGACTACCAGTTCATCACCCCGGGCCTGCGTGACCGCCTGCGCAGCTGCTCGATCTACCGCGACGAGCGCTTCTCCGACCACGCGCCGTTCACCGTGGACTACGACCTGTGACCGAGGCTGCCAAGCCGCGCCGGCCGTGGCAGCAGGTGGTTTCCAACCTGAGCCAGCGCAAGGTGCTGGCGATGCTGCTGCTCGGCTTCAGTTCCGGCCTGCCGATCTATCTGGTGGGCAACACGCTCGGCTTCTGGATGCGCAAGGAAGGCATCGAGCTGAGCACGATCGGCTTCCTGTCATGGGTCGGGCTGGCCTACACCATGAAGTTCCTGTGGGCACCGATCGTCGACAAGACCGACGTGCCTCTGTTCGGCCGCTTTGGCCGCCGCCGTGGCTGGATGCTGCTGTCGCAGCTGGTTGTGGTGGTGGGCCTTGTCGGCATGGCGCTGGTCCAGCCGAAGGGGGGCCAGATCCAGTTCCTGGGCATCGCCTGGCAGCACATCGTCGTGTTCGGCGTGATGGCCGTGATCGTGGCGTTTGCTTCGGCCACCCAGGACATCGTCATCGATGCCTGGCGCATTGAAAGTGCTGACAACAGCGAGCAGCTTGGGCTGCTGACCTCATCCTCTGCACTGGGCTACCGCACTGCATTGCTGGTCACCGATGCGCTGATCCTGATCATCGCAGCCCGTGTTGGCTGGCAGGTTTCCTACGAGATCATGGCCGTGCTGATGGCGCTTGGCGTGGTGGCCGTGGTCATGGCCCGTGAACCCGCGCGGGAAGTGGCTGCCGTGCAGGCACAGGCGACTTCCCTGTGGACGCCGCGCGGATTGTTCGATGCCGTGGCGGGGCCGTTCATCGCTTTCGTCCGCGAGCATCGCAGCGGTGCGATCTTGATCCTGGTGGCCATCAGCGTGTATCGCATGGCCGACTTCGTCATGGGGCCGATGGCCAACCCGTTCTACGTCGATCTCGGCCTGGACGAGGACACCGTGGGTGCTGTGCGGGGCTCGGTGGGCCTGGTCGCGACCTTCGTCGGCATTGCCGCGGCGGGCCTGGTGTCGGTGCGCTGGGGGGTGCTGGTGGCGCTGATGGTGGGTGCCGTGCTGGGACCGGCCTCCAACCTGGCGTTTGCCTGGCTGGCCTATTCGGGCCCGGACACGACTCATTTCGCCGTGGCCATGGCAATCGACAACTTCGCCAGCGGTTTCGCCGGTACGGCGCTGATCGCCTATATGTCGAGCCTGACCAGCATCGGATACACCGCAACCCAGTACGCGCTGCTGAGTTCGTTCTACGCGATGCCCGGCAAGGCGCTCAAGGGGCTCTCGGGGTGGTCGGTACAGACGCTCGCACAGGGCCGGACGCTGCTGGAGGGCTACGCGCTGTTCTTCGTCGGTACCGCGATGGTGGCGATCCCGGTGGTGATCCTCTGCGCCCTGTTGATCCTGCAGCAGCGCCGTCGTCAGGCCGCCAGCGCCACCTGATTGCTTGCCCGCCCGGTCTGCGGGATCATCG
The DNA here is from genome assembly GCF_032911525.1 of Stenotrophomonas veracruzanensis. NCBI lineage: Bacteria > Pseudomonadati > Pseudomonadota > Gammaproteobacteria > Lysobacterales > Lysobacteraceae > Stenotrophomonas > Stenotrophomonas veracruzanensis. The sequence goes on from NZ_JAWJTI010000055.1 coordinate 12,013, forward strand.
CCCCCGACGCGCCGGGGGGGCGGTGCCTTGCGAACGGGGAAGTGAGCATGGCCGACGTTGTGCTGCGGGACTTGGACCCGCTGCTGCTGGAACGCATCCGACGTGTCGCGGTCGCCCGCGGCTGGACCCACGAACAGACCTGTGCCGCCTTGCTGGAGCAGGGCCTGTTCAGCAGTGAACTGGAGGTTCGCTCCGGCTTCGGCGATCCCGAAGTGGACGCGCTCTCCGACGCCATCGCCGCCCTGCAGGCCCTGCCCGCAGGGCAGGGCTTCGATTAGCGCCTTTGTAGAGCCGAGCCATGCTCGGCTGCTCTTGGCCCGGCCCGCGCGAAGCCGAGCATGGCTCGGCTCTACAACGGTGCCTCACCTGCGCGGATGACGCCACCTCACGCCAGATGGATCGCCCCCAGGATCCGCGGCCCCTTCGCCCCGGTCACGCTCGGCAGGTTGCCGGCCAGCCCGTCCATCGTCCGCTGCGCCAGCCAGGCGAAGCCCATCGCCTCCACGTACTCCGGGTCCAGCCCGTGCACCGCGCTGGACTCCACCTGTACCCCCGGCAGCCGCGCCGCCAGGCGCTTCATCAGCTGCCGGTTGCGCACACCGCCGCCACAGACCAGCAGGCGCCGGGTCTGCGGCTGCTGCGCCAGCAGCGCATCGGCCACCGTCGCCACGGTCAGCTCCAGCAGGGTGGCCTGCACATCGGCGGCAGCGTATTGGCCTTCGCCCATGTGGGCCTCGGCCCAGGCCAGGTGGAACTGCTCACGGCCGGTGCTCTTCGGTGGTGGCAGCGCGAACCACGGGTCCGAACGCCAGCCGGCCAGCAGGCCATCGTCCACCGCGCCGCTGGCGGCGTAGGCGCCGTCGGCATCGAAGGTGCGGCCGGTGTGGCGCTGGCACCAGGCATCCATCAGCGCGTTGGCCGGGCCGGTATCGAAGCCACGCACCGCACCTTCGCGCGGGATCAGGGTCAGGTTGGCGATGCCGCCCAGGTTGAGCACCGCGCGGTCCTCATCGGCGGTGCCCAGCATGCCCAGGTGGAAGGCCGGCATCAGCGGTGCGCCATGGCCACCGGCTGCCACGTCGCGGCGGCGGAAGTCGGACACCGTGGTGATTCCGGTCAGCTCCGCGATGCGGTTGCCATCGCCCAGCTGCACAGTGAAGGCAGGGTTGGCCAGCGGGCGATGGCGCACGGTCTGGCCGTGCGAGCCGATCGCGCGCACCTGGCTGCAATCCACGCCGGCCTCGGCCAGCAGCTGGTTGGCGGCTTCGGCGAAGTTGATCGCGATCCGTGCATCCAGCTCGCCCAGCTCCTCCAGCGAGTCCAGCGGGCCGCCCTCACCCAGCGCCACCAGCCGCGCACGCAGCACCGGCTCCCAGCGGGCGGTCAGCCCGTGCACGAAGCGGCAGCCACCGCCGGCGGGGAACTGCACCAGTGCGGCATCGATGCCATCGGCGCTGGTGCCCGACATCAGGCCAAGGTACAGGGGGGCGTCAGCGTCGGCAGTCGTGTTCATGGCAGGCATAAAAAAAGGACGCGGCAAGCTTGGGCTGCCGCGTCCTTCTTCGTCAACGCAGGGCGCTCAGCCGCGCTTGCGGCCGGTCGCCTGCTTGTCCTTGGCGCTGGCAACCTCGGAGGCGGCCTCGTCGCGGCTGGTCGGTGCCGGGCTGGCGTCGGCGTAGATCAGCTTCTCCATGCCCTGGATGCGAGCCATCGCCGGTGCGGTCTGCGCGCGGAAGGCGACCAGCTCGGCGCCCTTCAGCGGCTCCGGCGGCGGCATGGTCACGGTCAGCGGATTGCGGTGCTCGCCGTTGACGCGGAATTCGTAGTGCAGGTGCGGGCCGGTCGCCAGGCCGGTCGAGCCGACATAGCCGATCACCGTGCCCTGGGCCACGCGCTGGCCGGTCTTGATGTTGGCAAAGCGCGACATGTGGCCGTACAGAGTGGTGTGGCCACGGCCGTGGTCGAGGATCACCACATTGCCGTAGCCGCGCTGCACGCCGGCGAACTGCACGCGGGCATCGCCGGCGGCCATGATCGGGGTGCCGGTGCGCGCGGCGTAGTCCACGCCCTTGTGCATGCGCATCTTGCCCAGCACCGGGTGCTTGCGCGCGCCGAAGGTCGAGCTCAAGCGTGCGAAGGGGATCGGCATGCGGATGAAGCTCTTCTTCAGCGAACGGCCGTTGATGTCGTAGTACTCGGACTTGCCGTTGCGGTCGAAGCGGAAGCCGGAATAGGTCTTGCCACCGGTGGTGAAAGTCGCCGCCAGGATCTTGCTGGTGTCCACCTTCTCGCCTTCGCGCCAGGTTTCATCCATCACCACGCTGAAGCGGTCGCCCGGCTGCAGGTCCTTCGAGAAGTCGATGTCGTACTTGAAGATGTCGTCGGTCATCGTCGCGATCGCCGACGGCGACAGGCCGGCCCGTCGGGCCGCGGCATACAGCGAACTGGTGATCTCGCCGCTGGTGACCACGGTGCGCGTAGAGGTCTCGCGCTGGGTCACCTTCTCCTTGATGTCGTCGCCGGCCAGGCTCAGTTCCACCCGGTTGTCGGCATCGCGGTCGAAGCGGATGCTGCGCAGGTCACCGGACAGCGGCATGTCGAAGGCGATCTCGGCACCCGGGCGCAGCTTGGTCAGCGCCTCACGCGCGCCCGGATGGTCCAGTACCCGGTGCAGGGTGGTGGCCGGGATGCCAGCCTTGTCGAACAGATCGCTCAGGGTCTGGCCGCGCTGCACCCGCAGCACCTGCCAGCTGTCACCGGGTACCTGCTGCTGGCGGGCCATGGTCAGCGGCGGCAACGGCAGCGCCAGGCTGGTATGGCTGTCGGCGAAGGGCGCGTCGATGGTGTGCGAGAAGCCGGGCACGATGGTCGCCACCAGGGCGCCGATGGTCGCGAACAGGCTGGCGTGCATCCAATGGCGCCGGGTCCAGCGTTCATTGAAGGCGGCGGGAAGATGTTGCCTGAGCTTCCGATGCAGGGCGTTGTCGTGCAGGACGTGGAGGCGTTCCTGGAAGCGCTGCTTGCGTGCGCGCCCTTGTTCGGAATTGTGCATCGGCGGTTTTTTCCTGGCAGCCCGGGAGCGCGGGCCTGATCGCCGGTTACCATAGACACCTGAGAAAACCGCGTCAAACCCTTGTGCCCATTGGCTTTTGTGAAGCCAATCGGGTTAACTTTGCTTTAACACCCCACACAAGAATCGGCGTTGCCGGGAGTAGTCACGTGTCCTCGATTGAAGAAGCCCTTGCCCTGATCGGCCGCGGTGCCGACGAGATCCTCAAGCTTGAGGATCTGCGTGCGCGCCTGCAGGAAGGCCGTCCGCTGCGGATCAAGGCCGGCTTCGACCCCACCGCGCCCGACCTGCACCTGGGCCATACGGTGCTGCTGAACAAGATGCGCCAGTTCCAGGACCTCGGCCATCAGGTCATTTTCCTGATCGGCGACTTCACCGGCATGATCGGCGACCCGTCCGGCAAGAGCCTCACCCGCAAGCCGCTCAGCCGCGAGGACGTGCTGGCCAACGCCCGCACCTATGAAGAGCAGGTATTCAAGGTGCTGGACCGCAGCCGTACCGAAGTCCGCTTCAACTCGGAGTGGTTCGGCAAGATGGGCGCGGCCGACATGATCCGCCTGGCCGGCCAGCACACCGTGGCGCGCATGCTCGAGCGCGACGACTTCGCCAAGCGCTACGCCGCCCAGCAGTCCATCGCCATCCACGAGTTCCTGTACCCGCTGGTGCAGGGCTACGACTCGGTGGCCCTGGAGGCGGACGTCGAGCTGGGCGGTACCGACCAGAAGTTCAACCTGCTGATGGGCCGCGGCCTGCAGGAACACCACGGCCAGAAGCCGCAGGTGGTGCTGACCATGCCGCTGCTGGAAGGCCTGGACGGCGTCAACAAGATGTCCAAGTCGCTGGGCAACTACATTGGTATCAGCGAGCCGGCCATCGACATCGTCACCAAGACCATGAAGGTGGACGACACCCTGATGTGGCGCTGGATCGAGCTGCTGTCCTTCGACATCAGCCAGGCCGAAGCCGTGCAGCTGCGTGAGCAGGTGGCCACCGGCGGCCTGAACCCGCGTGTGGTCAAGCTGCGTCTGGCGCGTGAACTGGCGACCCGTTTCCACGACGCTGCGGCGGCCGAGCAGGCCATTGCCGGCTGGGAAGCGGCGGTGACCGGGCAGGGCGACATCACCCAGCTGCCGCTGCAGGACGTGGCGATCCCGGCCGAGGGCCTGCGTATCGCCGCACTGCTGACCGCGGCCGGACTGACCCCGAGCAACTCCGAAGCCAACCGCAAGCTCAAGGAACGCGCGGTTAAGGTGGACGGTGAAGTGGTCGAGGATGGCCAGCAGGTGCTGCAGCCGGGCTTCGAAGGCCTGCTGCAGGTCGGCAAGCGCACCTTCGCCCGCGTGCGCCTGGTCGCTGCCTGAGACAAAGGAAGGGCCGGCGCAGCCGGCCCTTCCTTGATGCTCTTGTAGAGCCAAGCCCACGCTTGGCTGCTCTTGGCGGGGGCCTCCCGCAGCACGACGGATGAACGGATGCAACATCCGGTGAAAAAAATCGCCACACCCCCTTCACAAACGGTGGGAATGGGGACATACTTCTCCTCCCCCGTCGCAGGGGTCGCCACCAAGGGGCTTCAGCGACAACAGGGCGCCCACCACCGCCGAACGAGATGATCGAACGAAGGTGTTGACGGACTGAAAAAGTCTGGCATAATGGGCGGCTCGCTACGAAGGAAACTTCGCAGCACACGGGAGCGGCGCTGAGGCCACTTCCCCGGATCTTTGAAAGTATGCGCAGGTATCTTGTGAA
>NZ_JAWJTI010000056.1:0-16372 GCF_032911525.1 Stenotrophomonas veracruzanensis
CGTGACCGATGGTGCCGACGTTGACGTGCGGCTTGGTGCGCTCGAACTTACCCTTTGCCATTGTTCTATACCTTGATTGTTCGTAAGTGGTTTCAAGAGAGGCTGAGCGAGGCTCAGCCCTTCTTCATGACGGCTTCGGCGATGTTGGTCGGAGCCGGCTCGTAGTGATCGAATTCCATGGTGAAGGTGGCGCGGCCCTGGGTCTGCGAACGCAGCGCAGTGGCGTAGCCGAACATTTCACCCAGCGGGATCATCGCGTTGATGATGCTGGCCGAGCCGTCACCGGTGGTGTCGGAACCCTGCAGCACGCCGCGACGACGGCTGACGTCGCCCATCACGTCACCCTGGTAATCCTCCGGGGTCACGATCTCGACCTTCATGATCGGCTCCAGCAGCACCGGCTTGGCCTTGGCGAAGCCCTGCTTGAAGGCCATCGACGAAGCCAGCTTGAACGCCATTTCCGAGGAGTCGACGTCGTGGTACGAACCGAACACCAGCTTCACCTTGACGTCCACGACCGGGAAGCCAGCCAGCGGACCGCTGGTGATGGTTTCGCGCAGGCCCTTTTCAACCGACGGAATGAATTCCTTCGGGATCACGCCGCCGGTGATGTCGTTGATGAACAGGAAGTCGTCCTTGATGGCCGGAGCCAGCTTCGGATCGGCACGGTCGGCAGCGGTGATCGGCGACAGTTCGATCACGACGTGACCGTACTGACCCTTACCACCGGACTGCTTGGCGTGCTTGTAGTCCGACTTGACGTCGGCCAGGGTGATGGTTTCGCGGTAGGCCACCTGCGGCGCGCCGACGTTGGCTTCAACGTTGAACTCGCGCTTCAGGCGGTCGACGATGATGTCCAGGTGCAGCTCGCCCATGCCCGAGATGATGGTCTGGCCGGATTCTTCGTCGGTCTTGACGCGGAACGACGGATCTTCCTGCGCCAGACGGCCCAGGGCCAGACCCATCTTTTCCTGGTCCGACTTGGTCTTCGGCTCGACGGCCATCGAGATCACCGGCTCCGGGAACGTCATGCGCTCCAGGATGATCGGGGCGTCCACGGCGCACAGGGTGTCACCGGTGGTGGTGTCCTTCAGGCCCACGGCAGCGGCGATGTCACCGGCCAGAACTTCCTTGATTTCCTCGCGGTTGTTCGAGTGCATCTGCAGGATGCGGCCGATGCGCTCCTTCTTGCCCTTCACCGAATTCAGCACGGTGTCGCCACCGTTCAGGGTGCCCGAGTAGACACGGAAGAAGGTCAGCGCGCCGACGAACGGGTCGGTGATGATCTTGAAGGCCAGCGACGAGAACGGAGCCTTGTCGTCCGACTTGCGGGTCATTTCGACGGTGTCGTCGTCAACGTCCACGCCCTTCACGTCCGGCACGTCGACCGGCGACGGCAGCAGCTGGATCACGCCGTCCAGCATGGCCTGCACGCCCTTGTTCTTGAAGGCCGAGCCGCAGTACATCGGCACGATCTCGGTGGCCAGGGTGCGGGTACGCAGCGCGTTGATGATTTCAGCCTCGGCCAGCTCTTCGCCGCCCAGGTACTTTTCCATCAGCTCTTCGCTGGCTTCGGCAGCGGTCTCGACCATGAACTGGCGAGCCTCTTCAGCCGGGCCCTGCAGTTCGGCCGGGATTTCAGCGTATTCGAACTTCATGCCCTGCGAAGCTTCATCCCAATGGATGGCCTTCATCTTCAGCAGGTCGACAACGCCCTTGAAGTTGTCTTCAGCACCGATCGGCAGCTGCATCGGCACGGCAACCGCGCCCAGCTTGGCCTTCAGCTGGCCGACGACCTTCTGGAAGTTGGCACCGGTGCGGTCCATCTTGTTGACGAACGCGATGCGCGGCACGTGGTACTTGTTGGCCTGGCGCCACACGGTTTCCGACTGCGGCTGCACGCCACCGACGGCGCACAGGACGAAGACGGCACCGTCGAGCACGCGCAGCGAGCGCTCCACTTCGATGGTGAAGTCGACGTGCCCGGGGGTGTCGATGATGTTGAAGCGGTGCTCCGGCAGGGACTTGTCCATGCCCTTCCAGAACGCGGTGGTGGCAGCGGACTGGATCGTGATGCCACGCTCCTGCTCCTGCTCCATCCAGTCCATGGTGGCGGCGCCGTCGTGCACTTCACCGATCTTGTGGCTCTTGCCGGTGTAGAACAGGATGCGCTCGGACGTGGTGGTCTTGCCGGCATCGATGTGAGCCATGATGCCGAAGTTACGGTAACGCTCGATGGGAGTGGAACGGGCCACGGGAGCCTCTCAGATTTCTTGGATTTCGGATGGCCGAATGCCGCCTTTCGGCGGCCTTCGGATTGGCGCAGTCCTTCTGGGACCGCGAGGCAGCACGCACCGAAGTGGTGCTGCCCTGCCTGTTTTACAAGGCCGTCAAACTCACCAGCGGTAGTGGGCGAATGCCTTGTTGGCTTCGGCCATGCGGTGGGTTTCTTCGCGCTTCTTGATGGCGCCGCCACGGTTTTCCGAGGCGTCGATCAGTTCAGCAGCCAGCTTCTTCGGCATGGTGTTCTCACCACGCTTGCGCGCGGAGTCGATCAGCCAGCGCATGGCCAGAGCCATCTTGCGCGACGAACGCACTTCGACCGGCACCTGGTAGGTGGCACCACCGACGCGACGCGACTTGACTTCGACCGCCGGAGCGACGTTGTCCAGAGCCTTCTGCACCAGTTCAATGGCGTTGGCGCTGCTGTTCTTCTCGGTGATCACGTCCATGGCGCCGTACACGATCTTTTCGGCGACGGACTTCTTGCCGCTCTGCATGACCATGTTGATGAAGCGGGCGATGGTTTCGCTTCCGTGCTTCGGATCGGGCAGGACGGAACGCTGCGGAGTATTACCCTTACGCGACATAGTGCTCTCTCCTTATGCCTTCGGACGCTTGGCGCCGTACTTGGAACGGGCCTGGCGACGCTTGGCAACGCCGGCGGCGTCGAGCGAGCCACGAACGGTGTGGTAACGCACACCCGGCAGGTCCTTGACGCGACCGCCGCGGATCAGGACCACGGAGTGCTCCTGCAGGTTGTGGCCTTCACCACCGATGTAGGAAATCACTTCTTCCTGGTTGGTCAGGCGGACCTTGGCAACCTTGCGCAGAGCCGAGTTCGGCTTCTTCGGAGTGGTGGTGTAGACACGGGTGCAGACGCCACGGCGCTGCGGGCACTTGTCGAGCGCCGGCGAGGCACTCTTGTAGGTGGTCGCTTGCCGCGGCTTGCGGACCAGCTGGTTGATCGTCGCCATCAGTAGGTTCTTCTGATTGGTGGCCGGAAAATCCGACCAGAGATGCGGAAATGTTAAAGCAGGCCAAAATTCTGGCCTGCTGAGACAGACGATTGTAGCAACCTGCCAGGAAAGCAGTCAAACGCCTCCTGTCAAGCCCGTTCCTGATCCCGGAACGTTACTGGGGGGCCTCCATGTACCCCGTTCAGGTTGGCCGGGTCGATCGCGGACGATCTCCCCTGCCCTTTCCCAATCCCATCGATGGACCGATGGGGTGGTCCGGCCTTGCGGCCGGACCGGATACCTCATTCTTCGCCCGACGCCTGTTCAGCTTCGGCTTCAACCACCGGTGCCTCGACCACGGCCGGGGTGCCGGCCAGGGTCTGCATTTCCGACTCGGTGAGACCGGAAGCGCCGCGACGGCGGTTGCTGTGGTACGCCAGGCCGGTACCGGCCGGAATCAGGCGACCCACGATGACGTTTTCCTTCAGGCCACGCAGGTTGTCCGAGGTGCCGCGGACGGCCGCTTCGGTCAGCACGCGGGTGGTTTCCTGGAAGGACGCGGCCGAGATGAACGATTCGGTCGCCAGCGAGGCCTTGGTGATACCCAACAGGACCGGATCGAAGTGCGCCGGCAGCTCGTTGCGGGCTGCAAGGCGGGCATTCTCCTCGATAACGCGCTGGCGCTCCACCTGTTCGCCGTTCAGGAACTTGCTGCTGCCCTGGTCGGTGATCTCGACCTTGCGCAGCATCTGGCGGGTGATCACCTCGATGTGCTTGTCGTTGATCTTCACGCCCTGCAGGCGGTACACGTCCTGGATTTCCTTCACCAGGTAGGCGGCCAGCGGTTCGACACCCAGCAGGCGCAGGATGTCCTGCGGGCTCGGCTCGCCGTCCACGATGGTTTCACCCTTGGTGACATGCTCGCCTTCGAACACGATGACCTGGCGGTACTTCGGGATCAGCTCTTCGTGCTCCGAACCATCGGTGTCCTTGATGATCAGGCGCTGCTTGCCCTTGGTGTCCTTGCCGAAGCTGATGATGCCCGAACGCTCGGCCAGCACCGCCGGATCCTTCGGCTTGCGTGCTTCGAACAGATCGGCCACGCGCGGCAGACCACCGGTGATGTCGCGGGTCTTCGACGCTTCCTGCGGGATCTTGGCGACCACGTCACCCACGCCGACGGCAGCGCCGTCCTGCAGGTTGACGATCGAGCGCGGCGGCAGCAGGTACTGCGCCGGCAGATCGGTGCCCGGGATCGACAGGTCGTTGCCCTTGGCGTCGACGATGCGCACGATCGGGCGCAGGTCCTTGGCCTGGGTACCACGACGCTTCGGGTCGGTGATTTCGCGCGACGCCAGGCCGGTCAGCTCGTCGGTCTTCTCGATGACGGTGATGCCGTCGACGAAGTCGATGAAGCGGATGAAGCCGGCCACTTCCGACACGATCGGGTGGTTATGCGGATCCCAGTTGGCCACGGTCTGGCCCGCCTTGATCGCATCACCGTCCTTGGACGTGATGGTCGCACCGTACGGCAGCTTGTAGCGCTCACGTTCACGGCCGTGGGCATCGAGCACCGAGATTTCGCCCGAGCGCGACACTGCCACCAGCGAGCCGTTGGCGTGCTCGACGGACTTGAGGTTGCTGAACTTGACCGAGCCGGTGGTCTTGACGGTGATGTTGTCGACCGCAGCAGCTCGCGACGCCGCACCACCGATGTGGAACGTACGCATGGTCAGCTGGGTACCCGGCTCACCGATGGACTGGGCGGCGATGACGCCGACCGCTTCACCGATGTTGACCAGGTGACCACGGGCCAGATCGCGGCCGTAGCAGCGACCGCAGACACCGAAGGCCGATTCGCACGAGATCGTCGAACGCACCTTGATGCTCTGCACACCGGCGTCTTCCAGCTTGGCGACCCAGGCTTCGTCCAGCAGGGTGTTGCGGGTAACGATCGGATCTTCGTCGTTGCCCGGCAGGAACACGTCCTCGGCAACCACGCGACCCAGCACGCGGTCCTTCAGCGGCTCGACCACGTCGCCGCCTTCCACGATCGGGGTCATGATCAGGCCTTCGGTGGTACCGCAATCCACCTCGGTGATCACCACGTCCTGCGCGACGTCGACCAGACGACGGGTCAGGTAACCCGAGTTCGCGGTCTTCAGCGCGGTATCGGCCAGACCCTTACGGGCACCGTGGGTGGAGTTGAAGTACTCCTGCACGTTCAGGCCTTCGCGGAAGTTCGCCTTGATGGGCGTCTCGATGATCGAGCCGTCCGGACGCGCCATCAGGCCACGCATGCCGGCCAGCTGACGGATCTGCGCCTGCGAACCACGCGCACCGGAGTCAGCCATGATGTACAGCGAGTTCATCGACTTCTGGTCGATGGTCTCACCCTTGGCATTGACGACCTTCTCGGTACCGATGGTGTCCATCATCGCCTTGGCGATGCGCTCGTTGGTGCGCGACCAGATGTCGACCACCTTGTTGTAGCGCTCGCCGGCGGTGACCAGACCCGACTGGTACTGCTCCTGGATTTCCAGCACTTCGGCTTCGGCCTCGGTGAGGATGCCCTTCTTCTCGTCCGGGATCAGCATGTCATCGATGCCGATGGAGACGCCGGCACGGGTCGCGTAGGCGAAGCCGGTGTACATCAGCTTGTCGGCGAACACGACCGTGTCCTTCAGACCCAGCTGGCGGTAGCTGGAGTTGATCAGGCGGCTGATGTTCTTCTTGGTCAGCTCGGTGTTGGCCAGCGCGAACGGCAGGCCTTCCGGCAGGATTTCAGCCAGCAGGGCGCGACCGATCGTGGTGTCCACGATCGAGGTCTTCGGCTGCTTGTTGCCGTCTTCGTCGGTCACCACTTCGGTGATGCGGACCTTGACGCGCGCGTGCAGTTCCACCACGCGGTTGTCGTAGGCACGCTTCACTTCGGCGATGTTGGCGAAGGCCATGCCCTCGCCCTTCTTGTTTTCCAGCGAGCGGGTCATGTAGTACAGACCCAGCACGACGTCCTGCGACGGCACGATGATCGGCTCGCCGTTGGCCGGCGACAGGATGTTGTTGGTCGACATCATCAGCGCACGCGCTTCCAGCTGGGCTTCCAGCGAGAGCGGCACGTGGACGGCCATCTGGTCACCGTCGAAGTCGGCGTTGAACGCGGTGCAGACCAGCGGGTGCAGCTGGATGGCCTTGCCTTCGATCAGCACCGGCTCGAACGCCTGGATACCCAGACGGTGCAGGGTCGGCGCACGGTTCAGCATCACCGGATGCTCGCGGATGACCTCTTCCAGGATGTCCCAGACTTCAGCTTCTTCGCGCTCGACCAGCTTCTTGGCGGCCTTGATGGTGGTGGCCAGGCCACGACGCTGCAGCTTGGCGAAGACGAACGGCTTGAACAGCTCGAGCGCCATCTTCTTCGGCAGGCCGCACTGGTGCAGGCGCAGGTACGGACCGACCACGATGACCGAACGGCCCGAGTAGTCGACGCGCTTGCCGAGCAGGTTCTGGCGGAAGCGACCCTGCTTGCCCTTGATCATGTCGGCCAGCGACTTCAGCGGGCGCTTGTTGGTGCCGGTGATGGCACGGCCACGACGGCCGTTGTCCAGCAGCGCATCGACCGATTCCTGCAGCATGCGCTTTTCATTGCGCACGATGATGTCCGGCGCGCTCAGTTCGAGCAGGCGGCGCAGGCGGTTGTTGCGGTTGATGACGCGGCGGTACAGGTCGTTCAGGTCGGAGGTCGCGAAACGGCCGCCGTCCAGCGGAACCAGCGGACGCAGGTCCGGCGGCAGCACCGGCAGCACGGTCATGACCATCCATTCCGGACGGTTGCCCGATTCCAGGAAGGCTTCGATCAGCTTGATGCGCTTGGTGAGGCGCTTGAGCTTGGTTTCCGAACCGGTAGCAGCGATTTCCTCGCGCAGGCGGGTCATTTCCGACTGCAGGTCGATCGTGCGCAGCAGTTCGTACACGGCCTCGGCGCCCATCGCGGCGTCGAAGTCGTCACCGTGCTCCTGGCGGGCCTGCAGGTACTGTTCTTCGGTCAGCAGCTGGCGGCGCTCCAGGGCGGTCAGGCCCGGCTCGGTCACCACGTAGGCTTCGAAGTACAGCACGCGCTCGATGTCGCGCAGGGTCATGTCCAGCATCAGGCCGATGCGCGACGGCAGCGACTTCAGGAACCAGATGTGCGCGACCGGCGAGGCCAGGTCGATGTGGCCCATGCGCTCGCGACGCACCTTGGCCAGGGTCACTTCGGTGCCGCACTTTTCGCAGACCACGCCGCGGTGCTTCATGCGCTTGTACTTGCCGCACAGGCACTCGTAGTCCTTCACCGGGCCGAAGATGGCGGCGCAGAACAGGCCGTCGCGTTCCGGCTTGAAGGTACGGTAGTTGATGGTTTCCGGCTTCTTCACTTCGCCGAAGGACCACGAACGGATCAGGTCCGGCGAGGCCAGCGCGATCTTGATCGCGTCGAAGTCCAGCGTCTGGCGCTGCTGGTTGAAGAGGTTGAGCAGGTCTTTCATGGTGTTCTCCAGAAGGAGGAATGCTGTGTCGATGGGCTTTCAGTTGACTGCCAGCGGCGCGGCGGCGGACCGCCGCGCCGGCATGGATCAGTTGTCTTCCAGTTCCATGTTGATGGCCAGCGAGCGGATTTCCTTCACGAGCACGTTGAAGGATTCCGGCATGCCCGCGACCATCTCGTGCTCACCGTCGACGATGTTCTTGTACATCTGGTTGCGGCCCTGCACGTCATCGGACTTCACCGTCAGCATTTCCTGCAGGGTGTAGGCCGCGCCGTAGGCTTCCAGCGCCCAGACTTCCATTTCACCGAAGCGCTGGCCGCCGAACTGCGCCTTGCCGCCCAGCGGCTGCTGGGTGACGAGCGAGTACGGACCGGTCGAACGGGCGTGCATCTTGTCGTCGACCAGGTGGTTCAGCTTCAGGTAGTGCATGTAACCCACGGTGGTGTGGCGATCGAACGCTTCACCGGTGCGGCCGTCGTACAGCTGGGTCTGGCCACTGCTCGGCAGGTCGGCCAGTTCCAGCATGCGCTTGATTTCCGCTTCGGTGGCGCCGTCGAACACCGGGGTGGCCATCGGCACGCCGTCGGTGAGGTTACGGGCCAGACGCAGCAGTTCCTCGTCGCTGAACTGCGACAGGTCGACACGGTTGGCCACGTTGGTGTCGTCGTGGTTGTAGATGTCGTCCAGGAACTTGCGCAGGTCGGCAACCGCCGCCTGGGCTTCCATCATCGCCTGGATCTTGCGGCCCAGGCCCTTGGCGGCCCAGCCCAGATGCACTTCCAGGATCTGGCCGATGTTCATACGCGACGGCACGCCCAGCGGATTCAGCACGATGTCCACGGTTTCGCCCGAGGCCATGTACGGCATGTCCTCGACCGGCACCACGTTGGAGACCACACCCTTGTTGCCGTGGCGGCCTGCCATCTTGTCGCCCGGCTGGATGCGGCGCTTCACGGCCAGGAACACCTTGACCATCTTCAGCACGCCCGGGGCGAGGTCGTCACCGGCGGTGATCTTGCCGCGCTTGTCGGCGAAGCGACGCTCGAATTCCTTCTCGTGCGCCTGGATCTGCTTCTGCGCGCGCTCGATGGCTTCCGAAGCGTCTTCGTCCTTCATGCGCAGGGCGAACCAGTCAGCCTTCTTCAGGCCGTCCAGGAAGGCGTCGCTGATCACGTCACCCTTCTTCAGGCCAGCGCCACCGTTGACCACCTTGCCCACGATCTGCGAACGCAGACGCATGTAGATGGCGGCTTCCAGGATGCGGAACTGGTCGTCGAAGTCCTTCTTGACGCGCTTGATTTCAGACTCTTCGATCTGGCGGGCGCGCTTGTCCTTCTCGATGCCGTCGCGGGTGAAGACCTGCACGTCGATGACGGTGCCGTCCATGCCCGGCGGAACGCGCAGCGAGCTGTCCTTAACGTCCGAAGCCTTCTCGCCGAAGATCGCGCGCAGCAGCTTCTCTTCCGGGGTCAGCTGGCTTTCGCCCTTCGGGGTGACCTTGCCGACCATGATGTCGCCGGCGCGGACTTCGGCACCGATGTACACCACGCCGCTCTCGTCCAGGCGGTTCAGCGCCTGCTCGGAGACGTTCGGGATGTCGGCGGAGATTTCCTCCGGCCCCAGCTTGGTGTCACGCGCGACGCAGGTCAGCTCTTCGATGTGGATCGTGGTGTAACGATCCTCTTCCACCACGCGCTCGGAGAGCAGGATGGAGTCTTCGAAGTTGTAGCCGTTCCACGGCATGAACGCGATCAGCATGTTCTGGCCCAGGGCCAGTTCGCCGATGTCGGTGGACGGACCGTCGGCCAGCACGTCGCCGCGGGCGATGACGTCACCCACCTGGACCAGCGGACGCTGGTTGATGCAGGTGTTCTGGTTCGAACGGGTGTACTTGACCAGGTTGTAGATGTCCACGCCTGCGTCGGTGGCGCCAACGATCTCTTCCTCGTTGACCTTGACCACGATGCGGGCAGCGTCGATCTGCACGATCTCGCCACCACGACGGGCGTTCACGGTCACACCGGAGTCACGCGCCACGGCGCGCTCGATACCGGTACCCACCAGCGGCTTCTGCGCACGCAGGGTCGGCACGGCCTGACGCTGCATGTTGGCGCCCATCAGTGCGCGGTTCGCGTCATCGTGCTCCAGGAACGGAACCAGTGCGGCCGCGATCGACACGGTCTGCATCGGCGAGACGTCCATGAAGTGGACCTCCGCCGGCGGCTTCAGCAGCGATTCGCCCTGGAAGCGGCACGGAACGAACTGCTCGGTCAGCACGCTGTCGGCATTGGTCAGGGCGTTGGCCTGCGCAATGACGTACTCGTTTTCTTCGATCGCCGACAGGAACTCGACTTCGTCATAGACCTTGCCGTCCACGACCTTGCGGTACGGGGTCTCAAGGAAACCGTACTGGTTGGTGCGGGCGTACACGGCCAGCGAGTTGATCAGGCCGATGTTCGGGCCTTCCGGGGTTTCGATGGTGCAGACGCGGCCGTAATGGGTCGGGTGCACGTCGCGCACTTCGAAGCCGGCGCGCTCACGGGTCAGACCGCCCGGGCCCAGGGCCGAGACGCGACGCTTGTGGGTCACTTCCGACAGCGGGTTGTTCTGGTCCATGAACTGCGACAGCTGCGAGGAGCCGAAGAACTCCTTGATGGCAGCGGCGACCGGCTTGGCGTTGATCAGTTCCTGCGGGGTCAGGCCTTCCGACTCGGCCATCGACAGGCGCTCCTTGACCGCGCGCTCGACGCGGACCAGGCCCACGCGGAACACGTTCTCGGCCATTTCACCGACCGAACGCACGCGACGGTTGCCCAGGTGGTCGATATCGTCGACCACGCCGCGACCGTTGCGGATCTCGGTCAGGACCTTGATCACGTCCAGGATGTCGGAGCTGTCGCCATGGGCGGCGACCAGGCGCTTGGACTCTTCGTCGTTGCGCTCACCGTAGTACTTGCGGTCGTACAGCACGGCTTCGCCGGTGGTTTCCTTGCGGCCCACGCGACGGTTGAACTTCATGCGGCCGACCGCGGACAGGTCGTAGCGCTCGAAGGTGAAGAACAGGTTGTGGAACAGGTTCTGCGCGGCATCCTTGGTCGGCGGCTCGCCCGGACGCATCATGCGGTAGATCTCGACCAGGGCTTCCAGCTGGGTCTTGGTCGGGTCGATGCGCAGGGTGTTGGACAGGTACGGGCCACGATCCAGATCGTTCACCCACAGGGTGCCCACGGCATCCACACCGGCCTTGCGGAAGGCCTGCAGCTGCTCGTCGGTGATCTCGTCATTGGCCTGGGCCAGCAGTTCGCCGGTCGAGGCGTCGACCACGTCGTGCGACAGGATGCGGCCGACGATGTAGTCGTCCGGCACGGCCAGGGCGGCGATGCCCGAGGCTTCCAGCTGCTTGATGTGGCGCGCGGTGATGCGCTTGCCGGCTTCCACGATGACCTTGTCGCCGTCGGCGAGGTCGAAGCCCAGGGTTTCGCCACGCAGGCGCTCCGGCACCAGCTCCAGCTGGACGCCTTCATCCGGGTTGATGTGGAAGGTGTTGATCTCGAAGAACTCGGCCAGCATCTCTTCGTTGCTGTAGCCAAGCGCGCGCAGCAGGATCGACACCGGCAGCTTGCGGCGGCGGTCGATACGGGTGAACAGCGCGTCCTTCGGGTCGAACTCGAAGTCCAGCCAGGAACCGCGGTAAGGAATGATGCGGGCGCTGTACAGCAGCTTGCCCGAGCTGTGGGTCTTGCCACGGTCGTGGTCGAAGAACACACCCGGCGAGCGGTGCAGCTGCGAGACGATGACGCGCTCGGTGCCGTTGACGATGAAGGTGCCGTTCTCGGTCATCAGCGGGATTTCGCCCAGATAGACCTCCTGCTCCTTCACGTACTTGATGGCCTTGGTCGACGACTCACGGTCGTAGATCACCAGGCGCACGGTCACGCGCAGCGGGGCGCCGTAGCTCATGCCACGCTGGCGGCACTCACGCTCGTCGAAGACCGGTTCGCCCAGCTTGTAGCCGACGTATTCCAGGGCAGCGTTGCCGCTGTAGCTGGCGATCGGGAAGACCGACTTCAGCGCAGCGTGCAGGCCGTGGTCCGTGCGCTTGGCCGGATCGACGTTTTCCTGCAGGAATTCACGATAGGAATCCACCTGGATGGCGAGCAGGAACGGCACTTCGAGAATCGAGCGCTGCTTGCCGAAATCCTTGCGGATACGCTTTTTTTCGGTGAACGAATAGGACGTCATGAGGTCTTCCACCTTGTTGTGCGGATCGTGCGCCCACGATCCGAAGGGAACTTGAAATTGTCAGTTGGAAGTCGCTGGTATTGCCGGCACCAGCACGCCTTCTCCCGCTACTTCCAACTGCCAACTCGTCTGCTACCACTCCCCTGCTGCCGCGCACTGCGCTGGCCGGCGGGGTCTGACCGCAGCCCGTGTTGGGCTTTTTGCTGCTTAAACAGTCGACTGACAGTCGACTCTACAACACCGCAACAACGACCAAAGGCCGGGGGCTTACGCCCCCAGCCTTGGCTGCATCGCCGCGAATCGGTGACGATGCAAGGTAACTGCTTACTTGACTTCGACAGTCGCGCCAGCAGCTTCCAGGTCCTTCTTCATCTTCTCGGCGTCGTCCTTCGAAGCGCCTTCCTTCAGGACGCCACCGGCTTCGGCCAGGTCCTTCGCTTCCTTCAGGCCCAGGCCGGTGATGGCGCGGACGGCCTTGATGACTTCGACCTTCTTGTCGCCGGCCGACTTCAGGGTGACGGTGAACTCGGTCTGCTCTTCAACAGCAGCGGCCGGGCCAGCGGCAGCAGCCACGGCAACCGGAGCAGCGGCGGAGACGCCGAACTTCTCTTCGATGGCCTTGACCAGCTCCATCACTTCCATCAGGGACTTCTCGGCGATGGCGTCGACGATCTGTTCGTTGGTAAGGGACATGATTAATACCTTTGGATGATTTTCTGGGTTGAGGTTCCGTCAGGAACCACGGTAAGTCGAAACTCAGGCGGTCTCGGCGGCCGGCTCGGCAGCGTCGGCGGCAACATCGCCACCACCCTGCTTCTCGCCAACGGCCTTGATGGCGCGGGCAAACATCGTGACCGGCTCGGTCAGGACGCGGGCCAGCATGGCCAGGGCCTGGTCGCGGGTCGGCAGCGAGGCCAGCACTTCGACGTGGCTTGCCGGGAACACTTCGCCACCGATGGCGACGACCTTAGCCTTCAGCTTGTCGTTGCCCTTGGCGGCTTCCTTGATCAGGCGACCGGCAGCGCCGGGCTCCTCGAGCGAGAACGCGTACAGCAGCGGACCAACCATCTGGTCCTGGGCGACTGCGAACTCGGTGCCTTCAACGGCGCGCGAAGCCAGGGTGTTCTTGACAACCTTCAAGAAAACACCGGTTTCACGAGCCTGCTTGCGCATCGCGGTCATCTGGGCGACCGTGGTGCCAGCGTATTCGGCTGCGATCAAGGAGTGGGCCTTGGCGGCGACGTCTGCCAGCTCGGCGACTACTTCTTGCTTCTGGGACAGATTGAGAGCCATTGCACTCCTCCTATTGAACTCCGCTTACGGCTCCTGCCGTGTGCGGTCCTGTGCAGCATCCGTCCTGGACGCCGGGAACATCGGGATGATGTTCCGGGGGTGGGCCGTTCTAGACCTGGAGTGGGCCAACCTGGGAAACCCAGACGTGCGTGAACCAGAAAAACTCCAGAAGGGCACCATCTACGCAGGGTGATTCCGGGGAATCGATTAAGCGCTCATGACTGCTCCGGCGGCGACTCCTTGCCAGATCGAGCCTCCCTGCCCGTCGCCGGTATTGCCACGACCGCGCCTGCGGTCTTTGACGGCTACCGCGGGCGATGCACTGCCAGCGATGCCTTCAAATGTCACGGTCACGGCACCGAAGGTACCGTGACCGCTTGAAACAATTACTTCAGGGTCAGCGACGACTGGTCGACGGTGACGCCCGGGCCCATCGTCGAGCTGACCGAAACCTTCTGCAGGTAGGTGCCCTTCGAGGTGGCCGGCTTGGCCTTGATCAGGTCCAGCAGCAGCGCGGTCAGGTTCGACTTCAGCGCGTCTTCGGCGAAGTCGGCCTTGCCGATGGTGCAGTGGATGATGCCGGCCTTGTCGGTGCGGTAACGGACCTGACCCGACTTGGCGTTCTTCACGGCTTCACCCGGGTTCGGGGAAACGGTGCCGACCTTCGGGTTCGGCATCAGGCCGCGCGGGCCCAGCACGGTGCCCAGCTTACCGACGACGCGCATGGCATCCGGGGTCGCGATGACGACGTCGTAGTTCAGATCGCCGGCCTGCATCTTCTCGGCCAGATCATCCATACCGACGGCTTCGGCGCCAGCGGCCAGGGCTTCGTCAGCCTTGGCACCGGCCGGAGCGAACACGGCGACGCGGACCGACTTGCCGGTACCGGCCGGCAGCACGGTGGAGCCACGGACCTGCTGGTCGGACTTCTTCGCATCGACGCCCAGGCGCACAGCGACGTCGATCGACTCGACGAACTTGGCCTTGGTGGCGCTCTTCAGGATGTTGATCGCGTCCTCGAAGGCGTATGCCTTGCCCGGAACGACGGCGGCCTTGATGGCCTTCTCACGCTTGGTCTGTGCCATCTTATTAACCCTCCACCACGAGGCCCATGGAACGGGCAGAGCCAGCGATGGTACGCACGGCGGCGTCCAGATCGGCGGCAGTCAGATCCGGTTCCTTCGCCTTGGCGATTTCTTCCAGCTGCTTACGGGTGACCTTGCCGACCTTCTCGGTGTTCGGGCGCTTGGAGCCCGACGAGATGCCAGCGGCCTTCTTCAGCAGGGTGGTGGCCGGGGTGCTCTTGGTGATGAAGGTGAACGTACGGTCCGAGTAGGCCGTGATGATCACCGGAACCGGCAGACCCGGCTCGAGCTTCTGCGTGGCAGCATTGAACGCCTTGCAGAATTCCATGATGTTCAGACCGCGCTGACCCAGCGCAGGACCGACCGGCGGCGAGGGGTTGGCCTGACCGGCCTTCACCTGCAGCTTGATGTAACCGACAACTTTCTTTGCCATGTGAGTGCTCTCCGGGTGCTAGCGCCTTTCGACAACAGGCTCCCCATCGGACCGGGAATCACGCGTCCCGGCATCGCGTTTTGAAATCATGCTGAAGGCCACCTTGCGGCGGCCTCGTCCTGCTGGCTTCCCAGCGGGGAGCCGCGCACTATATCAGGTTTTTTCTTCACATGCCTGAAGCGGCACATAAACGAAGGAAACCGGGCAAGGCCCGGTTTCTGGTTCCGTAGAATCGAGCTTGCTCGACTGATCAGCAAAGTCGAGCAAGCTCGACTCTACAAGACAGGTCAGACGGCCTTTTCGACCTGGCCGAACTCAAGCTCGACCGGAGTAGCGCGACCGAAGATCAGCACCGAGACGCGCAGACGGCTCTTCTCGTAGTTGACTTCTTCAACGACACCATTGAAATCGTTGAACGGGCCATCGGTGACACGGACCATCTGGCCCGGTTCGAACAGCACCTTCGGGCGCGGCTTCTCGACACCTTCCTGAACGCGGTTCAGGATGGCTTCGGCCTCGGAATCGGCGATCGGCAGCGGACGATCGGCGGTACCGCCGATGAAGCCCATCACGCGCGGGGTTTCCTTGACCAGGTGCCAGCTTTCGTTGTCGATGCGCGGAATGCCGGCCTCTTCATGGGTCTCGATCTGGACCAGCACGTAACCCGGGAAGAACTTGCGCTCGGAGCGGCGCTTCTGGCCAGCGCGCATCTCGACCACTTCCTCGGTCGGGACCAGGACGTCGCCGAAGCGCTCTTCCATGCCGTCACGGACGATGCGATCGCGCAGAGCCTGCGCCACCGACTTCTCGAAGCCCGAATAGGCGTGAACGACGTACCAACGCTTCATGCAATTCTCCTTAGCGGCTCAGGAACCACTGAGTCAGTTTCTGGATCAGGAAGTCGAAGCCACCCAGCAACAGGCTGAGGATGAGCACCACGACGATCACGACCCACGTCATGCGGATGGCTTCCTGGCGCGTCGGCCAGACCACCTTGCGCAGTTCAAAGCGCGACTCGGAGAGGAATTCGCGGGTGTCGCGCCCCTTGCCGGTCAGCATGAACACGCCGATACCGCCAACCAGACCGACCACGACCGCCAACGCACGCAGCTGACCTGCCCACGCGCCCAGCTGGGCGGCGCGACCAGAGTCGGCGGAGAACCAGAACCAGACGAACAGACCGGCCAGCACCAGCAGCGATGCGGCGACATACTTGACGATATCTCCACCGTTGGCGGAGTTGTCCTTGGAGTGTTCGATCTTGCTATTCATCAGGCTGTGTCTGCTTTAGCGGCCCAGGCCGCTGGATAAGGTGGGCAGATGGCACGCCAGGAGGGACTCGAACCCCCAACCTGCGGTTTTGGAGACCGCTGCTCTGCCAATTGAGCTACTGGCGTACGTTGAAAACTTGCCTTCCCTTAGACGGCGAAGGCGGACCGAGGTTCCCGGCCCGCCATTCGCGTAACCGGCGGCGCTATGCAACCACCGGTACTGCAGGCTTACTCGATGATCTTCGAGACCACGCCGGCGCCGACGGTACGGCCACCTTCGCGG
>NZ_JAWJTI010000057.1:0-15380 GCF_032911525.1 Stenotrophomonas veracruzanensis
TTGGGGGCTTGGCCGCGGCATCCATGCCGCGGACACCCCCGCAACCGGACCCACCTCGCCTTCGACAGTTTCCCGCTGCTGTCGGAATGGCATGAGCTGCTCTTGGTGGGTGTCAACCTTGGTCGACACAATGAACATGGCAACGACCGAAACCGAATTTTGTAGAGTCGAGCCATGCTCGACTGCTTTGCTCGACTGCGTTGTTTGAACACGCTGGACGCCAGCGCCGACAACGGCGAGGATGGAGCCTGGTTCTTCTGGCCGGCCCTGCATGGCGCAACGCATCCTTGAACCCGGTGAGATCGAGACGCTCGCCTCGCGCGATGTCCCGCGCATCATCCTGCCCGATGTCACGTCCCTGTTTGCTGAGCGCGCGACGCGCCTGCGCAGCCTGGCTGCGCGCAGTGCCATCGGCGGCTACCTGCAGCTGCTGGCGGCGCTGGCCGATGCACAGCAGGCGCTGCTGGACGAGCTGACACCGCAGCAACGCGAGGCGCTGCAGTCGCACGCACGTGCGCAGCAGTCGAGTGCGGCGGCCGGTGCCGGCATGCCGTTGCGGCCGGCCAACACGCTTCAACTGGATGGACGCTGGCGCGACTGGTTGCGCACGCTGTGCCAGCACTGTGCCGACGAGGCCGGGCTTCCGGTGGAAACCCGCCAGGAGCTGCAGCGCGTCGCCGCGGCCGACGATGCCTGGCTGGATGCGCAGGCGCATGCCGTGCTGGAGCGCGATGACGCGCCGTCGGTAGATGCGGTCGCTGCGCTGCTGGTCATGAATGCACTGCAGGCTTATTGGGCGGTACTGACGGATAGCTTCCGCCCCACCGACCTCAAACCGTTGGCCGATGCACCCGGCCTGTGCCCGTTGTGCGGCTCGCTACCGGTGGTCAGCGTAGTGCAGGCGCGGCCGCCCTATGCGTCCTACCGCTACTTGTCGTGCTCGCTGTGCGCCTGCCAGTGGCACTACGTGCGCGTGCAGTGCAGCCAGTGTGGTGCCTCCGGCAAGGACATCGCCTATCGCGCCCTGGCCGATGTGGACGGCGACAGCGGCGAGGCGGTGCGCGAGAGCGCGGTGCGTGCCGAGACCTGCGACCACTGCCACAGCTACCGCAAGATCCTGTATCTGGAGAAAGACCCGTCACTGGAGCCGGTTGCCGATGACCTCGGCACGCTGGCGCTGGATCTGCTGCTGGCCGAGGAAGGCTATGCGCGCGCCAGCCAGAGTCCGCTGTTGTGGCAATCCGACGGCGATTGAGGCGATGAGCGCCACGCCCCCCACCCCGGCATCGGTTTCCGCCCTGCCCTCGCTGGACCGGGTGCTGCGCCTGCCTGCACTGGCGCCACTGATCGAAGGCCACGGTCGAAGCCGCATCACCCAGCTGCTGCGTTCGCACCTGCAGGTGCTGCGTGAGCGTATCAGCGCCGGCCAGTTGTCGACCGCGCAGCTGCAGGAAGCGGTTGAGGGCCCAGCGCTGGCCGCAGCGGTCGAGGCCGCACTCGCAGCCGATGCACGGTTGGACCTGCAGCCGATGTTCAACCTGACCGGCACCGTGCTGCACACCAATCTCGGCCGCGCATTGCTTCCCGATGCCGCCGTACACGCAGTCACCCGCGCGATGACCGCGCCGGTGGACCTGGAGTTCGACGTCGTACGTGGCCGTCGCGGCGACCGCGACGCGCGGGTACAGGCACTGATCTGCGAGCTGACCGGTGCCGAAGCCGCCACTGTGGTCAACAACAATGCGGCAGCGGTCCTGCTGCTGCTCAACAGCCTCGCCAACCGCCGCGATGTGGTGGTGTCGCGAGGCGAACTGGTGGAGATCGGCGGCGCTTTCCGCATCCCGGATGTGATGCGCAGCGCCGGCGCTCGGCTGCTGGAAGTGGGTACCACCAACCGCACCCATGCGGCCGACTTCACCAACGCCATCGGCGCGCGCACAGCGCTGCTGATGGAGGTGCATGCCAGCAACTACGCGATCACTGGTTTCACCGCCAAGGTCGACACCGCGGCGATGGCCGCGATCGCGCACGCGCATGGCCTGCCGCTGATGGTGGACCTGGGCAGTGGCAGCCTGTGCGATCTGGCCACGTTCGGTCTGCCGCACGAACCCACCGTGCAGGAAACGCTGGCGGCCGGCGCCGATCTGGTTTCGTTCAGCGGCGACAAGCTGCTGGGGGGTCCGCAGGCCGGCATCATCGCCGGCCGCGCCGACCTGATCGCGCGGATCAACCGCAACCCGCTCAAGCGGGCACTGCGCATGGACAAGATGGGACTGGCTGCGCTGGAAGCGGTGCTGGCCCTGTACCGCGAACCGGAGCTGCTGACACAGAGGCTGCCCACCCTGCGCACCCTGTCGCGCACGCAGGATGACGTTGCTGCGCAGGCCCATCGCCTGCTGCAGCCGATGCGTGCCTCACTGACGACGGACTACACCCTCGAGCCTGCGTCCATGCACAGCCAGGTCGGCAGCGGCGCGCAGCCACAGGCACAGCTGGCCAGCGCCGGACTGCGCATCACCAGCGCACGCCGTGGCGGGCTGGATCGCCTGGCCAAGCGCTTGCGCCAGCTACCGCGCCCGGTGCTGGGCCGCATCGCCGATGACGCGTTGTGGCTGGACCTGCGCTGCCTGGAACCCGGGGACGAAGCGGCCCTCCTCGCCCAATGGAGCATGCTGCAGGCATGATCGTCGGCACCGCCGGGCATATCGACCATGGCAAGACAAGCCTGGTACGCGCACTGACCGGCATCGAAACCGATCGCCTGCAGGAAGAGCGTACGCGCGGCATATCGATCGAACTGGGCTACGCCTATGTCCCGGTGGAAAGCACGGACGTCGAAGGCCCGGCCGCGACGCTGGGTTTCGTCGACGTGCCGGGCCATGAGCGCTTCGTGCACACGATGGTGGCCGGTGCCACCGGTATCGATGTCGCCCTGCTGGTGATCGCTGCCGACGACGGCGTGATGCCACAGACCCGCGAGCATCTGGCGATCCTGCAACTGCTGGGCGTGAACCGGGGGGCTGTGGCGCTGACCAAGATCGACCGTGTGGATGCGGCGCGCATCGCCCGGGTCGAGATCGAGATCGCTGCGCTGCTGGCCGCGACACCGTTGCAGGATTCCCCTCTGTTCGCCTGCAACAGCACCGCACCCGACGATGCCGGCATCAGCGCACTGCGTACCCAGCTGCACGCGTGGGCGGCGGACGATGCCAGCACGCGCCAGGCCGAACTGCGCAGCGAACTGTTCCGCATGCCGGTGGACCGTGTGTTCTCGCTGGCCGGCCACGGCACGCTGGTGACCGGCGCAGTGCATGGCGGCGTCGCCATGGTGGGCGACCACCTGCAGCGGATGCCCGCCGCCACCGACGTACGCGTGCGCAGCATCCACGCACAGAACCAGGCCAGCGACCACGCGATGGCCGGGCAGCGCTGCGCGCTGAACCTGGCGGCCATCGGCCGTGATGACATCCACCGTGGCGACTGGATCGCCGACCCGCGCGCCCTGCTGGCGACCTCCCGAGTCGATGTGCGCCTGCGTCTTTCCGCGTTGTCCGCACCGTTGCGCGACTGGGCGCCGCTGCATATCCACTGGGGCACGATGCACCGGCAGGCCCATGTGGTGCTGCTGGAGGACGACGATCACGGCAATGGGCAGTTGGTGCAACTGGTGTTCGATGCACCCGTCTGTGCGATGTGTGGCGATCGCTTCATTGCCCGCGATTCAGCGGCCACCCACACGCTGGGCGGTGGCATCGTGCTCGACCCGGATCCGCCGCAGCGGCGCCGGCGCAGCCCCGCACGGCTCGCCTGGCTGGGAGCACTGGAGCAGCTGGCCGCAGGTGCGGGAATCGGCCCGCTGTTGCAGCAGGCGCCCTCCGGCATACCCATGGCCGCGCTGCAACGGTACTGCCGGCGCGCGGCCGACCGGATCGATCTTCCTGCAGACACGCGACACATCGCCACCCGCGAAGACACGGTGATCATCCTTGACTCGCATTGGCAGGCATTGCGCGAGCAGGTGATCACCTCACTGCGTGGATGGCATGAGCGACGCCCGGACGAGCCGGGTGTCGACAGCGGGCGCCTGCAGCGCAGCACCCTTCCTGCATTGGCAGCAGGACTGTGGAACGCCCTGCTGCAGGACCTGCTTGAAGACAGCCTCGTGCAGCGCGCGGGTGCGTGGTGGCGCCTGCCCGGCCACGACCATGCGCCACCGGAACGCGAACGCTTGCTGCTGGACCGCGTGCTACCTCAGTTGCTCGCCGGCGGCTTCGATCCACCGTGGGTGCGTACCCTGGCCGCCGACTTCGGACTGGCCGAAGACGAGGTCCGCGCCGTCCTGCGCCGCGCCGCCGCACGTGGCGAACTGTTTCAAGTGGTGCCGGACCTGTTCTATGCACCCGCGCGCATTTCGGAACTCGCCGCCATCGTCGCGCAGCTGTCACAGGCCAGCGGCACGGTGGATGCGGCAGCCTTCCGCGATGCCATCGGCCTGGGCCGCAAACGCAGTATCCAGATCTTGGAGTTCTTCAATCGCGTTGGCTACACTCGACGCGTCGGTGACCAGCATCGGCCGCGCGGCGACCTGCAGTGGAACGCAGCCCGCGACTGAGCCCACCGGTACCGCCGTACTTTCGGAAGGCATGCGCATCCGGGCATGCGGCTGGGCTTCAAACCCAGTAGGGGGCGTCGATCGTTCCCTGGTAGGTTCGACTCCTGCTGCCTTCCGCCATTCGTGTTTCCGCAGGAGATGTCGGCATGGC
Organism: Stenotrophomonas veracruzanensis; assembly: GCF_032911525.1. Classification (NCBI taxonomy): domain Bacteria; kingdom Pseudomonadati; phylum Pseudomonadota; class Gammaproteobacteria; order Lysobacterales; family Lysobacteraceae; genus Stenotrophomonas; species Stenotrophomonas veracruzanensis. The sequence goes on from NZ_JAWJTI010000057.1 coordinate 4,764, forward strand.
CACGCACGCGCAGTCCCCCGCCCCTTCAACGGCCGATGCCCCGCAACGACTGACCTCGCTGGCACACGGTGGTGGCTGCGGCTGCAAGATCGCGCCGGGCGTGCTGACCGAACTGCTGCGCGGCATTCCAGCGCTTCCGGCACCGGCTGAACTGCTGGTCGGCCGCGAGACCAGCGACGACGCGGCGGTGTACCGCCTCGATGACCGCCAGGCCATTGTCGCCACCACTGATTTCTTCATGCCGATCGTCGACGATCCATTCGACTTCGGCCGCATCGCCGCCACCAACGCGCTGTCGGACCTGTATGCGATGGGCGCGCGCCCGCTGTTCGCACTGGCCATCGTCGGCATGCCGATCAACACCCTGCCGCAGGACACCATCCGCGGCATCCTTCAGGGGGGCGAACGCGCCTGCGCCGATGCCGGCATCGTGGTGGCCGGCGGCCACAGCATCGATTCGGTGGAACCCATCTACGGCCTGGCTGCGATCGGCGTGCTCGATCCGCAGCGGCTCAAGCGCAATGCCGATGCCCGCGCCGGCGACGCGCTGGTGCTGGGCAAACCATTGGGCGTGGGCGTGTATTCGTCAGCGCTGAAAAAAGAAGTGCTGGATGCCGAGGGCTACCGGCAGATGGTCGCGTCGACCACCCGCCTGAACACCGTGGGCGTGCCTCTGGCCGCGCTGGACGGCGTGCACGCCATGACCGATGTCACCGGCTTCGGCCTGCTCGGCCACCTGCTGGAAGTGTGCCGCGCCAGTGGCGTTGCCGCCGAAGTGGACAGCGCGCAGATCCCGCTGCTGCCGCAGACGCTGGAGCTGCTGCAGCGTGGCTGCGTGACCGGCGCCTCCAACCGCAACTGGGCCTCGTACGGCGCCGAAGTGCGCTTCGCCGAGCGCTTGGCCGGCCACTGGCAGCCACTGCTGACCGACCCGCAGACCAGCGGCGGCCTGCTGGTGTCCTGCGCCCCGGAGGCGGTGGATGCGGTGCTGGCCTGCTTCCACGACGCGGGGTTCGGCCAGGCAGCCGTGGTGGGGCGTTTGGGCGAAGGAGCGCCGGGCATCAGCGTGGTTTGAGACGTGAAGGTTTGCCAACGTGCCGCTTCCGGGCACTTGAATGGTGTCCAAAATATTGGACAATCAAGCCATGAACCTGATCGACATCGGCAAGGCGGTTCGCGCCCGCCGTGAGCAGCTTGGTCTGTCGCAAGGCCAACTGGCTCATCTCAGCGGCCTTTCCCGGCAAACCGTGGTCGGGCTGGAAGGGGGCACCCTGAGTGACCTGGGTGTCAATCGCGTGGGACAGGTGATGGCCGTGCTCGGTCTGGATGTACCGGCACCCACCACCGAAAGCCGGCTGCGCAAGCAAGGCCTGAAAATGGCCGCACGCACCGCCAACGTGAGCTACGCAAGCGAACTGACGGCTGGCGAGCTGGCGCGCGTGCTGGTCAGTGGGGAAGTTCCTGCCACCTACGCGGCGCAGATGGCGCACCTGCTGGATGAAGCCCCTCCCGCCATGATGGTGATGGCGGTCGAAGAAGCTGCAATCGGCGCGCAGATGCCACCACGGCGCATCTGGCGCAACGTGGCGAAGATGGCCAACACACTTTCTGCCCATCGCAAGGACCTGTGGATGTGAACCGCGAATTGCCGGCCGGCGCCTGGCAGGCGCTGCTGCCTCGGGCGCTTGTCCTCATCGGGGAGATCCAGCGCCACGGCGGCATCACCGATCCGTTCTGGACCTTGGGCGGCGGAACGGTGCTGATGTTTCGACATCGGCACCGGCTCAGCAAGGACATCGACATCTTCGTGCCGAATCCCCAGTACCTGGGGTTCGTTACTCCCCGCTTGAGCGATGTGGCCGCGAGCCTTACCGGCGACTACAGCGAAGATCCCAGCGCCTGGGTAAAGCTGCAGTTCGAGGAAGGCGAGGTGGATTTCGTCGCGGCCCCCAATCTTCTCGATGACGCCTGGGAGGAATGGATGATCGATGGTCAGCGCATACGGGTGGAAACGTCGGCGGAAATCATCGCCAAGAAAATGTTCCATCGGGGGCATCGAACAACGGCCCGAGACCTGTTCGATCTTGCGCTGGTCATCGAACGCGAGCCGGACGCGCTGGCGGCCGCCGCAGACGCACTGGTCCGCCATCGATCAACGTTTCTTGATCAGATCCGCAATCCCCATCCGACATTGAAGATTGCGTTCAAGGCCATCGACACGCTGGACTACACGCCAGACTTCGACCACTGCGTCGCGATAGCCGGGGACTACCTGGAAGGACTGTGATCCTCCCAGGCAATTGCGCGGAACATCACTCGATGTTCTGCACCTGTTCGCGGATCTGGTCGATCAGCACCTTCAGCTCCACCGCGGCATTGGACGTGCGGCTGTCCACCGACTTCGACCCCAGCGTGTTGGCTTCGCGGTTGAACTCCTGCAGCAGGAAGTCCAGGCGGCGGCCGACCGGCTCGCGCTGCTTGAGCACGCGGCGGATCTCGACGATATGGCTGCCAAGGCGGTCCAGCTCTTCATCCACGTCCAGCTTCTGCAGCCACAGCACCAGCTCCTGCTCCGCACGGCCCGGGTCGACCGGGTGCGGCAGGTCAGCCAGACGGGCGGCCAGCTTGGCGCGCTGGCCGTCGCGAATGGCCGGAATCAGCGTGCGCACTTCGGTGGCGATGCGCTCGATGCCGTCCACACGCTCGCTGATGGCCGCAGACAACTTGCCGCCTTCGCGCTCACGGGCCTCGACGAAGCCATCCAGCACCTGGTCCAGCAGCGCCAGCGCCTCGACCTGCAGGGCGGCGGCATCGGTGGCCTCGCCACGGGTCACGCCCGGCAGCTGCAGCAGGTCGGTGAAGCTGACCTGCAGGTTGGGGAAATCAGAGGTCAGGCGGTGGGCCAGGCGGCCCAGCTGGCCCAGCAGGGCCTCGTCCACCTGCAGGTTGGCCGCCGCTTCCGGCGCGCGCAGGCGCATCACCAGATCCAGCTTGCCGCGGCTCAGACGTGCGGCGATGCGCTCGCGCAACTGCGGTTCGAGCGCGCGCAGTTCCTCGGGCAGGCGGGTGCCGACCTCCAGGAAACGGTGGTTGACCGAGCGCAGCTCGCAGCCCAGCGTGCCCCAAGGGGTGACCCGCTCGCCGCCGGCATAGGCGGTCATGCTTCGAATCATGGATTGTGTCCGGTGCGTGCAAAGGGGGAATGGTACCCTAGCGCCCTCACCAGAGCCCCCTTGCCCGCCCCGTGAAGGCCGCGGGCGTGGCGGCGTACTCACTCGCCATTACGGAACCCGCACCATGTCCGATTCCCGCCCCAGCGGCCGCCAGCCCGACCAGCTCCGCCCGGTCGTCATCCAACGCGGCTTCACCCGCCATGCCGAAGGTTCGGTGCTGGTGTGCTTCGGTGAAACCCGTGTGCTGTGCACCGCCAGCGTCGAGAACCGCGTGCCGGGCTTCCTGCGTGGCAAGGGCGAAGGCTGGGTGACCGCCGAGTACGGCATGCTGCCGCGCGCCACCCACACCCGCAGCGACCGCGAAGCGGCCCGTGGCAAGCAGGGTGGCCGCACGCTGGAGATCCAGCGCCTGATCGGCCGCAGCCTGCGTGCCTGCGTGGACCGCAACGCGCTGGGCGAGCGCACCATCACCCTCGACTGCGACGTGCTGCAGGCCGACGGTGGCACCCGCACCGCCGCCATCACCGGCGCCTATGTGGCCCTGGTCGATGCGGTGAACGTGCTGATGAAGCGCGGCGACATCAAGCGCAACCCGATCCTGGGCGCGGTGGCAGCGGTGTCGGTGGGCGTCTACCGCGGCACCCCGGTGCTGGACCTGGACTACGCCGAAGACAGCGACTGCGACACCGACATGAACGTGGTGATGAACGACGGTGGCGGCTTCATCGAGCTGCAGGGCACCGCCGAAGGCCATGCCTTCCGCCGCGATGAACTGGATGCGCTGCTGGGCCTGGCCGAGAAGGGCGTGGGCGAACTGCTGGCCGCACAGCAGGCGGCGCTGTCGGCATGAACCGCCGCATCGCCCTGACCACCCTGGTGGTGGCCGACTATGACGAAGCCATTGCCTGGTACACCGGCAAGCTTGGCTTCGCACTGCTGGAAGACATCGACCAGGGCCACAAGCGCTGGGTGGTGGTGGGGCCGACCGACGGCAGCGCCGCCGCCCTGCTGCTGGCCCGCGCCAGCAACGAGGAACAGCGCAGCCGCATCGGCAACCAGACCGGTGGCCGCGTCGGCTTCTTCCTCAACACCGATGACTTCCATCGCGACCACGCGGCGATGGTCGCCGCCGGCGTCGAGTTCCTGGAAGCGCCGCGCGAAGAGCCCTATGCAACGGTCGCGGTGTTCCGCGATCTGTATGGCAACACCTGGGACCTGCTGGAGCCCCGCCAATGAAGAAACTGGTACTGGCCAGCCACAACGCCGGCAAGCTGGTGGAGATGCAGGAGATCCTCGCCGACCTGCCGCTGCAGATCACCTCGGCCGCCGAACTGGGCCTGGGCGACGTGGATGAGACCGGCCTGACCTTCGTCGAGAACGCGCTGCTGAAGGCGCGCGCGGCCTGCGAAGCGACCGGCCTGCCGGCGCTGGCCGATGATTCGGGCCTGATCGTCGATGCCCTCGGCGGTGCGCCGGGCCTGTACAGCGCGCGCTACGCGGGCCACCCGACCAACGCCGCGGCCAACAACGCCAAGCTGCTGGACGCAATGAATGACGTTCCCGATGGCCAGCGCAGCGCCCGCTTCTATGCGGTGATCGTGCTGCTGCGCCACGCCACCGACCCGCAGCCGCTGATCTGTGAAGGCCGCTGGGAAGGCCAGATTATCCGCGAACTGCGTGGTACGAATGGTTTTGGCTACAACCCGGTGTTCCTGGACACCACCCACGGCCTGACCGCCGCGGAAATGGAGCCGGCATTGAAGAACGCCATCAGCCACCGCGCCATTGCCCTGCAGCAGCTCAAGCAGCAGCTGGCGACGCTGTACTGACGCCACCCGATCGAACCAGGGAAGCCGGCCAGCGGCCGGCACTACCGAAGAAGCCCATGCCGCACGCCCACGACCACTGCAACCACCTGCCCGGCGAAGCCTGCTCCGCTGACCACGACAGCCCGCCGCGACTGGTGCCACCACCGCTGTCGTTGTACGTGCACCTGCCCTGGTGCGTGCGCAAATGCCCGTACTGCGATTTCAATTCGCACCAGGCCAAGGGCGAGCTGCCGTTCGACGCCTACATCGATGCACTGCTGCGCGATCTGGACCAGGACCTGCCACTGGTCTGGGGCCGGGTGGTGCACAGCGTGTTCTTCGGTGGCGGGACGCCCAGCCTGTTTCCGCCGGAGGCGATCGACCGCTTCCTGCAGCAGGCCAGCGCGCGCCTGCGCTTTGCCCCCAACGCCGAAATCACCCTGGAAACCAACCCGGGCACCGCCGAGCATGGCCGCTTCGACCGCTACCGCGCGGCCGGCGTCAACCGCCTCAGCTTCGGCATCCAGAGTTTCGACGACGCCATGCTCAAGCGCCTGGGCCGCATCCACGACAGTGGCGAAGCCGAGCGCGCAGTGAAGATGGCGCAGGACGCGGGCTACGACAACTTCAACATCGACCTGATGTACGCGCTGCCGGAACAGACCCTGGCCGGCGCCGAGGCCGACCTGGAACGTGCATTCGCGCTGCAGCCGGCGCACATCTCGCACTACCAGCTGACCCTGGAACCGAACACGGTGTTCTTCGCGCGGCCGCCGCAGGGCATTCCCGATGAAGACAACGCCTGGGACATGCAGGAACACTGCCAGGCGCTGCTGGCGCAGGCCGGTTTCGGCCAGTACGAGGTGAGCGCCTACGCACGCGCTGGCCGGCAGAGCGCGCACAACCTGAACTACTGGCGCTTCGGCGATTACCTGGGCATCGGTGCCGGCGCGCACGGCAAGATCAGCTCGGGCGCCGAGGAACACGTGCTGCGACGCTGGAAGCTGAAGCATCCGCAGGCTTATCTGGACAGCGCGGGCACCCCGGCCTCGTTCGGGGGTGACGATGTGATCGCGCCTGAGCGCCTGCCCTTCGAGTACATGCTGAATCTGCTGCGCCTGCACGAAGGTTTCGGCCTGCGCGATTTCGAGTCGCGCACCGGGCTGCCGCGCAGCGTGCTGGACGCACCGCTGGCCGAGGCCGTGCAGCGCGGCTGGCTGGACGTGACGGATGGGCATGTGCAGCCGACCGAACTGGGCCGCCGCTTCACCAACGATGTGGTGAGCCTGTTCCTGGAAGATTGATGCTCGCGTGACAGAGGGTCGTGCCGGCCAACGGTCGGCGCGACCGTTCATCCGTCGGGCCATGCCTGGCGAACGGAGTGCACATTCACCCTAAAGTAGCGCCGACGGCGGCCGACACGGTAGATTCACAAGATCGATCCGCGGGAATCCGGGTACCGCCTGCCGATGTCAGCTGTCTTCTCCATAACCTCTGCCGACAACGCCCGTCTGGCTGCCAGTAACCTGCCACCGCGGGTGCGTGAGCTGCTGGGCGGCTTGATCGGCCTGTGCCGGCAGACGCTGGCCGCCCCTCTGATCCTGACCGTCGAAGCGCTGGAACAGGCGCTGTTGCACGACGCCGATCGCGCGCGCAATCCACAGCTGCAGGCCGAACTGATGGCCCAGCGCGGCCAGCTGCACGCCTTCTCCGGCCATTTCGCCGACCGCATGCTCGATGCCGTGGCCGACGCGCTGATACGTTTGCGCGAACCCGCTGCCGGCAGCCCAACCGCTGCCACGCCGCCGCCATTGCCCGGCATGCTCGGGCTGTCGCTGGTCGATGAACATGAAGTGGACCGCGACCTGCTGCTGACCGAGATGGTGCGGCGGGAAACGCTGCGTTCGACCAACACGCTGAACCTGCTGGGCCAACGGCTGGGCGTACTGGCCGCGGCACCGGCCTTCGAGGCCGACACCCTGCCGCTGGCCCCGCAGGCACTGTGCGCGATGCTGCGCCGGATCGCCGAACAGGATGCGCTCGGCGTGGAAGTCCAGTTGGCGCTGTATCGCAGCTTCGAGCGCCAGGTGCTGGAACGCCTGGGCGACATCCTCGACCGCGCCAATGCCCTGCTGGCGCAGAACGGCGTGCTGCCCGGCCTGGTCTACACCCCCTACCTGGCGCGCTCGTCGAGCACGCGGCGGATCATCACCCAGTCGGTGGGCGGTGGACGTACCACCCAGCCAGCCAAGCGCGCCGCGGCGCCACTGACCGGGTGGAACGGATCGGCACCCGCCGGTTCCTGGTCGAGTCTGGTGCAGGACGCTTTCCAGGATGGCGGCGCAGCCGGCACGGCCCTGCCCGGCCTGACCACCTCCACCGGCAGCGCGCTGCATGAGCTGCTGCAGCAGGCACGCCATGCCAGCACAGCACCCGCGGACCGCGATGCGGTGCCAAGCGCGGCAGTTGACGCGGTGCTCGCGCGCCTGCAGGCCCAGTCCAGCTCGGCCACCGGCGTCGCCGACCTGCAGGCCGCCGTAGTGGCGCAGCTGCGCAGTGAGCACGGGACACAGGCGCAGCTGGGCAGCCACGACCGTGACAACCTCGACCTGCTGCGCATGCTGATGCAGCAGGTACAGCAGCAACAACGCCCGGACCCGGTGCCGGCCGCCCTGCTGGCGCGCCTGCAGGTGCCCTTGGCACGCGCGGCCATGGCCGATCCGGGCTTCTTCGTACGCGACGAGCACCCGGCGCGCGAACTGCTCAACCAGATTGCCGAAGTCGGCGCCAACTGGCTGGGCGACGATGATGTCGACCCGCAGTTGCTGCAGCGCATGGCGCAGAGCGTGCAGGGCCTGCTGGGCCAGGACGCACGGGCGCCGGACGCCTTCGCCGCCGCCAACGAAGACGTGCAGCAGCACCAGCGCGCGGCGGCCCATCGTGCCGAACTGGCCGAGCGCCGCCATGTGGAAGCCGCGCGCGGCAAGGAGCGTTTGGAACTGGCTCGTCGCCAGGCCACCGCACAGATCGACCAGTGCTGCGAAGCGCAGTCGCCACCGCGCTTCGTGCAGACCCTGCTGCGCCAGGCCTGGGCCGACGCCCTGACCCTGACCCGCCTGCGCCACGGCGACGACTCACCGCAGTGGCAGGAACGTCTGCAGCAGACCCAGCGCATCGCCGCCATCACCGCGCAGGCCGTTGATGCCCCTGATGGCACCGATGCCGCGCTCGCCGCCGACGTCGAGGCCGCCCTGCTGCAGGTCGGCTACCACGCCGAAGAAGCCGCCGCCGTCGCGCGCAGGCTGGCTACGCCCGGCGGCGAGGACGAGAGCACCTCGCGTACCGAACTCAGTGCCCGCCTGAAAGCACGTGCGCGTCTGGGCGAGCACGCCGGTACGCCCACCGGCACCGCGCCTGCAACGCCCCGCAGCAGTGCCGAAGAAGCGGCCTACCAGCAGCTGTCCACGCTGCCGTTCGGCAGCTGGTTCGACATCGACACCGGTGATGGCACGCTGCGCCGCCAGCGCCTGTCCTGGTACAGCCTGCTGACCGGCCACGCCCTGTTCGTCAATCCGCGCGGGCAGAAGATCGCCGATACCGACCTGGATACGCTAGCCCGGCAGGTCAGCGCCGGCCGTGCGCAGCTGGTCACCGAAGACAAGGCCCGGCTGGTCGACCGCGCCTGGGAAGCCAGCCTTGGCGCGTTGCGCGCGTTGGCGGCCGGCCACACGCAGGAGACTTCCGCATGACTACCCAGCCGCAGGACACCCGTCGCGCGCCGCGCCGCCAGGTCTCGGATCTGGTCCCGGTCACCGACCAGATGCGCGAATGCGTGGTGGGCCGTCTCGGCAATGTTTCCGAAACCGGCATGCTGATGCTGGCCAGCGCACCACTGCGCGAGGATGCGCTGTACCAGCTGCGCTTCCCGCTGCCACTGGGTGACGGCCGCCAGCAGGACATTGATGTGGGCGTGCATCTGCTGTGGAGTGAGCCCGCGCACGTTCCCGGGCAGAGCTGGACCGGCTTCCGCTTCCTGACCCTGTCACGCGAACATCGGCAGCTGCTGCGCCAGTGGGTGGGCGAAGACAGCGACGAGGGACCGGTTTCGACGGCCTGAGTGCCGGTTCCGGCACAGCGGTTTTTCGCGGTATGCGGCAGAATCTAGGGCCGTTTTCCGTGTCGAGCCACCGCAATGATCCAGCAAGACCCCGGCGCCCTGTATTCCGACCACCTGGCCGTGCTCTGTCGACGCGCCGAACAGGCGCTGGCCCGCGGCGGCTTCGATCACCTGGTGGTGCCCAGCGGCACCCTGCACTACCAGGTGTTCGACGACCGCGACTACCCGTATGCGGTCAATCCGCAGTTCAAGGCCTGGCTGCCGCTGACCCGCGTGCCCAACAGCTGGATCGTGTTCACCCCCGGCAAGCGTCCGGCAGTGATCTTCCACCAGCCCTTCGATTACTGGCACGTGGTACCCGATGCGCCGAGTGGCTGGTGGGTGGAGCACTTCGACATCCACATCATCCGCAAGCCGGAAGAAGCGCTGGCCCTGCTACCGGCCGACCCGTCGCGCTGCGCGATCCTCGGCGAGCCGCAGAGCGCGCTGGGCAACTACGTGCCGAACAATCCGGCGCCGGTAGTGAACTACCTGGAATGGCACCGCGGCAGCAAGACGCCGTATGAAATCGCGCTGATGCGCCAGGCGCAGGTGCTGGGTGTGCGCGGCCACCGCGCTGCCGAAGCCGCGTTCCGCAACGGCGCCGACGAGTTCAGCATCCACATGGCGTACTGCCAGGCCGTGGGCCAGGATGCCAACGAGCTGCCCTACGGCAACATCGTAGCGCTGAACGAACATGCCGCCGTGCTGCATTACACCGAGCTTGGCCGCAAGGCACCGCAGCCGCTGCGCAGCTTCCTGATCGATGCCGGTGCCAGCGCGCACGGCTACGCCAGTGACATCACCCGCACCTACGCCGCGCAGGGCCACGACGAATTCGCGGCGATGATCGCCGCCGTCGATGCCGCCCAGCAGAAGATGTGCGCGGCGGTGCGTCCGGGCTTCGACTACAAGCAGCTGCATGTGGACGCGCATCTTTCGCTGATGGGCGTGCTGAAGGACTTCGGCGTGATCAAGGTCTCGCCGCAGACCGCGCTGGAGACCGGCGTCAGCGCCGCATTCTTCCCGCACGGCATCGGCCACCTGATCGGCCTGCAGGTGCACGACGTGGCCGGTTTCGCGGCCAGCGACGAGGGCGGCCGCATCGAGCGCCCGGCCGGCCACCCGTACCTGCGCCTGACCCGCGTGCTGGAACCGGGCATGGTGGTGACCATCGAACCGGGCCTGTACTTCATCGACATGCTGTTGAACGAAGTGAAGGACGCCGGCCATGGCGACGCGATCAACTGGGAGCGCGTGGACTTCTTCCGTCCATATGGCGGCATCCGCATCGAAGACGAAGTGCTGTGCACCGAGGGCGAGGCGGACAACCTGACGCGGCCGGAGTTTGCCGCGGCGAACGGCTGAGCCCCTCGTGGTTGCCCGTTGAATCAAAAGCCGCGCTTGGCCGGGCGGGGTGGGTTTGCAGGACACGCCGTAAACCCATCCATGGGGGCTCGATGGCGCCATCCATGGCGCC
>NZ_JAWJTI010000058.1:0-14504 GCF_032911525.1 Stenotrophomonas veracruzanensis
AGGACATCACCCTTTCACGGTGGCGACCGGGGTTCGAATCCCCGTGGGGACGCCAATTATTTGAAACCCCGGCTTCGGCCGGGGTTTTTCTTTGCCTGCGATCTGCCGTCAAACCGTCCTGTCCATGCATGGCATGGATCTACCGGGCTCCTGCAGTAGATCCGCGCGATGCGTGGATGGCTTCGCCTCGACCACACCTCAGAACCGGCGATACATTCCGATCGATGCCGGCGCGGTGGGGGCGAAACCAAACTGCGCGTACAAACGATGCGCTTCACCATCGGCGAGCAGGCTGACGTATGCCGACGGCGGCAGGTTCGCCTGCATCCAGCCATCCAGGCGGCGCATCACCTCCTTGCCCAGCCCCTGTCCCTGCAACCGTGGCAGCACGGCGATATCGCAGACCTGCAGGTGGCAACCGCCATCACCCACGATGCGCCCCATCGCCACCAGCTCGCTGCCCTGGTACGCACAGACACCAAACAGCGTATTGGGCAGTGCGCGCGTTGCCGCCTCCTGGCTCTTGGCGCTGAGGCCCGCCAGTACACGCAGCTGGCAGTAGTCCTCGACCGTGGGCACGCCCTCGCGGAATTGGCAGGCGATGGAATTGTTCATGCAGTATCTCCCTGTAGGTCGGGCTATCCTGCCGCATCCACGTCGCAGCCGCTGCGACCCATGCCGGCAGAACATCCATGTGCTATTCCGCCCTCATCCGCGCCGACTACGCCAAGCTGGTCCGCGAGTTCGGCGCCATCCTGTCGTTGGAAGAATTCGCGGAGCTGTACGCACACGATCCCGGCAAGAAGCGCCCGAAGACGCCCAAGGCCATGGACGACGGCTTTGCCGCTGCGCGCACCGAGCAGGGCCGTGACATCGTTGCAAAGATCCAGCAATGGCATGCGCAGGAACGCCAGGATCTCGAGGCGGAGCTGTTGCGCCAGCGCGAGCGGCGCGATATCGCCAACGCCACCCTGGCGACCCGCCCCACCCAGAAGGCACGCAACGACCTGCGCGTGGCTGGCAATCGCATCGAGCGCGCGCAGTCCCGCCTGGAAGACCTGCACCGGGTACAGCTGCTGCCACGCGACAACCGCATCTTCCCAGGCACCTACGCACCGGTGATGGTCAGCGAGAACGGCAAGCGCGTGATCAAGCCGATGCGTTACCAGTGCCGGCTGCCGGACAAGCCCGCGCGCAACGACGTGCTTTATCCGGGTACCTACAACGCGCGGCGCGACAGCCTGGAAGGCTATTGGCGCGGCGCGTTCGGCCTGCGCCATGGCGTGGTGGTGGTGCAGGCGTTCTACGAACACGTACCCCGCCACGCCATCGCCGGGCGCACGCTCGACGCCGGCGAGAAGGAGGATGACGTGGTGCTGGAGTTCCGCCCCGATCCACAGCGCGACCTGCTGCTGGCCTGCCTGTGGGCGGAATGGGAGGGCCCGGAAGGTCGCCTGCTGTCATTCGCCACGATCACCGACACCCCTCCACACGACGTCGCCGCTGCAGGCCACGACCGCGGCGTCGTGCCGATCCGCAGGGAGCACCTGGACGCCTGGCTCAATCCCGATCCGGATGACCTGGCCCGGCAGTACCGGATCCTCGACGACCGTGAGGACATCCGCTACGTGTACGAGGAAGCAGGCTGAAACACAGGCCTCAGGCCTTGACCCGGGAGCGACCCACGGCACGCACCAGCGCCTGGCACAGATCCGCCGACAGGTACGGCTTGACCAGCAGCACGCCGGTCAGCATCGACGCCGGCAACTGCTCGGCCAGCATCCCGGTCGCCAGTACGAACGGCACACCGCGTGCCGACAACGCGGCAGCCACCGGCTCACTGGTCTCGTTCCGGGCCAAGCGGTAATCGAGCAGAGCCACGTCTGGAGAGCTTTCCTTCAACAGGCGCAGTGCCTCATCCACGCTCGCCGCCAACCCGACCACGGTCGCGCCGGCATGCACCAGCTGCATCTGCAGCAGTGCGGCACTCATCTCGTCGTTCTCGACCACCAGCACCCTCAGGTCCTGCAACACTGTCATCGGCTACCGCTCCTGGAGGCATTCAAGCCGCAGCAGTATAGCCATCACAGAGCCGATGCCGACAGGAAGCGCCCCGATCGGCCTTGCCTCTATGAAAGCCCTGCCGACCTCGGTTACACTCGCACGCTGCCTGCCGGTGTGGCGGAATGGTATACGCAGCTGACTCAAAATCAGCCGGGGGTGACCCCATGAAGGTTCGAGTCCTTTCACCGGCACCACAGCATCAAAGGCCAGGTCCCCGACCTGGCCTTTTGCTTTTCCAGGCACGGAGTGACCACACTGCCCGGCATGCCTGCCTCACGTCTGCCGTCACTTCCAGACACCCTGCCCGCACGCCTGCGCGCCCTGCGGGTGGATGATGCGGCCGCATGGTCCCGCTACCTGTCTCTACCGGGCGTGATCGAACACACCAGCTGGAACGAGGTCTCGGAAGCCGCATTGCGCCAGCTGATCGCCGGTTACCTGCCCACGTCCCCCGACCAGCGCTGGGGACTGGTGGATTCAGGCGACCGGCTGATCGGCACCTTCGGCCTGAACGGCATCGACCTCCTGCATGGCCGCGGCGAGCTCGCCTATGACCTCGACCCCCACTGGCAGGGACAGGGATTGGCCACGCAGGCGGCACGCGCGGTGCTTGAATGGGGTCATTCCGCACGCGCCCTGGTCCGTATCCAGGCGACCGTGCTGGACAGCAACATCCGCTCGATCGCCGTGCTGGAACGCCTGGGCATGCAGCGCGAAGGGCTCCTGAGCGCCTACCGGCGGGTACGGGGACAGCCCCGTGGCTTCTGGATGTACGCCCACCTCGAAGGCACGGCTAGGTCATCCCCCTGACACACAATTGCGACTTTCGACAAGGTTCGCACTGGATGCGCATCACACTTTTCTTGCCAGCCGCAGGTACATCTGCCTATCGTGATCCCGCCGTATCTGTGGGCGGGGGAATGCATGACGCTGCGTGCTGCACTGTTTTTTCTGGTCGTGCACGCGCTTGTCATCGCTTTGATCGGCCCCCAGGACCCGGTCGGCTCCTACCTCCTGCTGATCTCCGCGCCGCTGCTGGCCGCATTGGCCTGTCTGCGGCGCGCACGCTGCAGCCAGGCCGCCTGCCAATGGCGGACGCTGGGCGCCGCCGTCGCCCTGTTCGCGCTTGCATTGCTGGCCCTGCTGTACCGGAACGTGGCCGGCCTCTCCCCTGCGCAGATGACCGCCTCATCGTTGATCCTGTACGTGTTCTACCGGATTCCACTCATCTACGTCGCTGCCAGCCCGGGGGGCGGGAACCGCTACATCCGTGCAGTGGACTTCGGGATCATCGCGCTGCTGTGGTTGCTGTACTACATGCATGCGCAGGCAATGGCTCCGTTGAACACCGCCTTGTGGACGCAATGCCTGAACACCATGAGCAACGTGCAGAACAGCCTGGTGTTCTGCTTCGCACTGATCCGCTTCCTGGCCGAGGACAATGCGGATCGCCGGGATTTTTTCCGGACGCTGACGATCTACGCGCTGGGTTACTTCCTGCTGGCCTTCTACATCAACACCTACCAGCCGCAGGCGCCGGACGGCAACTGGCAGGACCTGCTGATCAGCGGACTGTTCGTACTGCTGGCGATCATGGCAGGCAGCAACCGCCGCCGCCCTGCAGCGCCGGTATCGCCCAACCTGCGCCGCATCGTCGATGCCGGTGTGCCGCTGATGCTGCCGTTGCTGCTGATGATGGTGGCTCTGCTGGTCGCACGCCTGCAGCCGACCCTGGCCACGATCGGATTCATCGGCGCCCTGCTCGGCTATGCGCTGCGCAGCGTGCTGAGCCAGGCCGAGATCCAGCGCCAGCGCGATGAGCTGGAAACGCTGGCCCGGCGCGATCCGCTGACCGGGCTGGGCAACCGGCGCAGCTTCGATGAATCGCTTGGCGCAGCCCACCGCCGCGCCCGCCGCCAGGGCTTGGGCCTGGCCGTGCTGATGATCGACATCGATCACTTCAAGCGGCTCAATGACACCTACGGTCACCCTGAGGGCGACCGCCGCCTGCGCGCCGTTGCCGCGATCCTCGACGGCTGCCTGCAGCGCGGTGATGACCTGCTGGCCCGCTACGGCGGCGAGGAGTTCATCGCCGCCCTGCCCTCATCCGACACCTCGCATGCGCTGGATCTGGGCGAGCGACTGCGCGCTGCCGTCGAATACGCGGCGTTGCCCGCCCCGGACGGCCACGTGACCATCAGCGTCGGCGTCGGCTGGCAGTCCGCCAGCGACGAGCGCGAGCCGGATGATCTGGTCGACCGCGCCGACCAGGCCCTGTACCGGGCCAAGCACGCCGGCCGCAACTGCGTGCAGCTCGCCCCGGCCAAGGCGGCCGGGGTCGCGACTGCCGGACGCCGCGCCTAGACCGCGTGCAACGCGGCCATCCCATGCGGATGGCCGCCCCCGCCCTGCACACGGAAGCTCGCCACGGTCTGCAGCAGTTGCGCCGACTGTTCCTCCATGCTGCGTGCCGCCGCCGAGGCCTCCTCGACCAGCGCTGCGTTCTGCTGGGTTCCCTGGTCGATCAGATCGACCGCATGGTTCATCTGCTGGATGTCATCACTCTGCTGCTGCGAGGCGGTACTGATCTCGGTCATCAGGTCGCTCACCCGGCGGACGTTGGTCACGATTTCATTCATGGTGCGGCCCGCGCTCTCGACCTGGGCGGTGCCGGCCCCCACATTGGCAACAGACTCGTCGATCAGGTGCTTGATCTCCTTGGCTGCGCTGGCCGAACGCTGCGACAGCTCGCGGATCTCGGTGGCGACCACGGCGAAGCCACGGCCGTGCTCACCGGCACGTGCGGCCTCCACCGCTGCATTCAGCGCCAGGATATTGGTCTGGAAGGCGATGCCGTCGATCACGCCGATGATGTCGACGATGCGCCGCGACGACGCATTGATCACCGCCATTGTCTCGACCACCTCATGCACCACGCTGCCACCACGCGCAGCGACATCGGCCGCACCACCGGCCAGCTGGCTGGCCTGGCGGGCGTTGGTGGCGGTGCGCTGCACGGTCTCGGCCAGGCCCTTCATCGAAACAGCGGTCTCCTCCAGCGAGGCGGCCTGCTGTTCGGTGCGCTGCGACAGATCGCTGTTGCCCTGCGCGATTTCGGTCGCGCCCACCGCAATGGTGTCGGCAGCGAACTTGATCTGGCCAATGATCGCCGCCATCGCCTCGACCAGCGAGTTTACGCCCTCGCACAGCTCCGCGATCGAACCCTGCTTGTCCTTCATCGCAATGCGCCGGGTCAGATCGCCCTGTTTGGCAGCCGCTACCACCTCCCGGGTCTGCGCCACCGCGCGCTGCATGGCCTGGTTCTCATGCACCTGCGCGGTGATGTCGGTCGCGTATTTGACGACCTTGAACGGCTTCCCGTTGAGGTCGAGGATGGGGTTGTAGGAGGCCTGGATCCATACCTCGCGCCCGCCCTTGCCCAAGCGACGATATTGGCCGGCATCGTATTCGCCGCGTCCGAGTTTCTCCCAGAAGCGACGATACTCATCACTGCTGCGGTGATCCGGCTCGACAAACAGCGAATGATGCTGCCCGCGCACTTCATCCAGGCTGTAGCCGGTGACCGTGAGGAAGTTCTCGTTGGCCGAGAGAATGCGCCCATCCATGCTGAATTCGATCACCGCCTGCGATTTGGCGATCGCGGCCAGCTGCCCGGCCGAATCGGCCGCCTGCAGTTTCTGCGCGGTGATGTCGGTGGCGAACTTGACCACCTTGTACGGCCGCCCCTGGCGGTCCAGCACGGGGTTGTACGAGGCCTGGATCCAGATCTCGCGCTGCCCCTTGCCGAAGCGGCGGTACTGTCCGGCGTCATATTCGCCGCGCCCCAAGCGCGCCCAGAAGTCGCGGTATTCGGCGCTGCGCGCCTGTTCGGGGTCGACGAACAGGGAATGATGTTTGCCCTGGATCTCCTCCAGCCGGTAGCCCATCGCCTGCAGGAAATTGTCATTGGCCTGCAGGATGGTGCCGTCGAGCGCGAACTCGATGACCGCCTGCACGCGATGCAGCGCCGCGACCTGCGCTTCAAGTTCGGCGCGGTCGGTTGCCGCCGGCTCGGTGCGGGTGCGCTGCTGCGGCGCAAGGGCGCCCAGCAGCGCGCGCCACGGCGACCAACGGGTATGCAGCTCGGCCGGCGCCTGCGCGCCCGCCGTGAAGCCTGGAATGAGCATTGTCTGATCCTCGGTGTCCGGTAAGCGGTTGCGACCCGTCGGGCGGGATGCCCGGCGGCAACTTCAGTTGCTTGGGACTACAGGTACCGGCAGGCACCCCTCGAGCGGCTGGCAAGAACGTCTGGTGCGGGTGCGATCGGCATGGGGAACGGCGGAACACACAGCGCGGACCGCCCATCCAGGGCAGCCTGGGGTCCTGCAGCGGGGGACTGGAGCGGGATCCAGAGGGGATATCGGCGACGGAATTCGGGGCTTTAGCGGGATTCCGCGACGTCCGTCGCAACTCCAGGCATATGCGCAGGAATGCGATAGACGATCGCCGTGTACTTCACTTGTTGCTCACGCGCAACGGGCACGCCCCCCAGGGATTCGGCCAGACGCCGGCTCGGTGCGTTCTGCTCGGCCACCGGATAGCGGAATGCTGCGCATCGCAGGCGCCCGGAAGCCCACGACCACACCGCCGCCACGGCTTCCCGGCCATAGCCCTGCCCATGCATCGCTTCGTCGATCCAGATGCCGAGCTCGGGCTCGGCGTCCATGGTCCGATGCAGGCCGGCCAGACCAAGGAAGGCGCCATCGTCACGTCGGCGAATGACAAAGGTGATGTCCGTGCCCTCGGCGATGGTGGGCAACCACGCCTGCCAGACCGCAGTGAAGGCCTCCTCCGACGGCGGCGGTTCGAAGGCCATGTAGCGTGTCAGCCCCGGCGTGATCGCGGTGAACACCTCATCGGCATCCGCCGCCGTGAAAGGCCGCAGGCACAACCTCGCACTTTCGATCACCCGGTTGCCTGGGGTCATGCCCTGCACCACGTTTCCATTGAATCCAGCCTCGCTCATGAGACGCATGCAACGCAAGCCGAAAGGTCCATGACCAACGGGGGATTCCCCGGGGCAGGGAAACGGCCAGCATGCAGCGACCTGAAGGATGTTCGCGGACACGGAGATCACATGCCTGCACGCTTGGCCAGCTACCTCTTCCTGGGACTGTGCAGCACCAGTGCCCTGGCTGCCGATGCCGCCTATCGGCCGTCCTTCCATCCCGACCAGCTGAAGGGTCCGCCTGCGGGTCGCCCGAACGAGGTGCTGGTGCTGGGCAGCCCGCATCTGTCCAGCCTGCCGAAGACCTTCAGGCCAGCCATGCTGGAACCCCTGCTGCAGCGTCTGCAGGCCTGGCAGCCCACGGTGATCGCGGTCGAGAACCTGTCCGGCCTGCAGTGCGACTTCATGCGTCGCAATCCAGGCCGCTACGCCGGAAGTGTCGAGGACTACTGCGTCGATCCAGCGCCGGCGCAGGCAGCAACCGGCCTGGACGTTCCCAGCGCCAATGCCGAGATGGAACGTCTGCTTGCGGAATGGCCGGGCACACCCACTGCCGCCCAGCGGCGACGGTTGGCCGCGGTTTTCCTCGCTGCGGGCGAGAACGGTTCGGCCGTCGTGCAATGGCTGCGGTTGCCCAACGAAGAGCGCCGTGCCGGTGACAGCCTGACGCCCGAGCTGGTGCGCTACCTCGACACCCGCATGGCCAGGCCGGACGAAGTGGGCATGGTCGCAGGGGTACTGGCCGCACGGCTGGGCCTGGAACGGCTGTGGTCGGTCGACGACCACACCGCGGATTCGCCCACGCCGGAATCCCGAAGGAAGGCCTACATCGCAGCCATCCGGGCCGCCTGGGACAATCCATTCGTCAAGTCGCGAATGGCCGCTGACGAGCCACTCGAAGCCAACCTCGACAAACCCGAGGGGCTGCTCGCGATGTATCGCGCCTACAACACCTCGGACGCCGCGATGATGGCTTACAACAGCGACTTCGGTGCGACCCTGGTGGAACCATCTCCCGAGGGCTTCGGCCGCAACTATGTGGGCTATTGGGAAACCCGCAACCTGCGCATGGTCGCCAACATGCGGGATGTGCTGGGCCAGCACCCAGGCACCCGCATGCTGACCATCGTCGGCGCCTCGCACAAGGGCTACTACGAGGCTTACCTCAACCTGATGCACGATGTGCAGCTGGTCAGTTCGGATGAAGTATTACGCTGACGCAACATGACATGGGGATGCGGTCATCCTCCACCGCATCACTCCACTGCGTTCCTGCCCGCCCGCCACAACACGATGCTGGCGGCACCGATGCAGGACAGCGTGAACACCAGCAGGGCGGCCGCGCCGCCCTGCAGTACCGGCAGCAGGGCCTGCGCGTGCAGATCGCCGCGCAACTGTTCCGCACGCAGGCAGGCGGCCAGGGCCAGGCACCAGCCAACCAGAGCCGGGGCGAAGGCACGCACCGTTACCGGATTGCAGACATTCATGGGGTCACCTGTACGAGGGGAAGTGCGCGGAGTATTCGCGCACGCCCTCTCACAGACTGAGATCAGCCGTCGGCCGGGTCGATGTCGTCGCCCGGCAGCTCACTGGCCTCGCCCTGCACCTGCACGTTGTTGCGACCCATTGCCTTGGCCCGGTAGCACTGGGCATCAGCCGCCGCCACAGCCTGGTCCACGCTCATCCCACCCGCCAGTGGCGCGATACCGATGCTGGCGCCCACATGCAGGCGGTCCCGGTCCCACGGAATCGACAGCGATGCCAAGGTGTGCAGCAGTTCACCGCCGATGCGGGCCGCGCGGCGCGGCGTACACCCGGAAAGGATCACCGCGAACTCGTCGCCGCCCAGCCGCGCCACCACGTCCGAATCGCGCACCCCGTGACGCAGCACGCTGGCCACCGCCCACAGCACGGCATCGCCGGCCAGATGGCCCCAGGTGTCATTGATCGGCTTGAACCTGTCCAGATCGATGTACATCAGCGACGCGGCCTGGCCGGTACGTTCAACGCGGGTGATCGCCTGCTGCAGGTGCACTTCGAAGCCACGGCGGTTGCTCAGTTCGGTCAGCGGGTCGATCTCGGCCAGGTGCCGTGCCTCGCGCTGGCGGGCACGCTGCTGGGTATCGTCGCGCAGCACCCAGACTGCGCCGCGAACGTGGCCCTCGTCATCGCGCAACCAGGCGCGGGTGAGGTCCACCGGCACCGTGGCAGTACCCAGGCGCAGCAGCAGGTCGGCATGCAGGTCCACCGCGTTGCTTTCCGGATCCAGCAGTACCGAAACGTCCAGCACCGACCCCGGCGCGTACTCGGTGGTCAACGCCAGCACGTCCTGCACCTTGTGCCCGGCCAGCGACAGCGCACCGTCGCCCGCCAACGTGCGCACCGCGGCGGCATTGGCATAGTCGATACGGCCATCCAGGCTGACACTGAGCACCAGGTCGGCCACCGCATCAAGCGTGATACGGCTGCGCTGCTCGCTCTCGAACAGGCGCTGCTCGCTGCTGCGCTGGGCGCTGATGTCCTGGATCTGCGACACGAAATGCAGCGGCTCGCCGTGCTCGTTGCGCACCAGCGATACCGACAGCCGCGCCCAGATCACGCGTCCATCGCGATCGAGGTAGCGTTTCTCCAGGTGGTAGTGGCTGCGCCGCCCAGCCAGCAGGTCCTGCACCAGGGCCAGATCGGTCTGCAGGTCATCGGGATGGGTCAGCCGCTGGAAATCGACCTGCAGCAGCTCTTCGCGGGGGTAGCCCAGGATCCGGCACAGTGCGTCATTGACGTCCAGCCAGCGACCTTCCAGCGACACCAGCGCCATGCCCAGCGCGGCGCTGGTGAACGCGCCGGCGAACTTCTCCGCAGACAGGCGCGCCTCGGCGCGCGCCTGCAGGATCTCGGTAATGTCGATCGCCATGCCGACGTAGCCGATACGCGCTCCGTTGGCGCCTTCCATGCGGCTGATCGACAGGCGCACCTGGCGTGACTGGCCATCCTTGCGCCGCAGCGTCCATTGCCGCGAGTAGGTCTGTCCGTCAGCACGCGCGCTCAGCGCCTCGAATACGCCGGGCAGATTGCCATCGGCATCGGCCAGCGGCTGCAACCAGGCTTGCAGTTCGGCCGGATCATGGAAGGCATCGAGGCGGCGCTGGCCGACGACCTCCGACGCGGTGTAACCGAGCAGGCGCTGTGCGCCGGTATTGAACAGGGTGATGGTGCCGTCGGTATCGGTGGCGATCACCGCAACCTCGTCAGAGGCATCGACCACCGCCTGCAGGCGCTGGCGGGTCTCGGCCGCATCCTGGCGGGCCTGCTGCAGCTCGGTCACATCCGCATGGGCACCGGCCATCCACAGCGGTTTGCCCTGCCCATCCCACTCAAAGACCCGGCCGCGGTCCTGGATCCAGATCCACTGGCCGTTCTTGTGGCGCATGCGGAGCAGGCAGGCGTAGTTGTCGGCGCGCCCTTCAAAATGCTCATCCAGCGCGGCATCGGACACCGCGATGTCATCCGGGTGCACCAGCTTCAGGAAGGTCTTCTGGCAGATCGGTTCCAGTTCTTCCAGGCGGTAGCCGACGATCTCGGCCCAGCGCGCGTTGACCCGCATCTCGCCGGTCTGCACGTTCCATTCCCAGGTGCCCGCAGCAGTGCCATCGATGATCATCGCCAGCCGGCGGCGCTCTTCGGACAGCTCCTGCAGGCGCCGCTCAAGCAGCCCGTTGCCGTTGTTTTCCTGGCCCGCCATCACTCCGGTCCCCTGCCGGCACGGGCAGGCGCCGACCGCAGCGAAACGCTGCAGCCTGCGACGAAGACGGCGGGTCGTGCTGGCGTCATGGCCCTCCCCAGCGACAGCGGGGAGGCCGAACGCCCCCCCTCAGGCGCAAGTGTGCGCAATCACGGGGAAAACCGACAAGTCCCCCGCCCCGGATCAACCGTGACGGGGGGCACGATCCTCAGCTGCGCCTGGCCCGTGCAAAGGCCTCGGCCAGGGCGTTGTTGGCCGGCGGCGCGGACTGGGCGGGACGGCTGGCGGCGCCCTGGCCGCGGTTCGGCCCACGGTTCTGGCCGCCCGCGTCACGGCGAGGCCCCTGCCCCTGGCCTCGCTCATCGCGCTGGGCAGGGCGGCTCGTGGCCTGGCCGGGGGTATCGTCCAGGCGCCGGGTCAGGGCGATGCGCTTGCGCGCCACGTCCACCTCCAGCACCTTCACCTTGACGATGTCGCCGGCCTTGACCACGTCGCGCGGGTCCTTCACGAAGGTATCGGACAGCGCCGAGATGTGGATCAGGCCATCCTGGTGCACGCCGATATCGACAAAGGCACCGAAGGCGGCCACGTTGCTCACGGCGCCTTCCAGCACCATGCCTTCGCGCAGGTCCTTGATGTCCTCGACGCCCTCGGCGAAGCGCGCGGCCTTGAACTCCGGACGCGGATCGCGGCCCGGCTTTTCCAGTTCCTTCAGGATGTCGCGCACGGTCGGCACGCCGAAGGTGTCGTCGGTGAACTGTTCTGCCTTCAGGCCACGCAGGAAGCTGCCATCACCGATCAGCGCCTTGATCGGGCGCGCGGTGCTGGCCACGATGCGCTCGACCACCGGATAGGCTTCCGGGTGCACCGCCGAGGCGTCCAGCGGCTGGTCACCATCGGCGATACGCAGGAAGCCCGCGCACTGTTCGAAGGTCTTCTCGCCCAGGCGCGCGACCTTGAGCAGGTCCTTGCGACGCTTGAACGGGCCGTTGTCGTCACGATGGCGCACGATGTTCTCGGCCACCGTGGCCGACAGGCCGGACACCCGCGACAGCAGTGCGGCCGAGGCGGTGTTCACGTACACGCCGACCGCGTTCACGCAGTCCTCCACGCGCGCGTCCAGCGCCCGCGCCAGCCGGTACTGATCCACGTCGTGCTGGTACTGGCCGACACCGATCGCCTTGGGATCGATCTTGACCAGTTCAGCCAGCGGGTCCTGCAGGCGGCGCGCGATCGACACCGCGCCACGCAGCGACACGTCCAGGCCCGGGAATTCCCTGGCCGCGAACTCGGATGCCGAGTACACCGACGCGCCGGCTTCGCTCACCACCACCTTCTGCAGCTTCGGGTTGCCAGCGGCCTTGATCGCTTCGCCGGCCAGCTTGTCGGTCTCGCGGCTGGCGGTGCCGTTGCCGATCGCGATCAGCTCGACGTTGTGCTTGGCGCACAGCTGCTTGATCGTCTGCAGCGACTGCTCCCACTGACGGCGGGGTTCGTGGGGGTAGATGGTGTCGGTGGCGACCAGCTTGCCGGTGGCATCCACCACGGCGATCTTGCAACCGGTGCGGATACCCGGGTCCAGCCCGAGCACGGTCTTCGGGCCGGCCGGAGCCGCCAGCAGCAGGTCCTTCAGGTTGTCACCGAACACCGCGATGGCCTCGGCCTCGGCCTTCTCGCGGGCCTGGTTGAACAGGTCCAGCAACAGATGGGTGTGCAGCTTGGCGCGCCAGGTCAGGCGGCAGGCATCCAGCAGCCAACGGTCGGCGGCACGGCCCTGGTCGGCAATCCCGGCCTTGCGCGCCACGCGCCCTTCGGCGTACTGGTGGCCGGCCTCGGCATCGCTGCCCGGGTCCAGTTCCAGGAACAGGATCTCCTCGCGGCGCGCACGGAACAGTGCCAGCAAGCGGTGCGATGGAATCTTCGCCAGCGCCTCGGCATGCTCGAAGTAATCGCGGTACTTGGCGCCTTCGGTTTCCTTGCCCTCGGCCACGCGGGCACGGATCACGCCGGTCTCGCCCAGCCAGGTGCGCAGCTCGCCGACCAGCGCGGCATCTTCGCCCCAGCGCTCCATCAGAATCGCGCGCGCGCCTTCCAGCGCGGCCTTGGTATCGGCCACGCCCTTGTCGGTGTCGACGAAGGTAGCCGCGAACGTCTGCGGGTCCTTCGTCGGGTCGGCCAGCAGGCCATCGGCCAGCGGCTCCAGGCCGGCCTCGCGGGCGATCTGGGCGCGGGTGCGGCGCTTGGGCTTGTACGGCAGGTACAGGTCTTCCAGGCGGCTCTTTGTATCGGCGGCCAGGATGTCGTTGCGCAGTTCGTCGCTGAGCTTGCCCTGCTCGCCGATGCTGGCCAGCACCGCCGCACGACGGTCCTCCAGCTCGCGCAGGTAGGTCAGGCGCACTTCCAGATTGCGCAGCTGGGTGTCGTCCAGGCCACCGGTCACTTCCTTGCGGTAGCGCGCAATGAACGGAACGCTGGCGCCCTCGTCGAGCAGCCCGACGGCGGCGCGTACCTGGGCGGACTGGGCACCGATCTCGTCGGCGATGGTCTGGGCGATCTGCTGGGCGAGCGCGCTCTGTGCGTTCTTGGCGTCGTGCATTGCTTCAGGTCTGTGCCGCGGTTCGGGAAGACCCCATTCTGGCAATCCACGACGGAGCCGGACAAGGCATTGACAGGGGGCGAGGTTCAGCGGCGGGGCCGGATTGGACGCCGGCATCCTGGCAACGAGAGGGCTCGGACTGGCCCTGGGCTGGGATGCCGGCGCGGGCGCGCGATGGTGGGCGCGCCCTGCCGCGTGTTGCGGAGGTCAGCGGTAGTGGCGGGCGGCGCGCTGCATGACGATCTCGTCACGCATGCCTTCCAGGGCCATCAGGCGGACCTTGCCGACACCCTGCAGTTCCATGAACCGCTCCGTGTAGAACTCCGGCCCCAGCGCGGTGTCGGCGCGGGATTTGCTGAAGCCGTAGGGCACCACGCCCTTCTCGCCATCCTTGCTACCACCGACATAAAGAACGATTGCCATGTGATGTATTCCTCCAAATTGCTACTGCGTACTGCACTCGATGAGCGATGCTGCGAGCTCATCGAGGGAGAGCTTACCGCGTCGAACCTGACTGGAACGTCACGAAGGCTAATGACGATCGGTTGCATGCAGATGACTGCGGGATCGCAGCAGAATGCTTACGGATCTTTAACTTCCGACTAACGAATCGGGGGTTTCCAGCGAACGGCGCAGCCCCTCGTGGGTGGTTTGAGATGATCGCGGAAAGCCGGTTTCCTGTGGGCTGGCCGGGTGGGTGGGGCTGGCGGGGACGCCGTGAACCCGTCCCTGGGGGCTTAGCCGCGGCATCCATGCCGCGGATACCCCGCCAACCCCACCCACCCGGCCGCTGACAGATTTCTGCTGCGTCTGCCACCCACGGAGAAGAAAAAAGAAGATCAAAAGCAAAAGCAGCCTGGCTGGCCGCTTTTTGTAGAGCCGAGCCCACGCTCGGCTGCTTTCAGGCCAGTCCGCGAAGCCAACCGCAGGCTCGGCTCGCGAGCAAGCGCAGCGCGCGACCCGCTTCTGCTGTTCTATTTCTTCTCCGTGGCTGGCTGGACGCGCACGGAAACTCTCAGGGGCCGGGCGGGGTGGGTTCGCGGGACCGTTGGCGCCATGGATGGCGCCATCGAGCCCCCAGGGACGGGTTTACGGCG
>NZ_JAWJTI010000059.1:0-14446 GCF_032911525.1 Stenotrophomonas veracruzanensis
CGGCATGGATGCCGCGGCCAAGCCCCCATGGATGGGTTTACGGCGTCTCCCGCCACCGGACCCACCCCGCCAAACCACGGATCGCCCGCTTCTGCTGTTGCTTCGGCCGTTGCCGTTGCCTCTGCAGGTGCAGGGCTGCAAGCCCTGCCGAACAACCCTCAACCTTCGCAGTTGGCGAACAGGTCGCGATCACGCTCGTACAGCGAGGTCTTCACCTGCATCAGGCCCAGCACCGACGGGAACAGGTTGTCATGGTCGGTATAGGCTGCCGAACGCTTGCGCACACACTGCAGGTCCAGCCCGCGGCTGCTGGCGAAGCCCGGCGAGAACCACATCGTCATCGGCACCCGGGTCTGCTCGGCCGGGGCGATGGCGTAGGGCACGCCGTGCAGGAACAGGCCTTTCTCGCCCAGCGACTCGCCGTGGTCGGACAGGTAGATCATCGCCGTGTCGTAGTCCTGCATCCCCTGCAGCGTGCCGATGGTCTTGCTCAGGAAGTGATCGGTGTACAGCACGGCGTTGTCGTAACTGTTGGTGATCTCTTCGCGCGAGCAGCGGCCGATGTCACGGGTGTCGCAGGTTGGCTTGAAGCGGGCAAAGGCGGCCGGATAACGCTCGAAATACGCAGGGCCATGGTTGCCCAGCTGGTGCAGCACCACGACGCGGTCGCCGGGCCTGGCACGCACCTGGGTGGCCAGGTCCTGCAGCAGGATCTCGTCCATGCAGCGGCCGTCGGCGCACAGGCCCGGGGTGGTCGCGTCGGACAGCGACTGGAAGTCCAGACCTTCGCACACACCCTTGCAGCCGGACTGGTTGTCACGCCACAACGGTGCGATGCCGGCACGGTTCAATACGTGCAGCAGCGACTGGTGCGCGCGGATCTTCTTCTCGTCGTAGTCGTGGCGGCCCCATGGCGAGAACAGGCACGGCAGCGAAACCTCGGTGCTGGTGCCGCACGAATGCATGTCGGGGAAGTTGATCACCGGTGCCTGGGCCAGTTCAGGGGTAGTGTTGCGACCACCGTTGAGCCCCCAGTTCTGCGCGCGCACGGTCTCGCCCATGACGATCACCAGCAGGCGCGGTTTGCTGGCAGGTGCACGCGGAGTGGCCTTGGCGTCGGTACCGATCGGCAGCTTCGGCGCGCGCTGCACCGGATTGTCGCCACGCAACGCGCGCGGCATGCCCAGCAGCACGTTGGCCGGGGTCGCGAGGTAGCGTACTTCGCGCTGGTTGCGCATCAGCGCCGAGACATCCTGGAACGAGATCAGCGCACCGCCGAGCGCGGTCACCGCAGCCACCACCAGGAAGCCGAGACGCCACAGCAGGCTCCGTCCCCAGCTGCGACGACGCACCTGCACGCGCCACAGCACCGCCATCGGCAGCACCGCCAGCAACAGCACCGGCCACAGCAGCGACACGGTCATCAGCTCGCGGCTTTCCTTGGGGTCGGTCGCCAGCACGTTGCGCAGCATGTCCGCATCCAGGTAGATGTGGTAGCGGCTCATGTAGTGCGCAGCGAATGCAGTCACCAGCAGCAGCAGGCTGATCACCACCTTGGCGTTCCAGCGCCAGACCAGGATGCCCAGCAGCACGCCGTGCGCACCCAGCAGCAACAGCAGCAGCGAGAGCGCGTAGCGCAGGCTGCCCGGATGGCTGGCCATCGCGCTGTGCCAGAACAGGCCGTTGCCGGCCACCGCGAAGAACAGGCTGGTCAGTGCGATCAGTGCTTCGGTGGAGAGCTGCGGCCGCCAGCGGCGAAGGTTCGCCAACGCGGGAAGACGGGCGGGGCGTTGGACCGATGCACTCATGCGTTTGCCTCCTGGCGGTGGGGACGGTCCAACTGATGGCGGATCAGAACATACAGGCCCAGCGAAAGCAGCCAGCAGATCAAAGCGGTCGCAACGTCATGTGAAAGGAAATGCGCGCCCCGCAGCTGCTGGCTGATGCCGAATACCAGGCCGGTGCCAAGGCCGATCCACAACCCGGCCCAGCGCCATGCAGGGCGCCACAGCAAGGCGAAAAAGTACAGGCACACCCATGCGTAACCCGCGCTGGCGTGGCCTGCAGGGAAGCAGGCCTGCGCGGCCATGCCAGCGGGCCGTGCCGTGAAAAGCCCGATGAAAGGCTGGTGGCCGCCGTAGCGCAGCAGGTCCCAGGGGCATTCCATCGGCACCAGCGACTTCAGCAGGGAGATCACACCCGTGCCCAGGGCCATGGCAATTACGACATAAAGCAGCGCCCACCGCAGGGTGCGATCGCGACCCCTTCGCCAGTGGTGGAAGCAGAGCAGGATCGCCACGAGCGCAGCAGCCGTGCTCAGCCACTTGCCGACCTTGTGCACCACCGTGCGGGTGATCCAGGCGTCCTGCAGCGCCCAGTGACCACCCTCCAGGCGGAACAGATGATCGGCCACCCATTGGTCGCCGCCAAAACCCATCAGCAGCGTGAACAAGGGCAGACCGATTGCGACAGGCAGCCAGAGGTGAGTTACGGCAAATCGTGACGCCAGTGACGATGTCGCAAGCGGCGCTACCGAATCAAGAGGACGGACGGGCATGCTGGGATAGGGCGGTTCGGGAATCCGCGGTCATGCTCGTCACCTGGATGTCGGAGAAGGGTCGGACGCTCGTTCGTGCCGGGTTAATGTTCGTCCGGCACGTGTCAACGTTCAGTCTTCTTCTGCGGTCGATCCTGTCCGCTCGGCGTGGCACTCCGGGTTCCATGCGGTACCGGGAAGCAGTTGCCAACGGTTCCTGTTGGCAACACCGATATCGATCACTTTGCTCGTGTCCACGCACGGGCTCATCGCGTCATCCAGCACCAGCAGCCAGCGCTTGTCCGGTGCTTCGGCCAGCCACGGACCGGCGTCGTGCCATTGTTCCGCCCAAGGCCGCTTGAAGCCGAATTCGCGCACTGGCCGGTCCGCCTGGAGCAGGTTCTGCTCGCGCCAGGCCATCAGGGCCAGTTCGGCATCGGGGCCGATCCTGGCGCCCACCCGGCGCATCAATGCCGACGCCGATGCGTAGGGATCCAGCGCCGGGATCAGCACCAGACCGTAAAGCATCCACAGCATGGCGTGGGTCAGCAGCACCAGCGTTGCAGCACGGCGTACCCGCAGCCACACGATCAATGTGGCCAGAGCGATGGCGAAGGTCAGCAGGCCGTCGCCCAGCACCGGAAGCAGGGTATCGGGCATTGCCCGGCGCTCCAGCTGTGCTACGGCCCACGGATGCTCGGTCATCAACATCACGCCCAGCGTGCCAGTGGCCAGCATCAGCACCACGCTGTAGCCGAACAGGTAGCGGCGAACGCACAGGCGGCGCAGCAGGCCGGGCAGCAGCGGCGCCACGGCCAGCGCCATCGCAGGCAGCATCGGCAGCAGGTACACCTCGCGCTTGCCCGGGCTGGCACTGAAGAACACCAGTACCAGCACCGCCCAGCCCAGCAGCAGCCACTGTCGGCGGTCGCCCCGGCGCAGGCGGCGCCACCAGGGCTTGAACAGCATCGGCAACAGCAGGCTGCCCGGCAGCCACAGGGTCAGGATCACCTGCAGGTAGTACCAGACCGGCTGACGATGGTGCCAGGCGTTGGCGTAGCGGGTGCCGGTCTGCTTGAACAGCAGCTCGTGCGCATAAGCCTGCAGTTCTGCACTGGGCGTGTGCAGCAGCGCCCAGCCCAGCGGCGCCAGCCACACCCCGACACCCAGCAGGAAGGCCGGGATCAGCCAGAGCAGGGTTGCCGGATGCGGGCCCTCCACTGTGCATCCGCGGCGGCGCTGGTACAGCCACCAGCCGAACCAGGGCAGCACCATCAGCAGCGGCAGGAAACCCACGCCCTTGGTCACCGTGCCAACGCCTGCGGCAAAGCCGGCCAGCCAAAGCGCGGGCAGGTTGCGGCGTTCACACAGGTGGCGCATCAGCCCCCACAGGGCCACGGTGGTCATTCCCACCAGCACCATGTCGATCTGCGCGCGCTTGGCCATCAGCCCGAACTGCAGGGTGCAGAACAGCGCTGCGAGGGCATAGACGGAGTGCCTGGGCGACCACAGCCGGCGGGCCAGATCCGAGATCAGCCACAGGCTGAGCAGGGCGCCCAGCAACGACGGCAGCAGGAACGACCACTGCCAGCTGCCGACGATTTCGTAGGCAGCGGCCTGCAGCCACATGAAGACCGGCGGCTTTTCCGCGTACAACTCCACGCCGCGGTGCGGCAGCAGCCATTGCCCGCTCTCGACCATGGTCCGTGCCGCCAGCACGAAGCGCGGTTCGTCCGGTGGCTGCGGCTGACGCAGCCCGATACCGGCCGCCAACGCAGCAATGATCAGCAGCCACAACAGGGGCAGGCGCCAACGGCGGGGCAGGGCTACGGGCACGGCAGGCTCCGGGAGCAAAACGGCCATTCTGAGGTGGC
The DNA here is from genome assembly GCF_032911525.1 of Stenotrophomonas veracruzanensis. Classification (NCBI taxonomy): domain Bacteria; kingdom Pseudomonadati; phylum Pseudomonadota; class Gammaproteobacteria; order Lysobacterales; family Lysobacteraceae; genus Stenotrophomonas; species Stenotrophomonas veracruzanensis. Next base: position 4,411 of record NZ_JAWJTI010000059.1, read on the forward strand.
GGGGGTGGGAAAAGCGTCAGAGGTGGCCAAGGCGACCGCATTCCGACATGGGCAGCGCTACCATGTTACGAACTTCCGTGGATGTTTCGTGCATGCGTCTGTTGGTGATCGAGGACAACCGCCAGCTGGTGGCCAACCTGTTCGACTATTTCGAGTCGCGCGGGCACGTGCTCGACGTGGCTCCGGATGGCATCACCGGTCTGCACCTGGCCGGCAGTCACCCCTACGATGCGGTGATCCTGGACTGGATGCTGCCGCGCATGGAGGGGCCGGAGGTGCTGCGCCGGCTGCGCGCCGAACATGCGTCGGAAGTGCCGGTGATCATGCTGACCGCACGTGACGAGCTGCCGGACAAGATTGCCGGCTTCCGCGCCGGCGCCGACGACTACCTGACCAAGCCCTTCGCGCTGCCGGAGCTGGAGGTGCGGCTGGAGGCGCTGCTGCTGCGTGCGCAGGGCCGCAACCCGCGCAAGCGCCTGCAGGTGGGCGATCTGGTGCTGGATCTGGCGACGCTGGAGGCCCAGCGTGAGGGCCAAGTGCTGCACCTGTACCCGGCCTGCCGCAAGCTGCTGGAAGTATTGATGCGTGCCAGTCCGGGGGCGGTGACCCGCCAGCAGCTGGAATTCGCTCTGTGGGGCGACGAGCCGCCGGATGGCGACCTGCTGCGTTCGCATGTCTACGAGCTGCGCCGCAGTGTGGACGGACCGTTCGCCGAGAAACTGATCCATACCCTGCCGCGGGTGGGTTACCGCTTGGCCGTGACCACGCCAAGCGACGCCGGCAAGGATGATGATGAAGGCGAGTAAGCCGGGGCCGTTGTACCGGCGCGTGGTGTGGTGGTTGCTGGGCTATCTGGCGCTGCTGTCGGTCGCGGTGTTCAGCGTTGGCAACTACGTGCATGAGCATGCCGAGCACGCTGCCTGGCGTGCACTGCTCAATTCCGAACTGGACAGCATCGTCGAGCATACCGAGCACGAGCCGCACTACCGCTGGCAGGACTCGGACACGCTCAGCCTGTTCCGCTTCGACGAAGGCAACATGCCCGAAAGCGTGCGCACGTTGCACCCGGGGCTGCATGACGGGGTGCCGATCAAGGGGCGACAGACTGCGGTGATGGTGCGTGACACCGGCTCGATGGGGCGGGTGGCGCTGGCGCTGGACATTTCCGACTTCCATGACCTGGAACAGTTCGCCACGCGCTGGGTGATGCTGGCCGGGGTGATCATGATCTTCGTCACCGTGCTGATGGCGTCGTTCGGCATGGAACGCATGGTGCGCCCGTTGAGCCTGCTGGCACAGCACATTGCCGGGTTGCGACCAGGGGTGCAGGGCCAGCGCATCGAGGTCGACCCGCGCGGCAGCTCCGAGCTGCATACCATCGCCGATGCGCTGAACGACTACCTGGACCGCAACGAACAGTTCGTCGAGCGCGAGCGGGTCTTCATCAGTACCGCCAGCCACGAACTGCGCACGCCGATCGCAGTGATGACCGGTGCCGCCGAGCTGGCACTGGAACAACCGGGCCTGCCCGATCGTGCACGCCAGCAGATGCAGCGCGTGCTGCGCACGGCGCAGAGCGTGGAGCAGCTGATTGAACTGCTGCTGGTGCTGGCGCGTGATCCGGCGCGCCTGGCCGCACGTGCCGAGCGCATCGCGCTGGACCAGCTGCTGCCGGAGATCGTCGACGACCATCGCCACCTGCTGGGCGACAAGGACCTGAGCATCGGCATCCAGGCTGCCCCGGTGGATATTGTCGCGCCGCTGGCCGTTGTGCAGGCCGCGATCGGCAACCTGCTGCGCAATGCCATCGAGAACAGTGGGCGTGGCCACATTGAGTTGCGCCTGAGCTCGTCGGCGGTGCTGACCCTGCAGGACCCGGGGCATGGCATGAGCCCGGAGGAAATCGCGGCGATCCACGCACGCATGGCCCGCGGTGAACGTGCTGATCGGGGCGGCGGTATCGGTCTGGACCTGATCGCGCGGCTGTGCGAGCACCTGGGCTGGACCCTGCAGCTGCAGCCCTGCGACCCGCGCGGGACACGCGTCACCCTGGACTTCGGCGCCTCGCGCCCGGCCTGACCGGCATCCCGACCTGCTCCGCGCCGCGGCATGACCCGGCGTGAAGACAGTGTTAATCTCGACCTGCGCCGCTTTATGCGGCGCTTTTTTTTCCCGCTCTTTCGATCGACAGAGGATCCCATGCCGACCGAACCCGCTACTACTGCCCTGATCAGCAACGACATCGTTGGACTGGGCCTGATTGCCGCCACCCTGGCCCTGATCTTCTGGGCCGCCAGTGGTCCGACCCCGTTGCTGAAGAAGATCTTCGCCTGGGTGCCGGCGCTGCTGCTGTGCTATTTCATTCCCGCCATCTACAACACCGCCGGTGTCATCGACGGCCACAACACCTCGCTGTACAACCCGGTCGCACGCGACGTGCTGCTGCCGGCCGCGCTGGTCCTGCTGACCCTGTCGATCGACCTCAAGGGCATTGCCAAGCTCGGCCCCAAACTGCTGATCGTGTTCTGTGCCGGTACCGCCGGCATCATGCTCGGTGCCATCGTCTCGTTCCAGCTGATGAAGCTGATCCACCCCGCAACCGTGGCCGGTGATACCTGGGCTGGGATGGCGGCGCTGGCCGGCAGCTGGATCGGTGGCGGTGCCAACATGGTTGCCATGCGCGAGGTGTTCGGCACCGATGCGACCACCTTCGGCCAGTTCGCGGTGGTCGATGTAGCCTGCGCCAGCCTGTGGATGGCGATCCTGCTGTTCCTGGCCAACCGCGCGCAGCAGATCGATACCCGCAATGGTGCCGATACCCGTGCCATCGACGAGATGAAGGCGCGCATCAGTGCCTACGAGGCACAGAACGCGCGTATTCCCAGCATGACCGACCTGATGGTGATCGTTGGCGTGGCACTGGGCGGCGTCGGCCTGGCCCACGCCATCGCCGCGCCGCTGGCGGGCTGGTTCAAGGCCAATGTCAGCTGGGCCAGCCAGTTCAGCCTGGACAGCCAGTTCGTGTGGGTGATCCTGCTGTCCACCGCGATGGGCCTGGGCCTGAGCTTCACCCGTGCACGCCGGCTGGAAGCGGCCGGTGCGTCGCGGCTGGGCACGGTGTTCCTGTACTTCCTGATCGCCTGCATCGGCATGCAGATGAACCTGCTGTCGCTGCTGGATCGGCCGTGGCTGTTCCTGCTGGGTGCGATCTGGATGGCCACGCATGTGCTGGTGCTGTGGGTGGTGGCCAAGCTGCTACGCGCGCCGCTGTTCTTCTTCGCGATCGGTTCGCAGGGCAACATCGGCGCAGCCGCTTCGGCTCCTGTGGTGGCAGCTGCGTTTCATCCGACGCTGGCCCCGGTGGGTGTGCTGCTGGGCACGGTGGGCTATGCGACCGGCACGGGGCTGGCCTATGTCACCGGCCTGATCCTGAAATGGATGGCCAACGGCTGAGTGGTGCAGCCGGGCTGCGCCCGGCACCCGCCGAAGCGGTAGTGCCGGCCGCTGGCCGGCAGTCTCAACGGCAACAGCCGAAGCACAGCAATAGCGGGCTATCCGTGGGATGGCGAGGTGGGTCCGGTTGCGGGGGACGCCGTAAATACGTCCCTGTAGGCTTGGCCGCGGCATCCATGCCGCGGACACCCCCGCAACCGGACCCACCCCGCCTTCGACAGAGTTCCGCGATCTGCCGGAATGGCATGGCCTGCTCTTGGTGGGTGTCGACCTTGGTCGACACGTAGATCCACGCCATGCGTGGATGCTGTTCGTTCAATTGTCGAAATATTCGATTTCGACGGAGATTCATCCACGCATGGCGTGGATCTACCAGACACCGGAAATCTGTCAAAGGTGGGGCGGTGTCGGATTGCGGCGTCCCCACAATCCGACGCCGCCCCGCCAACCAAACAGAAACCCAGAGCCGACGCTCCGGCCGTTGTCGTTGCAGTTGCTTCTGCGGGCGCCGGGCTGAAAGCCCGGCACCCACACCCAACCCTCAACAGCAGCGACCACCGTTGCGTCCGCCGTAGCGCGCTTCCTGGCGCTCGCGGAAGAACGTCTTGTAGTCCATCGGCTCCTGGTCCGGATGCTTTTCCAGCATGTGCCGGACGTAGTTGTCGTAATCAGGAATGCCACAGCACAGTCGTGCGGTCTGCACCAGGCGCCGCCAGATGCGGCGGTGCGCCTGGTACTGGCCAGCGGGAACCAGTTGCGTGCTCATCACAGATCCACCATTTCATGCGGCTTCAGTGCCACGTACGGGGTTTCGCGGTCAGTGCGCTGCGGATTGCGGCGGGCCGCCAGGATGGTCTTGATCGAATAAACCAGCACTGCGCCCACCACCAGCAGGAACAGCGCGGTCAGACCGGTGTTGACGTAGGCGTTGACCACGATCTGCTTCATCTGCGCCACCGACTTGGCCGGTGCGGTGATCGTGTCGCTGGCGAGCGCGGCCTGGAACTTGTGTGCCTGGGCCAGGAAGCCCTGCGCCGGGTTGCTGTCGAAAATCTTGATGAAGCCGGCGTAGGTGGTGCAGATCAGCAGCCACACGGCCGGTACTGCGGTCACCCACGCATAGCGGTCACGCTTCATCTTGAACAGCACCACCGTGCCCAGCATCAGCGCGATACCCGCCAGCATCTGGTTGGAGATGCCGAACAGCGGCCACAGCGTCTGGATGCCACCGAACGGATCGACCACGCCGGTGTAGAGCAGGTAGCCCCACAGCGCCACGCAGCCGGCGGTACCGATGATGTTGGCGGTCCACGATTCGGTCTTCTTCAGGGCCGGCACGAAGTTGCCCAGCAGGTCCTGCAGCATGAAGCGACCGGCACGGGTGCCGGCGTCGACTGCCGTGAGGATGAACAATGCTTCGAACAGGATCGCGAAGTGGTACCAGAACGCCATCATCGCGTCGCTGCCACTGGGAATCGCTTCGTGCAGGATCTGTGCGATGCCCACCGCCAGTGTTGGTGCGCCACCTGCACGATGCAGGATGGTGGGTTCACCGATGGCCGCTGCGGTCGCGGTCAGCTGTTCAGGCGTGATGGTGAAGCCCCAGGTGTTGGTGATGTAGTGCGCGGCCGACGCGGCGTCGGCGCCGATCACCGCCGCCGGGCTGTTCATCGCGAAGTAGATGCCCGGATCGATGATCGAGGCCGCCACCAGTGCCATCACCGCCACGAACGATTCCATCAGCATGCCGCCGTAGCCGATGTAACGCATGTGCGCTTCATTGGCCAGCAGCTTCGGAGTGGTGCCGGAGGAAATCAGTGCATGGAAACCGGAGACCGCGCCGCAGGCGATGGTGATGAACAGGAACGGGAACATGCCGCCCTTCCACACCGGGCCGTCACCGCTGGCGGCGAACTGGGTCAACGCCGGCATCTTCAGTTCCGGCATCACCACCAGGATGCCGATGGCCAGCGCGATGATGGTGCCAATCTTGAGGAAGGTCGACAGGTAGTCACGCGGGGCCAGCAGCAGCCACACCGGCAGCACCGACGCGACGAAGCCGTAGCCGATCAGCATCCAGGTGATCTGGGTGCCGGTGAAGGTGAACGCCGGGCCCCAGACCGGATCGGCGGCGACCTTGCCGCCGTACCAGATCGCGGCCAGCAGCAGGATCAGGCCAACCACCGAGATTTCGCCGATCTTTCCGGGGCGGATGTAGCGCATGTACACGCCCATCAGGATTGCGATGGGCATCGTCGCGATCACGGTGAACATGCCCCACGGGCTTTCGGCCAGCGCCTTGACCACCACCATCGCCAGCACCGCCAGGATGATGATCATGATCAGGAACGCACCGAACAGCGCGATGGTGCCGGGCACCTGGCCCATTTCCTCGCGGACGAGGTCACCCAGTGAGCGGCCGTTGCGACGGCTGGACAGGAACAGGACCATGAAGTCCTGCACCGCACCGGCCAGCACCACGCCCACCACCAGCCACAACAGGCCGGGCAGGTAGCCCATCTGCGCGGCCAGTACCGGGCCGACCAGCGGGCCGGCGCCGGCGATGGCAGCGAAGTGATGGCCGAACAGCACGTGCTTGTTGGTGGGCACGTAGTCCAGGCCATCGTTGTTGATCACCGCCGGGGTGGCCCGGGTTGGATCCAGCTGCATCACCTTGTTGGCGATGAACAGGCTGTAGAAGCGATAGGCCACCAGGTACAGCGAAACCGCGGCGACGACGATCCACAGGGCATTGATGTGTTCGCCGCGGCGCAGGGCCACGGTGCCCAGACAGAAGGCGCCGAGCAGGGCGAGTACCGCCCAGCCTATTTTGGAAAACCCTTTCATGAGGTGCTCTCTCCCGGAAAGACAGTCAAAGAGTCCCGCGTGCCCTCGGCAGGGTCAATTGGCACAGGACGAATCGGCGGTAGTACTTTGGTCGTACGCAGGGCGTGCTGACGTGCAGCGAACATCAGGGATGGAACAATCGGTTGCGGCGCCGTCCATTGGCGTGCGGCCATGTAGCGTCCATCTTCAGTGGCATCCATCCAACAGGAGTCGCCATGAGCTTTCCCGAACCGGTCCGCGTACTGCGCACCATCCGTGGCATGCCCACCTCCGACGGTGCCGGCGTGCGCCTGACCCGCGTCATAGGCGGCCCGACGCTGCCGGACCTGGATCCGTTCCTGCTGCTTGATGAGTTCGGTACCGACCGTGCCGAAGACTACATCGCAGGCTTTCCCGAGCATCCACACCGTGGTTTCGAGACCGTCACCTACATGCTCGACGGGCGCATGCGGCATCGCGACAACCATGGCAACGAAGGCCTGCTGACCCCGGGCAGTGTTCAGTGGATGACCGCTGGCCGTGGCCTGGTGCATTCGGAGATGCCCGAACAGGAAAGCGGGCAGATGCGCGGTTTCCAGCTGTGGGTGAACCTGCCGGCGAAGGAGAAGATGACCGATCCGAAGTACCAGGAGTTCGCGCCGGAGCGCATCCCCGTGGTGCAGCCGGAACCTGGTGTGGAAGTGAAGGTGATCGCCGGCAGCGTGGACGGTACCCATGGGCCGATCGTGCAGCCGGCCACCGAGCCGCTCTACCTGGACATCACGTTGGCGCCGGATCGCGCCTGGACCTATGCGCTGCCGGAAGGGCACAACGCGTTTGCCTATGTGTTCGAAGGTGCGGTGACGGTAGGTGAGCAGGACGCTGCGCGTGACGTGGCACGCCAGGAACTGGCGGTGCTGGGCGGCGGAGAACAGCTGCACCTCTCGGCCGGCAGCGAAGGCGCGCGGTTGATCCTGGTGGCCGGCCGTCCGCTGCGCGAGCCGGTGATGCGGCATGGTCCGTTCGTGATGAACACGCGGCAGGAACTGATGCAGGCCTTCGTCGATTTCCAGGAAGGCAAGTTCTGAGGTAGTTCCGGCCGCTGGCCGGCAGCAGCCTCGGATAATGGCGGATCGAGGTGCCGGCCAGCGGTCGGCACCCCCCTGTAAGCGGGCCGTATTTTGGGGATGCTGCCAGGCAGTCATCCCCGTCATGCTCAGCGCCCGGCTGCCACGGCCGATGGCGTCAGGCTCATGCCCTGCGCCAGCTGCTGCAGCGAGCCCAGTTCCTGCGGGCTGTCCGGATACAGCGAAATCTGCGCGTAACGCCCTTTGTCGAGCTTGACCACGCTGATCCGGCGTTCGGCATAGCCCGGCGGCTGCTGGCCACCGAGGTCGGGCTGGTACCAGTAGAGTGATTCACCGCCGAAGCTGCCCTTTTCCTGGCGCAGCGAGCGGTTCAACGGAATGGACGGGTCACGTGCGCTGAGCATCAGGCTCAGTACCTCACGGCCATCTCCGGTACTGGCGCGGCAGACCAGGAAATCGGCCTGTGCCTGCTGTTGCCACTGCAGGCCGCTGCTGGCCGGCAGCGAAGGACATTCGGTGGGAGCCTGTGCAGCCGCGGCCTGGGCCACGACAAACAGCAGGCTCGACAACACTACAGGCGCGAACTTCATGCATCCCCCAAGGTGGTGTGTCGTTTGGCGCCGCCGGATGGGCGGGCGGCGTTGGCATCCCATCCCCGGATGCCACCCCGGCCGGCATGTGCACGGACGGTCAACTCAACCTTAACGGAACGTGAGCGATCGCACAAATTGCGGTTACAAGCGTAACCATTGCGGCCGATGGTCGGCCGCAAGGGTCCACACAGGCCTCAGCGGTCGTTGCCGATCCACTTGTAGATGATGCCGCCGATCGCGCCGCCCAGAAGGGGAGCGACCCAGAACAGCCACAACTGGCTGACCGCACCGCTGCCGGCGAAGAACGCGACGGCGGTGGAGCGGGCGGGGTTCACCGAGGTGTTGGTGACCGGGATGCTGATCAGGTGGATCAGGGTCAGCGACAGGCCGATCGCCAGTGGCGCGAAGCCGGCCGGTGCCTTGCCGTGGGTGGCGCCCATGATCACGATCAGGAACACCGCCGTCAGCACCACTTCGCACAGGAAGGCGGCCGCCACGCTGTAGCCGCCAGGAGACAGCGCGCCATAGCCGTTGCTGGCGAACGCACCGGCCTGACTGCCATCGATGGCGAAGCCACTGGCGCCGGAGGCGATCTGCAGCAGAATGAAGCCGGCCAGCAGGCCGCCGGCGACCTGGGCGATGATGTACGGGATCAGGTCCTTGGTCGGAAAACGGCCGCCGGCCCACAGGCCGACACTGACCGCCGGGTTGAAGTGCGCGCCGGAGATATGGCCGAACGCATAGGCGCCGGTCACCACGGTCAGGCCGAAGGCCAGCGCCACGCCGAGGAAACCGATACCCAGCGGATTGCCGTCACCTCCGAACTTGGCGGCCAGCACCGCACTGCCACAGCCACCCAGAACCAGCCAGAACGTGCCGAGGAACTCGGCCGACAAGCGTTTACCCATGCTCATGTGTTGCACTCCTTTGACGGTCTAAAGTGTGATTTATGTCACATTTCAGTGATCAGCGGGTGACTGTAGCGTCAACGCCGGGTGCAGGGATACACCTTCGGATGTGTGCAACACGCGATGTTCAATACTGCGGCAGCGGGATGAACTCCTTGTCGTCGCCGGGGATGGTCCCGAAGCGGCCGGCTTCCCAATCGTGCTTGGCCTGCTCGATGCGCTCCTTCGAGCTGGAGACGAAGTTCCACCACAGATGACGCGGGCCATCCAGCGGCTCGCCGCCGAACAGCATCGCCTTCACCGGCGTCTTCGCACGCAGGCGACCTGTCGCACCGGCTTCGGGGATCACCAGATGCTGGGCGGGAATATCCACGCCATCCAGCTGCGCCTCTCCTTCGAGGATGTACAGCGCGCGCTCGCGGTGGCCATTGTCGATATCGATCTCCGTATCCGGGTCGAGGTCGATCGCTACGTTGAGGGTGTCGGCGAACACCTTCACCGGCGATTCCTCGCCATAGGCGCGGCCGGCGATCACCCGCAGCCAGACACCATTGCGGCGCTGCTCGGGCAGGGTGGCCGCGGCATGGTGGTAGAACGCCGGCTCGATTTCCTCATGCGACTTCGGCAGTGCCACCCAGGTCTGCATGCCATGGATCGGGTTGTCGTGATCTCGGTCCGGTTGCGGCGTGCGCTCGGAATGGGCGATGCCACGGCCGGCGGTCATCCAGTTGACGTCACCGGGGCGGATCACCTGGTCCGAGCCCAGCGTGTCGCGATGGCCGATGGCGCCCGACCACAGGTAGGTGACCGTCGCCAGGCCGATATGCGGATGCGGGCGCACGTCGATGGCGGTGCCGGGGTGCATGAGTGCCGGGCCCATCTGGTCGACGAACACGAACGAACCGATGCTGCGCGCCTGCAGGGTGGGGACGGCGCGACGGACTTCGAGGCCGCCGATGTCGTGCACGCGCGGGGCGATGATGGTGGTCATGCGGGCGTTCTCGCTGGCAGGGATCAGGTGGTCAGCATCGCACGCAGCTGTGACGGGGACATGCCCCGTATGGGTAACAGGTTGTTCCAGCCAACGGCGCAGCCCCTCGTGGCTGGCTGCTCGGCCGCGTAAAGCAAAAGCCGCGCTTGGCCGGGCGGGGTGGGTTCGCGGGGGACG
>NZ_JAWJTI010000060.1:0-12542 GCF_032911525.1 Stenotrophomonas veracruzanensis
CCCCCCCCCCCCCCCCCCGCCCACTACCGATCGACGGCCAGCCAGGCCTGAACCGTGGCGGCGTCGAACGGCCAATCCAGCTCGCGGTCGCCGCGCTCGTCTCGCAGCACCGGCACCCGCGCGCCGTAGCGCGATTCCAGCGCCGGCTGGTCATCCAGGAACACCGATTCGAACTCCGGCGCCCTGGCCTTGGCCAGCTCGGCCAGGGCCATGTCGCACAGGTGGCAGTCGTCACGCTGGAACAGAGTCAACACCGGATGGATCCCCCTGGCGGAAATGCTGCGCCGCAGCCATGGAAGTGCGGCGTGAACCGCTAGAATAGCCGTCTCTTCCGGTACCCGCAGTACGGCAACCATGGCTGTCAGCACGTTCGACGTTTTCAAGATCGGCATTGGCCCGAGCTCCTCACACACCGTCGGGCCGATGAAGGCTGCCGAGCGATTCATTCACCGCTGGCTGCTCGATCCGGGCCGTCTGCACGAGGTCGCACGCATCCGTGCCGATGTCTACGGCTCGCTGGCGCTGACCGGCCGCGGCCATGGCACCGACAAGGCGATCCTGCTGGGTCTGGAAGGCCAGCGGCCGAACCTGATCGACCCGGACATCATTCCGGCCACGCTGGAGCGCATCCGCAGCAGCAAGCGCATCCAGCTGATGGGCCAGCACGAGATCGCCTTCGACGAGAAGCGCGACCTCGGCATGAACAAGCGCCAGAAGCTGCCGTACCACACCAACGGCATGCGCTTCACCGCGTACAACGCCGACGACGAAGTGATCGCCACCCGCGATTACTACTCCGTCGGCGGCGGCTTCGTGGTCAACCAGGACGACGCGGCCGATGACCGCATCGTGCCCGACGAAACCCCGCTGCCCTACCCGTTCAAGAGCGGCGACGAGCTGCTGGCGCAGACCGCGCGCAGCGGCCTGAGCATTGCCCAGCTGATGTTCGAGAACGAGAAGTGCTGGCGCAGCGAGGACGAGATCCGCGCGCAGCTGCGCGAGATCTGGAGTGCGATGCAGTCGTGCGTGACGCGCGGCATCCGCGAGGAAGGCGTGCTGCCGGGTGGCCTGAAGGTTGGCCGTCGTGCACCGGCGCTGTACCGCGAGCTGTCGTCGAAGCCGGAAGCGGCAATGCGCGACCCGCTGACTACGCTGGACTGGGTCAACCTGTACGCGCTGGCGGTGAACGAAGAGAACGCCGCCGGTGGCCGCGTGGTGACCGCGCCGACCAACGGTGCGGCCGGCGTGCTGCCGGCGGTGCTGCATTACTTCGACCGCTTCTGCCCTGGCGCCAACGAGCAGCGCGTATTCGATTTCCTGTTGACCTCGGCAGCGATCGGCATCCTGTACAAGGAAAACGCCTCGATCTCCGGCGCCGAAGTCGGCTGCCAGGGCGAAGTGGGCGTGGCCTGCTCGATGGCGGCGGGTGGCCTGGTCGCGGCGCTGGGTGGCAATCCCAGCCAGATCGAGAATGCCGCGGAAATCGGCATGGAACACAACCTCGGCCTGACCTGCGACCCCATCGGTGGCCTGGTCCAGATCCCCTGCATCGAACGCAATGCGATGGGCGCAGTGAAGGCGATCAACGCCTCGCGCATGGCGATGCGTGGCGACGGCAAGCACAAGGTGTCGCTGGACAAGGTGATCAAGACCATGCGCGATACCGGCCGCGACATGCAGGACAAGTACAAGGAAACCAGCCGCGGTGGGCTGGCGGTGAACGTCATCGAGTGTTGAGGTTGACCGGGCCCGGCGCGATGGCGTCGGGCCGCAGGTCGAATCTGCCCGGTCGGACGACACCATCACTGCGTTGCGGTTAGGCTCGGGGCTCCCCCTGCCCAGGACCGCTCCATGCGCGTAATCGCCGCCGCCCTGCTTGCCTGCCTGCCGCTGCCTGCCCTGGCCGCGCCCACTTACGGGCCGCGGCTGGAGGGATTCGACTACGGCTATCCGGTGAAGACCTTCGCGCTGGAATCACAGCGGCAGCCGCTGGAGATGGCCTACCTGGACATCGCGCCGAAGAAGGCGCCCATCGGCGTGGTGGTGCTGCTGCACGGCAAGAATTTCTGTGCCGCCACCTGGAAGGAATCGATCAAGCCGCTGGTTGCCGCCGGTTACCGGGTAATTGCCCCGGACCAGGTGGGTTTCTGCAAATCCAGCAAGCCCGAGCGCTACCAGTACAGCTTCGCGCAGCTGGCGGCCAACACCCATGCCCTGCTGCAACAGCTGCAACTGGGTGATGTACCGGTGCACCTGGTCGGTCATTCGATGGGCGGCATGCTGGCGGTGCGCTACGCGCTGATGTTCCCGCAGGACCTGCGCAGCCTGTCGCTGGTCAATCCGATCGGGCTGGAGGACTGGAAGGCGCTGGGTGTTCCCTGGCGCAGCGTGGACGCGTGGTACGCCGGCGAAATGAACATCAGCTATGACAGCATCCGCCGCTACCAGCTGGACGTGTACTACGACGGCCAATGGAAGCCGGCGTATGAACCGTGGGCGCGGATGCAGTCGGGCATGTACGAAGGCCCGGGCAAGCAGGCCGTGGCATGGAGCCAGGCGCTGGCCTCGGACATGGTGTTCAACCAGCCGGTGGTCTACGAACTGAAGAACCTGCAGGTGCCGACCACGCTGTTCATCGGCCAGAAGGACCGCACCGCGATCGGCCGTGATCTGGCGCCGCCTGCGGTCAAGGCGACGCTGGGCAACTATCCGGCGCTCGGCAAAGCGGCGGCGGCGGCCATTCCCGGCGCGATGCTGGTCGAATTCGCCGAACTGGGCCATTCGCCACAGGTGCAGGACCCCAAGCAGTTCAACAGCGCATTGTTGAAGGCGTTGAAGGCACATTGAGCCGCGCCCCCCCCCTGTAGAGCCGAGCCCATGCTCGGCTTATCCAGCAGGAGGGGATCTCGCCCGTAGGAGCCGAGCATGGGCTCGGCTCTACACAAGCGATGCGATCAACTTACGATGCGCAGCACGTCATCCAGCAGCGCAGCGGCGGTGACTTCCGCGCCCGCACCTGGCCCCTGGATCAACAAGGGTTGGCGGTGGTAGCGATCGCTGTGGATGGCCACGCGGTTGTCGGTGCCTGCCCCCTGCGCCAGCGGATGATCGGCCGGCAACTCGCGCAGGCCCACCTGCGCCCCCTCGCCGTCAACACGGCCAACGAAACGCAAGACACGGCCGTTGTCGCGTGCCTGCTGCCAACGCGCCTGCAGTGGCGCATCCAACTGCTCCAGTGCAGCCACTGCTTGCTCCAGCGGCAACGCTGCCAGCGCTTCAGGCACCAGTGAATCCACCTGCACCTGCGAGGCATCCAGCGCCAGCCCGCTGCTGCGCGCCAGGATCAGCAGCTTGCGGCGCACGTCCTCGCCGGACAGGTCCAGACGCGGGTCCGGTTCGGTATAACCGGCCGCCAGTGCCTCGCGCACCGCCGCCGAGAACGGCGACTGGCCGTCATAGCGATGGAACAGCCACGCCAGCGAACCGGACAGCACGCCCTCGATGGCATGGATGTGGTCGCCACCGGCCACCAGCGCACGCAGGCTGCTCAACAGCGGCAGGCCGGCACCGACGGTAGCGCTGTCGCCATAACGCGCGCCACTGTCGGCACAGCTTTCCGCAATGGCCTTCGCACGAGCCAGCTGCGCACCACGGCCCAGCTTGTTGGCGGTCACCACGTGCACGCCGCGCGCCAGCCACTGCACATGGCGCGCGGCGACGTCTTCGCTGGCAGTTGCGTCGACCACCACATCACCACGCTCCAGTCCTTCGGCGCTGGCCCACGGCGGCGAGCTGAGGCCGTCACGCGGTGCGCGCCGTGCCAGCTCCAGCGGCAACGCCAGATCGCGGTCGATCGCCAGCGCGGTGCGCGAATTGGCCAGCCACTGCACACTGGGCAGTTCCAGCCCACGCGCCTGCAACGCCTGGTAGCGCTGCACGAAGGCCGACCCTACCGTGCCGGTGCCAAGCAGCGCCAGTCGTCCCACGCCAAGCGCAGGAATTTCAGCGGCGAGCGCGCTCATGCGTCCACCACCTGTTTGCGGCGCGCGGCTGCATCGATCACGGCTTCGGCGCGCTGCAGCGCGGCACCGAGATCGGCCAGCAGGTCACGCTCGGCCTCGATGCCGACCGACAGGCGCAGCAGCCCTTCACTGATGCCGGCGGCCGCACGCGCTTCGGCGCTCATCGCCGCATGGGTCATGGTGGCCGGATGCGCGATCAGGCTTTCCACGCCGCCCAGCGATTCGGCAAGGGTGAAACAGCGCAGGCCATCGACGAAGGCACGCACTGCGGCATGCGGATCATCGCCTTCGCACGCGGCCAGTTCGAACGACAGCATCGCACCGAAACCACTCTGCTGGCGGGCGGCGATGGCGTGGCCGGGGTGATCGGCCAGGCCCGGGTAGTACACCGCGCCGACGGCCGGATGCTGGTCCAGCAGGGCAACGATCGACGTGGTGTTCTCCTGGTGCACGCGCAGGCGCGCATCCAGCGTGCGCAGGCCGCGCAGGGTCAGGAAGGCGTCGAACGGGGAACCGGTCAGGCCCAGCGCGTTGCCCCACCACACCAGCTGCTCGTGCAGTGCCGGATCGCGCGCGACCACCGCACCGCCCACCACATCGCTGTGGCCATTGATGTACTTGGTGGTGGAATGCAGCACAAGGTCCGCACCGAACGACAGCGGCTGCTGCAGGGCCGGCGACAGGAACGTGTTGTCGACCACCACGAGCGCACCGGCCTTGTGCGCGGCATCGATGACAAAGCGCAGGTCGGTGATGCGCAGCAGCGGGTTGGACGGCGTTTCCACCAGCACCAGCTTCGGCTGGGTGGCCAGCGCCTGCGCCAGCGCGCGCGGATCGGTCAGGTCGGCGGTGACCAGCTCGAAGTGGCCCTTCTTCGCCAGCGCATTGAACAGGCGCCAGCTGCCACCGTACGCATCGTGCGGCACGACCAGAGTATCGCCCGGTTGCAGCAGCGCGTTCAGCACCAGGTTGATCGCGCCCATGCCGGTCGCAGTGATGACGCCACCGGCGCCGCCCTCCAGCTCCGCCAGCGCTTCACCCAGCAGGTCACGCGTGGGGTTGCCGCTGCGCGTGTAGTCATACTGCCGCTTGTTGCCGAAGCCTTCGAAGCTGAAATTCGACGACAGCACGATCGGCGGCGTGACCGCCCCATGCGCGGTGTCACGATCGATGCCGGCGCGGACGGCGGCGGTGGTGCGACTACAGGACGGCTCGTTGGCGTGCAGGCTCATGCGGACTCTCCAGAAGTGCGGAAGGCGGTGGCGAGGATCGCGTCGATGCGATCGGTTTCTTTGAGGAAGGCGTCGTGGCCGTAGGGCGAGCGCAGTACGCGCAGGCTGCCGCGCGGGCCCAGCCCTTCGACCAGGCCGACCAGGTCGGCCAGCGGCACCAGGCGGTCGCCCTCCACGGCTACCACCACGGTGGGCGGCAGGATCGCGGCAGGGTCGACGCGATGCAGATCGATCGATTCGGACAGGCGCAGGTAGGCGGTCACCGGCGTGCGCGCGACATACTGCGCGCCGGCAGCGTCAAGATAGTCTTCGGCGGCGACGCGCACGCGGCCATTGATCACTTCCGGTGCGGCGTCGAAGCGCTCGCCAAACTCTTCCGGCGTGCGGTAGCTGAGCATGGCGAACTGCCGTGCCAGCGCCAGCCCGTGGTCTTCACCGCACTGCAGCTGGCCCAGCGCAACCGCGCGGCGCTGCAATGCGCGCCAGGCCGCGGCATACGGGTGTGGGCGGTGCGCACCACTGGCCAGCACCAGCTGGCGCACGCGGGCACGATGCCGGATCGCGAACTGCTGGCCGACCAGCGCGCCATACGAGTAGCCGACGAAGGCCTTCAGCGTGCGGATACCCAGATGATCCAGCAGCAGTGCCAACGCATCAGCCTGGTCGGCGGTATCGATCGGCACATCCAGAGCACCGTCAGCACCGATGAAATCGAAGGCCAGCACGCGCAGCTGCTGCGGATCCAGCGCGCGGCCGCTGCCCACCAGGTCTTCGGCCCAACCTTTCTCGCTGAACTGCGCGTTGGACGCCACATGGCGATGGGCAGAAATGCCGCCGGCCAGCACCACCACCGGCGCAGTGGCCGGGCCGACCCACTCATAGCGCAGGCGCACCGGGCTGGGGCCGGCGTGACGCATCGACAGCACCGCGGCGAACTCACCACGCTCGGCATGCACACGGTCTTCGACCGGCACGCTGACGGGGACAAAGGGTTCGGGGCGAATGGCGGTACTGGCGGCGAAGCTCATGGCGGGATCCGGTTGGGGAATCGGCCATCGAGCCTTCGCGGGCCCGCGTTCGAGATGCACGTGCGGTGCATGGTTCGAACCATCTTTCGGTGGACGCCACGGTCCCCGCAGGATTTGGCACCTACGCAGACGCTTTCGCATCCGCGGGCTGCCCCGGCTTCAAAGGGCCTGTCCCTCTGCCGGTCTCGATGGTGGGGCCACGATGCCAGCCCTTTCGCGCACTGTCAATCCCTTCATGCGGATAAAGCGATGAATATTTTCCGACTCCACTCTGCGAGCGCCGTCGCGCCCGTTCCGTTCAGGATCAAGTACAGTCCCGGCGGTCCCTTTCACTGGAACCGCCGATGCCGCGCCTGCCCCTGTCCTGCCTGCTGTTGGCTCTGCTGACGAGCGCGACTGCACACGCCGGCGACTGGCGCCAGGGCTGGGGACTGATTCCCCCCTCCGGCCCAGCCACCCGCGCAGGCAGTGTCGAGGGCGCCACCCCCATGGCCCAGCTGCGCCTGCAGCCGGTCGGCACGCAATGGCAGGCCCGGATCGACAATGGGCTGGCAGGACCGCTGCAGATCCAGCTGCGCGCTGCACCCGGACACCCGGTCGAAGGCCTCCCGGTCGAGTCGCTGATCCAGGGCGACAGCAGCCTGGTGGTCGGCCACCTGCCCGCCCCGCTCGATGGCCGCGCGCTGGACCTGCGCCTGCACTCGGTGCCGGGCAATCCAGCCGCACAGGCCGAGGATGTCGCCTACCGCCTGCCGTTCGATGCGGCCCGTCCGCGCGTGGACCAGGCGCCGCAGGGGCGGTTCAGCCACGATGACGAGGAGAACCGCGACGCGGTCGACTTCGCGCTGCCGGAGGGCACGCTGGTACTGGCCGCGCGCGAGGGCACGGTGATGCAGATCCAGGATGGCTTCCGTGGCAACGGCCAGGACCGCGAACGCGATGCTGGTCGCGCCAACTTCATCCGCGTGCTGCACAGCGACGGCAGCATGGCGCTGTACGGCCACCTGCAGGCCGGCGGCATGCGCGTGCGTCGCGGCCAGGCGGTGGGCGCCGGGCAGCCGATCGGCCTGTCCGGCAACAGTGGCTACAGCAGCGCGCCGCACCTGCACTTCGTGGTGCAGGTCAACCGCGGCATGGGCCTGCGCTCGGTGCCGGCACGCATCTTCACCGAGCAGGGCCAGCTGCAGTTCGCCCGCCAGGGCGAGGCCGAGGGCGGCATCGGGCGCTGACCGGCCCCGGCCGGTATAATCGGGCGCTTATCTCTTTGAAAAGCGCCCCGGGCGGGCGCCACTGCCATGTCCGAAGTCGCCAACGAAGCGTCGCGTCGCCGCACCTTCGCCATCATTTCCCACCCTGACGCCGGCAAGACCACGCTGACCGAAAAGCTGCTGCTGTTCGGAGGCGCGATCCAGATGGCCGGTTCGGTGAAGGGCCGCAAGGCTGCCCGCCACGCTACCTCCGACTGGATGGCGCTGGAAAAGGAGCGCGGCATCTCCGTCACCTCCTCGGTGATGCAGTTCCCGTACGAAGGCAAGATCGTCAACCTGCTCGACACCCCCGGCCACGCCGACTTCGGCGAGGACACCTACCGCGTGCTGACCGCGGTGGACTCGGCGCTGATGGTGATCGACGTGGCCAAGGGCGTGGAAGAGCGCACCATCAAGCTGATGGAAGTGTGCCGCCTGCGCGACACGCCCATCATGACCTTCATCAACAAGCTCGACCGCGAAGGCAAGGACCCGATCGAGCTGCTGGATGAAGTGGAAACCGTGCTGGGCATCCAGTGCGCGCCGGTCACCTGGCCGATCGGCATGGGCCAGCGCCTGAAGGGCGTCGTCCACCTGCTGACCGGCGAAGTGCACCTGTACGAGCCGGGCCGCAACTTCACCCGCCAGGACTCGACCATCTTCCCGTCCATCGATGCCCCCGGCCTGGCCGAGAAGATCGGTGCACAGATGCTGGCCGACCTGCGCGACGAACTGGAACTGGTGCAGGGCGCCAGCCATCCGTTCGACCTGGACGCCTACCGCGCCGGCAAGCAGACCCCGGTGTTCTTCGGCTCGGGCGTGAACAACTTCGGTGTGCAACCGCTGCTGGATTTCTTCGTCGAGCATGCGCCGTCCCCGCAGGCACGCTCCACCACCGGCCGCGAGATCGCCCCGGAAGAGAACAAGCTGACCGGCTTCGTGTTCAAGATCCAGGCCAACATGGACCCGCAACACCGTGACCGCGTGGCGTTCATGCGCGTCTGCTCGGGCCGTTTCAGCGCCGGCATGAAGACCTTCCACGTACGCACCGGCAAGGAAATGAAGCTGGCCAACGCGCTGACCTTCATGGCCAGCGACCGCGAGATTGCCGCCGAAGCCTGGCCGGGCGATGTGATCGGCATCCACAACCACGGCACCATTTCCATCGGCGATACCTTCACCGAAGGCGAAGCGGTCACCTTCACCGGCATCCCCAACTTCGCCCCGGAACTGTTCCGCCGCGCACGCCTGCGTGATCCGCTCAAGCTCAAGCAGCTGCAGAAGGGCCTGGCCCAGCTGTCCGAGGAAGGCGCGACCCAGTTCTTCCGCCCGCTCACCAGCAACGACCTGATCCTGGGTGCGGTGGGTGTGCTGCAGTTCGACGTCGCCGCCTACCGACTGAAGGACGAGTACGGCGTGGAAGCCACCTTCGAGCCGGTCAGCGTGACCACCGCGCGTTGGGTCCACTGCAGCAACGAGAAGAAGCTTGAAGAGTTCCGCGAGAAGAACGCGCTGAACCTGGCACTGGATGCGGCCGGACACCTGGTCTACCTGGCACCGACCCGGGTCAACCTGCAGCTGGCGCAGGAACGCTCGCCGGACGTGCGCTTCTCGGCCACCCGCGAAGCGGCGCATACGGTTTCGGTGGGCTGATGCCAGCGGGTCGGATCCCTTCCCGCAAGGAAAGGGCTCTGACCCAGCCGTCGCGGGCGGTTCATCCACGCATCGCGTGGATCTACCGATCATGGGTTCATCGGCGCAGTGCAGGGATTCACCCACCATACGGTGACGGGCGTGCACATGTCGCCCATCGCGGCGATGATAGGGGGACGCGGGTCCCCCTCCCCGTGACCGATGCCCACGCCCATGTCCACGACGTCCATTGCTTCGATCCGTGAAGAAATCGCCAGCGCCCTGACCCATGGTCTGGGCGCGGTATTCGCCCTGGCCGCCAGCGCGGTGTTGATCACCCTGGCTGCGATCTACGGCGACGGCTGGCAGCTGGCCAGCGCGATCGTCTTCGGTATCGCGCTGTTGCTGCTGTACACCGCCTCCACCCTGTACCACGCCATCCAGCATCCGGTCGCCAAGGGCCGGTTGAAGGTGTTCGACCACTGCGCGATCTATGTGCTGATCGCGGGCACCTATACCCCGTTCACCCTGATCGGCCTGCGCGGCCCGTGGGGCTGGGGCCTGTTCACCGCGATCTGGGCGCTGGCGCTGGGCGGCGTGGTGTTCAAGCTGTTCTACACCGGCCGCTTCAAGGTGCTCTCCACGGTGATCTACATCGCCATGGGCTGGCTGGTGGTGGTGGCGATCAAGCCGATGTGGGCCTCCATCGACGGCGGCACCCTCACCTGGCTGTTCGCCGGCGGCCTGTCGTACACGCTGGGCACCTACTTCTACCACCGTGAATCGATCCCGTACTCGCACGCGATCTGGCACCTGTTCGTGATCGGTGGCAGTGTCTGCCACTTCGTCGCGGTCACCATGCAGGTGCTGTAAACGGCCGCGCGCGGGCCGCGTGTGCACACCATGCACATGGACGCTTCGCGCCCTGTCCACGAAGAAGAGGCAACCATGGCAGCGTGAATGCTGCCGCCTCCCCTGCCGCAAAGCGCACGCCCCCCTGGCGCCTCCGCCGCCCCGGCCCACGAGGCCGGCGCTGGCTTACGATCCTGATCTTCCTGCTGGCAGCGATCCTGCTGCTGATCGCGTTGTGGGACTGGAACTGGTTCAAGGGACCGGTGGAGCGCGCGGTGCAGGCCCGCACCGGCCGTGTGCTGCACATCGGGAACCTTGATGTCGACCTCGGCCGCACCAGTACCATCCGCGCCGATGCGATCACCTTCGCCAATGCAAGCTGGGCAAAGCAGCCTGACATGGCCAGCGCCGACCGCGTCGAGATCGACGTGCGGGTCTGGCCCCTGCTGCGCGGCAGCGTGCAGCTGCCCGAAGTGCGCCTGACCCGGCCGGACGTGCTGCTGGAAACCGCTCCGCGCAAGGGCGACCCGGGCAACTGGGATTTCCTCGGTGGCAGCACCGGCGGGACCAGTCCGCAGCTCAAACGGCTGCGCATCGACGATGGGCGCCTGCAGTTCCTCGATGCGCTCGGCCGCACTGATATCCGCGTGGACATGCGCAGCGGCCAGCCGAAACAGGCCGACGCTGCGCCACCGCTTCTGGTACAGGGCAAGGGACACTGGCAGGGCAATCCATTCACCCTGCGTGGCGGCACCGAATCACCGCTTGAGCTGACCGACAGCGACCACCCGTTCCGCATCCATCTTGATGGCCGGGCAGGCGCCACCCACGCGGTCGCCAGTGGGACGCTGACCAATCCCTTCCAGCTGCGCGTGTTCGATCTGCAGTTCGCGCTCAGCGGCCAGGACCTGGCCGACCTCTACCCGCTGCTCGGCATTGCCATTCCGCCGTCGCCCCCTTATGCGTTGAACGGCCGGCTCAAGCGTGACCACAACATCTGGCGCTACGACGCCTTCACCGGCAAGGTCGGCGACAGTGATCTCGGCGGCAACCTGCAGTTCGAAGTGGGCGGCACGCGCCCGAAGCTGACGGCCACGCTGGAATCCAAACGCCTGGATTTCGATGACCTCGCCGGCTTCGTCGGTGCCCCACCAAAGACCGGCGGCGGCGAAACCGCCAACGCAGAACAGAAGGCCGAGGCCGCACGGGTGGCTGCCCGTGCACGCGTGCTGCCCGACACGCCCTACAACCTCGGAAAACTGCGCGCGATGGATGCCGACGTGCGCTGGAAGGCCCATCGCATCAACGCGCCGTCATTGCCGCTGGACGACATGGACGCGCACCTGTTGCTGGATGACGGCGTGCTGCGGCTGGACCCGCTGAACTTCGGCGTCGCCGGTGGCGACATCCGCAGCACCATTCGCATGGACGCGCGTCGTCCGCAGATCAGCACCGCGCTGAAGGCCAGCGTGCGCGGCGTGCAGCTGGGCCAGTTGTTCCCGGACGCGAAACTGGCTGAACAGGCCAAAGGCGGCATCGGCGGCGAAGTGGACCTGAGCGGCCGCGGCAACTCGATCGCCGCCATGCTCGGCAGCAGCAATGGCAAGGTCGGCCTGGCGATGGGCCGTGGCCATGTCGGCAACCTGGTGATGGAACTGGCCGGCCTGGACATCACCGAGTCGCTGAAATTCCTGGTGACCGGCGACAAGCAGATTCCCCTGCGCTGCGCCTTCGCCGACTTCGGCGTGCGCGACGGCCAGATGACCAGCCAGGCATTGGCGGTGGACACCACCGACACGATTCTCATCGGCGAAGGCACGGTCAGCCTGCGCGACGAGACCCTGGACCTGCTGCTGAAACCGCGCCCCAAGGACAAGAGCATCCTGGTACTGCGCTCACCGTTGCACATCGCTGGCACCTTCAAGGATCCGTCATTCCGCCCGGACTTCAAGGCGTTGGGTATTCGTGGCGCCGTGGCATTGGCACTGGGCAGCATCGCGCCGCCGGCGGCATTGCTGGCGACCATCGAACTGGGGCCGGGCAAGGATGCCGACTGCGGGGGGCAGTATGCGAAGTAGGATTACAGGTTGTTCGCGGCGCCTGCATTGATGGTGGCTTGAGGAGGACGGGTGACGCAGGCAGGACACGCCGCAAGTACATCCCTGTAGGCTCGATGGCGCCTTGCTCGTGTGCGCTGTCCTGCGCACACGGCAAGACCAGGGTTGGGCGTCCTGCCCCAACCCGCCCGAGGCATGCCTCGGGCCCATGGCGCCAACGGTCCTGCCTGCGTCACCCGTCCCCCTCCCGACAGTTTCCTGCGCGCGCGGAACGAGAGCGAAATTCAGAATCAAAAGAAAAAAGCAAGGTCAAAAGCTGCGCCAACCAAGGTTGGCAGCTACCCAAAGCACATCGCCTGCAACAAAGCTCACCGCGCTCGCAGCAATGTATCCAGAGGCTGAGGGCATGGGCGTGCAGGACCGTTGGCGCCATGGGCCCGAGGCATGCCTCGGGCGGGTTGGGCAGGACGCC
>NZ_JAWJTI010000061.1:0-12417 GCF_032911525.1 Stenotrophomonas veracruzanensis
CAGCCGCATGAATGCGGCTGCTAAGCCTACACGGACGTACTTGCGGCGTGCCCGCCCGGCCCCACCCCTCCGGCCCAGCCGATAAACCGCGTTTCGCGACGCACCCACGAGGGGCTGCGCCGTTCGCGGGAACACTACTTCGCCGGCGACATCCACATGTCGATCACCGCGCTGAACACCTCCGTCCCCGCGCGGTCGCGCACGCTCACCGTCACCGGCAGCGCATAGCCCTCGGCCGCGACCACGATCGGCTGCGCCGGCAGCGCCACCGCCTGCAGCGTGCCACGCGCCTTGGCCAGGTACTGCACCTGCATCCCCTTCGGAATCCAGCGCATTCCCTTCGGCAGTGATGCATCGACCATCAGCCCGGCGGTCAGTTCGGCCAGGTTGCACATCGCGATCGCGTGCACCGTACCGATGTGGTTGCGCACCTTGCGCCGGTCGGCCAGCGTGCCTTCGCAGCGGCCGTGTTCCAGGCGGGTGATGCGTGGCGCGATGCTGGCGAAGTAGGGCGCCTTGAAACACACCGCGCGTGAGAACAGCCAGGTGCCGGCGGGCCAGCGCTGCAGGCGGTTGTAGAGCGAGAGCAGGGGCGTGGACATGAGGAGGATTCCGGTCGGCGGATAAAGCGACGGCGGGCCGAGGCCCGCCGTCGAGGCAACGCGTGTCGCGGGCGATATCAGGCCGCCTGCGAATGCGGGTCCTTGTGCTGGCGGTCGTAGTAGCTGGCCGCGCGCAGTTCGTGGGTGTCGAAGTCGTCCACGGTGATGGTATCCAGCGTCAGCGTACGCAGCTCTTCCAGCAGGCTGCGCTCGTCCTGGGTGATCACGCCTTCGGCCACGGCTTCGTCCAGCTGGCTGTTGAAGTCCAGCGCTTCGATGCCCTTGCTCTTCAGTGCCTTCAGGAACTTGCGCTCCACCGGCTCGGCCATGATCGCCTTGCTCAGGTAGCTGTTGATGCGGCCACCCGGGTTGTTCTCGCACGGGGTCAGGAACACGCCGCTGGCCAGGCGGTCGCGGGCTTCATTCGGCGCCATCAGCAGGGCGGCGACGCGGCGGCTCAGGCGGTCGCCCGGGGCCTCGGCACGACGGCCCAGCGGGAAGATCAGCGCCCACATCAGCCAGCCGATCGGGCGGATCGGGAAGTTGCGCAGTGCGGCCGACAGCGACTCTTCGATCTTGTGGACGCTGTCATGGAAGGCCCAGGCCAGCAGCGGCTGGTCGGCCTGCGGTGCGCCTTCGTCGTGATAGCGCTTGAGCATGGCGCTGGTCATGTAGACATGGCTCAGCACGTCGCCCAGGCGGCCGGACAGCGACTCCTTGAACTTCAGCTTGCCGCCGAGGGTCATCATCGAGATGTCGGCCATCAGCGCCAGGTTGGCCGAGTAACGGTCCAGCTTGCGGAAGTAGCGGCGGGTATAGGCGTCGCCCGGGGCGGCACCGAAGCGCGCACCGGTCATGCCGAACCAGAACGAACGCACGGCATTGGAGATGCCGTAGCGGATGTGGCCGAACAGGCTGCGGTCGAAGTCCTGCAGGCCGGCACGGGTGTCCGGATCCTGCGCGGCCTTCATTTCCTTCAGCACCCACGGGTGGCAGAGGATCGCACCCTGGCCGAAGATCAGCAGGCTGCGGGTCATGATGTTGGCGCCTTCCACTGTGATCGCGATCGGTGCAGCCTGCCAGCTACGACCGGCGAAGTTGCGCGGGCCGAGGATGATGCCCTTGCCGCCGATCACGTCCATCATGTCCGAGATCACTTCACGGCTCATGTTGGTGCAGTGGTACTTGGCAATGGCGGACGGCACCGACGGCACGTCACCGCGGTCCACCGCAGCAGCGGTGGCCTGCGAAAGTGCGCTGATCTTGTAGGCCTTGCCACCGATGCGGGCCAGCGCTTCCTCCACGCCTTCGAAGCGGCCGACCGACAGGCCGAACTGCTTGCGGATGCGTGCATAGGCACCGGTCACGGCGGCACCGGCCTTGGCACCGCCACTGGCGGTGGACGGCAGGGTGATCGAGCGGCCCACGGCCAGGCACTCGTTGAGCATGTTCCAGCCCTTGCCGGCCATGGCCGCGCCACCGATCAGCTGGGTCAGCGGAATGAACACGTCCTTGCCGCGGATCGGGCCGTTCTGGAACGTCGAGTTCAGCGGGAAGTGGCGACGGCCGATTTCAACACCGGCGGTGTCGCGCGGCAGCAGGCCCAGGGTGATGCCGATGTCGCGGGTATCGCCGATCAGGCCATCCGGGTCGTACATGCGGAAGGCCAGGCCGATCAGCGAAGCGACCGGGGCCAGGGTGATGTAGCGCTTGTCGAAGGTCAGCTTGACGCCGAGCACCTGCTCGCCGTTCCACTCGCCCTTGCAGACGATGCCGTAGTCCGGAATGGAGGTGGCGTCGGAACCGGCGAACGGACCGGTCAGGCCGAAGCAAGGCACTTCGCGGCCATCGGCCAGGCGCGGCAGGTACTGGTCCTTCTGTTCCTGGGTGCCGTAATGCACCAGCAGTTCACCCGGGCCCAGCGAGTTGGGCACGCCGACGGTCGAGCTGACCACCGAGGACACCGAGGCCAGCTTCTGGATCACCTTGTGGTGGGCCAGCGCGGAGAAGCCCAGGCCGCCATATTCCTTCGGGATGATCATGCCGAAGAACTTGTTCTTCTTGATGAAGGCCCACAGTTCCGGCGGCAGGTCCGCATGGACGTGGGTGATTTCCCAGTCGTTGACCATCGTGCACAGCTCTTCGACCGGGCCATCGAGGAAGGCCTGTTCTTCGGCGGTCAGCTGCGGCTTGGGGTAGTTGAGCAGGATGTTCCAGTCCGGATCACCGGTGAACAGTTCGCCCTCGAAGCCAACCGAGCCGGTTTCCAGCGCGATGCGCTCGGTCTGCGACAGCGGCGGCAGCACCTTGCGGAACACCTTCATCATCGGGCCGGTCAGCAGCGGCTTGCGGATGAACGGCAGCAGCAGCGGCACGGCGATGACGGCCAACACAGCGGCCGCAACGATCGTGGCGGTCTGGTTGACGTAGGGGATGAACCAGCAGGCGGCCAGCAGCGCCACGCTGATCAGCGTCCAGGTAACCAGCCGCATGCGGTGGTAGGCGACGAACGCGCCTGCCAGCAGCAGGGCGAGGAAGGGAAGAACGATGCTCATGAGCGTGCTCCGGTGACGTGCTCGTTTGTGGCGGACGAAGCTGCAGCATCCGCTGCGGGCAACACGTCCAGATAGTCCAACACAGTAGCGGTAAAGGCGTCGTTGTCATCGCCGGCGACCATGTGCGTGGCCTGCGGCAGCTGTACATGGCGCGCGTGCGGCGCCAACGCCAGGAATTCGGCAACGGTCTGTGGCGTGACCAGGTCGCTGCGGCCGCCGCTGACCAGCAGCAGCGGGCACTTCACCTGGCGCGCGGCCTCGGCCAGCGCATCCTGGTGCTGCTCGCTGTCGCGGGCCAGTTCGGCCACCAGACGCGGGTCCCAGTGCCAACGCCAGCGGCCGTGGCCGTCCTCGCGCAGCAGTGCGCGCAGCGACTGCTCGGATTTGCGCGGACGGTGCGGCATATAGGCCGAGATCACATCGGCGGCCTGGGTCAGCGAGGCGAAGCCGTCAGGATGGGCGGTCATGAAGGCCAGGATGCGTTCGACACCGGCGGTATCCCAGCGCGGGGTGATGTCGACCAGCACCATTGCCGAGAACAGGCCAGGCCAGCGCGATTCGGCCAGCAGGCCGAACAGGCCGCCCATCGAGGCCGCGACCAGCACCGGCGGGCGCGGTTGCTCGCCGGCCAGCACGATCAGATCATCGGCGAACTGTTCGCCGTGATACGGCAGGTCGGCGGCATTCCAGTCCGAGTCGCCGTGGCCGCGCGCGTCGTAGGCCAGGGTCTGCAGACCCGCCGCGGACAACGCGCGGGCGGTGGCGATCCAGGCATGACGGGTCTGGCCGAAGCCATGTGCGAAAAGCACCCGGCCGCGCCGGCCATGGTCGCTGGCGGTCGCTGCAAGGCGCGCGCCATGGGCAGCCTCCAGGCGCAGATCATGGAACGCAGCGGGAGTAGGGGACGTAACCATACTTGCTAGTATGGATCGCTTGGGCGGGAAGTCAATACTGCATCGTATGGTGCAGTGCGACAGGCCTGCAGGAGAGCCCTTTGACGGTTTCGCCCGCAACGGCGTACTGCAACGAACCCCGGCGTATGGTTAAATCAGCCCATGAATCAACCTGACGCTTCCGCCGGCGAACCGCGCGCCGGCCGCAACAGCCGCCTGAGTGCCGAAGACTGGGCCCAGGCGGCCCTCGACCTGATTGCTGAACAAGGCGTAGGCGCCGTTGCGGTGGAACCGCTGGCGCGGCGACTCGGCGTGACCAAGGGCAGTTTCTATTGGCATTTCCCCTCGCGTGACGCCTTGCTGCAGGCCGCGCTGGAACGCTGGGAACTGTTCGAACAGGAACAGGTGTTCGGCAGTCTGGAAGACGTACCGGACCCGCGTGTGCGGCTGCGCCAGCTGTTCCAGATGGTGGCGCATGAAGTGCAGCCGCACATCATCTACAGCGAGCTGCTGAAGGCGCTGGACCACCCGATGGTGCGCCCGGTGATCGACCGGGTGTCGCAGCGCCGCCTCGACTATCTGATCGCCTCGTTCCGCCAGGCCGGGCTCAGCTCGACCGATGCGCGCCACCGTGCACGCCTCGCCTACGCCGCCTATGTCGGCTTCCTGCAGTTGTCGCTGCAGTTGCAGCAACCCAAGCAGGCGCGCGAGGATTTCGAAGCCTACGTCGAGCATCTCATCGAGACGCTGATTCCGAACGGTTGAGCGTTGTTGCTGCGTTGAGTACAGAAAGGCCGCGGCAATGCCGCGCCCTTTTCCGTTGGTGCTGCCGCCGCCTGGAAGGCACAAAAAAACAACGGCCCCTTGCGGGGCCGTTGCTGCGTCAGCCGATCAGTGGATCGATCAGAACTTCTGCTTGTACTGCATGTACATGTAGCGGCCCGGCAGGTCGTACTGCGGGTCGAACATGTTGGCACGGACCGAGTAGGACACCGGCGGATCCTTGTCGAACGCGTTGTTCAGACCCAGCATGATGGTGCCCTTCCACGGGGTGTTGTAGCGGACCTGGATGTCGTGGTAGGTGGTCGACGCGATGTGGTTCTCGCCCTTCGCACCGTCGGAGCAGAACGGGAAGGTCTCCGGATCCTGGGCCGGATCGAACGGGCACTCTTCACGCATGCCGGACTTGTAGCGCAGGCCCCAGTTCACACCGAAATCACCGTAGCTCCAATCCACATACAGGTTGGAGCGGATGCGCCAGTACGGATCCTGGTCGCGGTAACGGCCCTGACGGCCTTCAACCGGCGAGTCCTGGGTCGACTTGGTGTCCCACTTGGACAGATAGGTGCTGTCCCAGCTGATGGTGAACTGACCGAACGAGGTCTCCGGCAGGCGGTAGGCCAGGCCCAGATCCCAACCTTCCACCTTGTACGATGCCAGGTTCTGCAGCGGCATGTTGACGTTGGTGATGGTGTAGCGCTGGTTGACGGTGCCGTAGTTCGGATCACGCGTGATCAGGCCGCAGTAGGCTGCCTGCTGCTGCGGGGTGCCGCCGTAGCAGTAGCTCATGATGTCCTGGATCGCCGGGCGGGTGATGGCGTCTTCCACCTTGATCTGCCACCAGTCCAGAGTGACGTTCAGGCCGGTGACGAAGCTCGGGCTCCACACCAGGCCCAGCGTCTTGCTGGTCGAGGTTTCGGGCT
Organism: Stenotrophomonas veracruzanensis; assembly: GCF_032911525.1. Classification (NCBI taxonomy): domain Bacteria; kingdom Pseudomonadati; phylum Pseudomonadota; class Gammaproteobacteria; order Lysobacterales; family Lysobacteraceae; genus Stenotrophomonas; species Stenotrophomonas veracruzanensis. The sequence goes on from NZ_JAWJTI010000061.1 coordinate 5,754, forward strand.
TCAGGTTCGGGTTGGCCTGCCAGGTGAACGGCACAACCGTCTGCTTGCGGCCTGCACCGGCGCCCGGCTGAACGAAGTTGGCCGGAACGCCCTGTGCGGCACACTGGGCGGCAACCGCACCGGTACGGAGGCCAGCGTTGGACGAGCAGGGATCGATGTAGGTCTCGAAGGAGTCTGTATCGCCGCGATACAGGTTGTTGATGCTCGGCGCGCGGAAGCCCTCGGAGTAGTTACCGCGGATCATCAGGTCGTCGATCGGCTTCCAGCGGAAGCCGAACTTGTTGTTGGTGGTGTTGCCGAAGTTGCTGTAGTCGGAGTAGCGCGATGCCACGCTGAAGTCCAGCAGCTTGGCGCCCGGCAGGTCCGCCAGCACCGGGATCGACAGTTCCACGAAGAACTCGTTCAGATCGTAGCCGCCCTTGGTCGGTGCCGCACCGTTGCCGGTGCTCAGACCCGAGGCAATGAAGGCGTCCGGATCAAACTGACCGGTTTCCTTGCGGTACTCGTAACCGGCAGCGAAGCCCAGCGCACCGGCCGGCAGCTGCACGATCTCACCGGAGATGTTGGCGTAGTAGCCCTTCGACACCAGGCTCGCCGAATCGTGTGCGGTGAACGAGGTGTAGTCCAGAGCTTCCTGCGAGATGGAGCCCAGCCCACCCAGCGGATTGATCGGCACACAGCCGGCAATGACGGCGCCCGCCGAATTCAAGCAGACCGGCTTGCCGTCGCGCAGAGCCGACGGGCCATAGGCCTCGGCCAGACGCTGCCTGTTGAACAGGCCGTAGGTCAGGTCGTTCTGGTCGGTCTTGTCGTAGCGATAGCCAACGTCCCAGTCGAAGTTGCGATCGGCAAATTCGAAGAAGCCTTCGAAGCCACCGTAGAAGTGCCAGTTCTTGACGTTCTGGTTGAACGAACGACCACCGGATTCATTGAAGCGACGATTGACGCCCGTCAGGTCGACGCCATACGGGTTGTACATGCTGCCCGCGCTCAGACGCTGGCCGGTCACCGGCATGGATGCCAACAGCTGCTCGGACTTGCGCTCGTTGTACATCGCCTCGGTACGGAAGGTGATGTTGTCAGTCACGTTGTACGAACCCAGCACGAACAGCGAGGTGCGCTCGTTCGGGGTCAGCAGGTAGTTGTCCGGTGCAGTGTTGTAGCCGTGGACGTTGGCATCGAACGGGGTTTCAACGCCATTGATGATGACGTACTGGTTGCCGTTGCGCACATAGCTGCCCGGGATGCCGGTTGCGCTCTGGCCACTGAAGAACGGCGGGCCACCGGCGGAGATCTTGCGATCGCCGGCCATGACGGACTTTTCGTTGACGTAGGACGCGCCGACGGTGATCGAGGCGCGGTCGGTCACGGTGCCCAGGGTGAAGTCATATGCTTCACGCTGGCCATCGCCGGCGCTGTACTGGCCCTTGTAGGCGTTGACTTCAGCACCGTCGAAGTTCTGCTTGGTGATGATGTTCACAACGCCGGCGATGGCGTCCGAACCATAGATGGTCGAGGCGCCGTCCTTCAGGATGTCGATGCGCTCGATCATCGCAGTCGGAATGGTGTTCAGGTCGACGCTGCCGTCCAGACCAGTGGTCCAGCGGCGGCCATTGACCAGCACCAGGGTGCGCTCGGCACCGAGGTTGCGCAGGCTGACGCCGGCCGAACCGTCACCGCCGTTGTTGAACGTACGGTTCAGGGCGGCACCGTTGGCGGCGACGCGCTGCAGGATGTCGGCGACCGAGGTCACGCCCTGCTTTTCGATGTCGGCGCGGGTCAGGCTGAGCACCGGCTGCGAGGTTTCGATGTCGGTGCTCTTGATGCGCGAACCGGTGACCGAGATGCGGTCAAGGTTGGTCGCTTCCTGGGCCTGGGCGGTGGCAGTGGATGCCACACCGGCAACGAGCGCGACCAGAACGGCGTCGCGCAGCTTGTTGGACTGGAAATTCATTGGCTCTCTCTCTCCAAGAAATCTTGGCTGGGTTAGTGCCCGGCGGGGGAGCGAAAAGCGCTCCCAAATCGCGAGGGCTGAACCGATAGTAGCGGGCGTTCGCCAAGAATTAAAGCTGTGTTAATCAAATCTATGATTTTGGTGAAAATTGAAATTAATTCGCAAAATCAAAGACTTGAGTTGCATTCGAGCCAGTTCCGTCTCGTTTGTTAGAGCATGGTGATGAAAAAAGTGCTCGCTGGCGTGTATCGCAGCATGTCGAACTGAACTGCACGGTATCCGACTCACCGAAAAGCGCGATATGTGTATCGCGATCACGCATACGCAACGGGCGCCTTTCGGCGCCCGTGAGAAGTCACTGCAGGAAGAACCGCGCGGTGGGATCAGAGATCCTGTTCGTAACGCACATACGGCACAGTGCCGTCGTCATTGCTTTCATTGCGCGGCGAGAACGGATTCTTGCCGCGGCTGATCACGTTCTCCGCGCCCACGGTGAGCTGGCCGGACCAAGGGGTACGCCAGGTAAGGCCGATTCCCAGGCCTTCCCACTTGCCAGGCTTGCCCGGTACGTCGACGACGCGACCGATGATGCTGCCGGTGAAGTTGCCGTAGCCGGCACCGATGCTCAGGCTCTTGCTGTCCCAGCGGTCGACCAGGGCCGGCGAAGCGTCGGCCAGCGGAACCAGGCGGGCCTTGGCATAGGTACCGGCGATGGAAACGAAGCCTTCGCGGCCGATGTTCTTCTGCGCGAACACGGTCAGATCATTCTGCTCGGCGCGCAATGACGGCGTCTTGTTGGGGCCTGCCAGCCATGCCGGCAGGGTTTCACGGCCGGTACCGGCAGTGATGCCTAGACGACTGTTGCCGCGGTTCAGCGCGGCGGTGCCGCTGAAGCGGCGGCTGTTGAGGTCATCTTCGTCGCCGAGGCTGGCCAGCATGCAGTGACTGGCCAGGCCGCTCATGCTGGTTCCACTGCTGCTGTTGCAGAGCAGGCCCAGCGAATCGCCCGACGACAGGCCGAAGGCCGCATCCAGCGAATTGCGGCCGAAGTGCCAGCGGGCGCCAGCCGCCTGTTCGCCGGTGGGCTCCAGGTACAGCAGGGCTTCGACCTTGCCGCTGCCCTTGTTCCACACCGGCAACACGGTCCGGGTGTCCTTGCTCTGCGCATGCACGCCCGTGATCGCGCCAAGGGCGATCATCAGAGCCAGCGGTAGACGCAGGAAGGTACGCATCGGACCAGTTCAGACAGGGACGAACAACGGAAGTTCCCGAAGATACGGGAACTTGATCCTAGGGTGTTTATGAATTCTTAACAAGCCTTGATCCCCCCAGATGCAAGACAAGCCGTTTACTGAAGCCGCTCAGGCGCCGGTACAGTCCCCTCGGCACCGTGGAACAGTATGCCGAACTCCGTCAAAGGAAAGTGATACTCCCGCCCGCAGAATTCGCAACGGACCTCGACGGCGCCGGTGTCCGCGGCCGCGGCACGCGCCTCGTCCTCGCCCAGCGACTGCAGCATCGACGCGACCCGTTCACGGGAGCAGGAGCAGGCGAAGGACAGCGGCTTCTCGCCCATCAGCGCCGGCTTCTCCTCGTGGAACAGGCGGTGCAGCAGCTGCTCGGCCGGGGTGGCCAGCAGCTCGGCCTTGCCCAGGGTTTCGAACAATGCGCTGGCGCGCGCCCAACCATCTTCGTCGCCCTCGTCGCCCGGCAGCTTCTGCAGCAGCAGGCCGGCGGCCCCGTTGCGGTCGGCCGCCAACAGCAGGCGGGTCGGCAGCTGCTCGGACTGGCGGAAGTAATCCTCGAAGGCTTCGTCCAGCTCCGGCGCTGTCAGCGCGACCAGGCTCTGGTAGCGCTGCGGCTCGCGCGGGTCCAGGCCAGGGTTTTCGATGGTGATCGCGAGCAGGGCGTCGTCGCCCAGGCTGGACAGGTCGCGCGGCGCGTCGACGCCTTCGCTGAGCTGGGCAATACCGCGCAGGGTGCCTGCGGCGGTGCATTCAGCGAACAGGGTGCGCAGGGCGGTGCTGCTGCGCAGCTGGATCGAGAGGCGGCCATCGATCTTGGTGTGGCCGGTGAACAGCGCCGAGGCCACGCAGGCCTCGCCGAGCAGTTCGGCGGCCGTATCCGGGTACGCGGCGTGGGACAGGATTTCCTGCCAGGTGGCCTGCAGGCGCACATGGACACCACGGACGCCAGCGTCGGGGAGCAGGAAGCGGATCAGGGAATCGGAGTTGGCGGTCATCGGCTCATATCGCGCGTAAACGAGGGCGGTTGCCGGATAATGCGCCGACAACCAGACAGAAGAAGGATGCACCAGTAATGGGGGCAGGGGGAGAGCAGCACAAGGTGGAGGCCGGGGCGGACGTCCCGCGCCGCAGGCGCTGGCGCTGGAAACAGCTGCTGTGGCTGCCGGTGCTGCTGGCGGCCTTCAGTTGCCTGCAGGTGCTGGTGCTGCGGTTCATCGATCCTCCGGTGTCCACGGTCATGCTGTGGCGCTATGGCGAGGCGCTGGGCGAGGCTGACTGGTCGTATCGCCTGCATTACCAGTGGCGCGACCTCGACCAGATGGCCCCGAGCCTGCCGATCTCGCTGGTGGCGGCCGAAGACCAGCGCTTCCCCGAACACAACGGCTTCGACCTGCAGGCCATCGAAAAGGCCCGCGACCACAATGCCAAGGGCGGGCGCCTGCGTGGCGCCAGCACGATCAGCCAGCAGGTGGCCAAGAACCTGTTCCTCTGGCAGGGCCGCAGCTGGATCCGCAAGGGTCTGGAGGTCTGGTACACGGTGCTGATCGAAGCGCTGTGGCCGAAGGAGCGCATCCTTGAGGTGTACGCCAACATCGCCGAGTTCGGTGATGGCGTGTACGGGGCGCAAGCAGCGGCGCAGGCGTTCTGGGGCAAGGACGCGGCGCGCCTGAGCCCGGCCGAGAGCGCGCGGCTGGCGGCAGTGCTGCCGGCACCGCGGCGCTACAACGCGGCAAAACCAGGGCCGTACGTACAGCGGCGCGCGGCGTGGATCCAGCGGCAGGCACGGCAGCTGGGCGGGGCCGCGTACCTGTCGGAAGAATGAGGGCCCACGACGCCTGATCTGCGGGCGGCGGCAACGTACAATCGGGGCATGACCCGCGAACGGCTTACCTTTGTCATCGCCGCCTACAACGAGGCCCTGGCACTGCCGTTGCTGCATCCGCGGTTGTGTGCCGTGCTGGACGGCATGCCCGATATCGAAGGCCACATCCTCTATGTGGATGACGGCAGCCATGACGGCACCTGGGAGGTGATCGCCCGCCTGGCCCAGTCCGATGCACGGGTGTCCGCGCTGAAGCTCTCGCGCAACTTCGGCAAGGAAGCCGCGCTGACCGCCGGCCTGGACCTGGTGCGCGACGGAGCGGCGATGATCCTTGACGCCGACGGCCAGGACCCGCCGGAGCTGGTACCGGAATTCGTCGCGCGCTGGCGCGAGGGCCATGACAACGTCTACGGCACGCGCATGGCCCGCGATGGTGAGGCCTGGATCAAGCGTGCCACGGCGGCGGTGTTCTACCGGGTGATGGGGCGCCTGTCGCGCACGCCGATCCCGGCCGATACCGGTGATTTCCGCCTGCTGTCGCCGCGTGCGTTGAGTGCGCTGCGCGAGATGCGCGAGCGCCACCGTTTCATGAAGGGGCTTTTCAGCTGGGTCGGTTTCAAGCGGATCGCAGTGCCCTATCACCGTCACGCGCGAGTGGCCGGCACCAGCAAGTTCAGTCTGTGGCGGCTGTGGAACTTCGCGCTGGAGGGCATTACCGGCTTTTCCACCGTGCCGCTGCGGGCGGCGACCTACCTGGGACTGGCAACGGCAGCGGTGGCCTTCGTCTTCGGCGTATGGGTGATCGTGAAGGCGGCGCTGTATGGCGACCGGGTGGCGGGCTGGCCGACGATGATGGCGGTGATCCTGTTCCTGGGCGGGGTGCAGTTGATTGCGCTGGGCCTGATCGGTGAGTACCTGGGACGGCTGTACGAAGAGTCCAAGCAGCGGCCGCTGTACCTGGTTGACGCGTGGCTAGCATCCGCCGTGGCAGACTCGGCACTGCAACCCACCCTCGGAGGGCAGGCAGATGACGACGGTACGGCAACTGTTGGACGGCAAGTCTCCTGAAGTACATGCGGTCGCGCCGGAGGCGGCGGTGATCGATGCGATCCGGTTGATGGCGGAGAAGGGCATCGGTGCGGTGCTGGTGATGGACGGGCCGCGGTTGGTCGGCATCCTGTCCGAGCGCGATTACGCACGCAAGATCGTGCTGCGTGATCGTTCGTCACGCGATACGGCGGTGGCGGAGATCATGACGGCGCAGGTGGTGACGGTCTCGCCGGGCGAGCAGGTGGAGCACTGCCTGCAGTTGGTGACCGACTACCGCATCCGCCATCTGCCGGTGGTGGAGGGCGCGCAGGTGCTGGGGGTGATCTCCATCGGCGACCTGGTGAAGTCGGTGATCGATGCGCAGCGGCGCGAGCTGGACCAGCTGCAGCAGTACATCGTGGCGGGGTGAGGTGTTCGCTGGCGGGCCTGCGGCCCGCCGGCCCGCTTTTTGAAGCTCAAAGCCAAAGCCAAAGCAGCGCCTTCCTGATGCGGGGGGAGGCTGAGGGCATGGGCGTGCAGGACACGCCGCAAGTACGTCCCTGTAGGCTCGATGGCGCCTTGCTCGTGTGCGCTGTCCTGCGCACACGGCAA
>NZ_JAWJTI010000062.1:0-10557 GCF_032911525.1 Stenotrophomonas veracruzanensis
GCGGCATGGATGCCGCGGCCAAGCCCCCATGGAAGGGTTTACGGCGTCTCCCGCAACCGGGCCCACCCCGCCATCCCACAGGAAATCCGCTTCTGCTTCTGCTTCTGCTTCGGCTGTTGCTGTTGCTCCAGCACGCAGCAGGTGCAGGGCTGCAAGCCCTGCCGACCAACACCCTGCTTACGAACGGCTGACGTAACGCTCATGCGCCATGCGCGAGGCTGTCCACTGGTTGTTCGACTGGAGGTGGCAACGGTGCACTGGCAGAGCGCACAGGCCTACGCATGGCCGTTGGGATTGGCCGTGGTGGTGGGCGGCATCGGCGCGTGGCTGATCCTGTGGATCCATCACCGGCTGAAAGGGCGTGATCGCCGGCGTGCGCGCATCGGGCGCGTGCTCGGGCTGCCGATGGCCACCGCGTGGCCGCTGCTGCTCTTGATTCCCGCCTTGCAGGCGACGCCATTGCAGGATCCGTTGCTGGGCCATCTGCAGCACGGACTACACATCGCATTGATGGCCTGCTTCGTCTGGCTGCTGGTACGCGCGGTGGCGGCGGGCGAGCGCGCGATCCTGCGCAGCCATCCCATCGATGTCTCCGACAACCTGGAAGCGCGCCGCATCCAGACCCAGACGCGGGTGCTCAGCCGTGTGCTGATGGGCGGCATCATCGTGCTGGGCGCATCGCTGGTGCTGCTGACCTTCCCGATGGTGCAGAAGATCGGCACGGCGCTGCTGGCGTCGGCGGGCCTGATCGGACTGGTGGCGGGCATCGCCGCCAAGCCGGTGTTCGGCAACCTCATCGCCGGCCTGCAGATCGCACTGACGCAGCCGATCCGCCTGGACGACGTGGTGATCGTCGAGGGCGAGTGGGGACGCATCGAGGAGATCGGCAGCAGCTACGTGGTGGTGCGGATCTGGGATGAGCGGCGGATGGTGGTGCCGCTGACCTGGTTCATCGAGAACCCGTTCCAGAACTGGACGCGGCGCAGCGCCGACCTGCTCGGTACCGCATTCTTCTGGCTGGACTACCGCGCGCCCATTGCGGCGATCCGCGCCGAGCTGGAGCGCATCTGCCGGGGCGAAGCGCTGTGGGATGGCCGGGTCTGCGTGACCCAGGTGACCGAGACCAGCGAGCGTGCGATCCAGGTGCGCCTGCTGGTCAGCGCGCGCAGCTCCGGTGATGCCTTCGACCTGCGTTGCCTGGTGCGCGAACGCATGCTCGATTTCCTCGCACGTGAGCATCCGCAGTCGTTGCCGCAGGTGCGTGCGCGGCTGCAACACGAAGACGAGCTGGATATGCCGCATGGTCCGAGGGCGCGCACTGCGGATGTGCGCTCGCCGGGTGCTGAAGATGGTGAGGCGGCGATCGTATCGGTGGAGCCCGACCAGCCGCTGTAGAGCCGAGCCATGCTCGGCTGCTTTCGATTTTCCGTTGAAGCCGAGCGTGGGCTCGGCTCTACAGAAACACGATCACGGCTCCCCGGCATCGATCAGCGCATCGGTATCGAAGTGCGGGGGGCGCCGTGCGCGCGTGCGCTGTTCGTAGGCGTAGGCCATTTCGATCAGCTTCGGTTCGCTCCAGGCGGTGCCCATGAACAGCAGGCCGACCGGCAGGCCATCGATCTGGCCCATCGGCACGGTCAGGCTGGGATAACCGGCCACGGCGGCGGCGCTGTAGCTCTCGCCGGGGAAGTCGTCGCCTTCGCTGCGGATCGGCCAAGCCACGCCGGTGGTTGGTGCCACCAGGGCGTCAAGCTGATGGGTGGCGAGGGCGGCGTCGATGCCTTCCGGGCCGGCCAGGCGGCGCGCATCGCTGCGCGCGCGGATGTAGGCGGGGTCGGCCAGGCCGGCGGTGGCATCGGCCTCCACCAGCAGCTCCTGGCCGAACAGGCCCAGTTCCTGCTTGCTGTGCGCCTGGTTGAAGGCGATCAGTTCGGCCAGGCTGCGCAGTGGTGCGCGGTGGGTGCTGAAGTAGCGCTCCAGCCCGGCCTTGAATTCGTACAGCAGCAGCGTGCGCTCGGCCTCGGCCCAGGCGCCCTGGTTGGGCAGCTCCACCGGCACCACCACGGCGCCGGCGCGACGCAGCTCGGTTGCCGCCTGTTCGATCAGTGGCGGCATGCCACGGTACTTCAGCAGCGGTGTCTGCAGCAGGCCGATGCGCTTGCCGCGCAGGCCCTGCGGGTCCAGGCGCGCGGTGTAGTCGTAGACCGCACGGCCGGGCATGGTCGCGGTGGCCGGGTCGGCATCATCGCGGCCCGCGATCGCGGTCAGTACAGCGGCGGCGTCGGCGACACTGCGCGCCATCGGTCCAGCGGTGTCCTGGCTGAAGGAGATCGGGATGATGCCGTCGCGGCTGACCAGGCCGACCGTCGGTTTCAGGCCGACCACACCGTTGATCGCCGCCGGGCAGACGATGCTGCCGTCGGTCTCGGTGCCGATCGCCACGCTGGCCAGGTTGGCGGCCACGGCCACCGCGCTGCCGCTGCTGGAGCCACAGGGCGAATGGCTCAGCCGATAGGGATTGCGGGTCTGGCCGCCACGCGCGCTCCAACCGGAGATCGAATCATTGCCGCGGAAATTGGCCCATTCGCTCAGATTGGTCTTGCCCAGCACCACCGCACCGGCTTCGCGCAGCCGCCGTACCAGGTATGCATCGTCCGGACGGAATCCCTGCAGCGCCAGCGAGCCGGCGCTGGTGGCCATCGGCGCGGCGTTGATGTTGTCCTTCAACAGCAGCGGGATGCCATGCAGCGGGCCACGCAGGCGACCATCACGGCGCTCGCGGTCGCGCGCGGCGGCTTCCTTCAGGGCATCGGGGTTGAGCTCGATCACCGCGCGCAGGCGCGGCCCGGTGCGGTCCAGGGCAGCGATGCGCTGCAGGTAGGCCTGGGTCAGGGTGGTGCTGTCCAGTTCACCGGCGGTCATCCGCGCCTGCAGGTCGGTGACATCGGTTTCGGCGTACGGGAACGGCACGTTGCGGCTCGCAGGTTCGGCCGCATGCGCGCTGGGCGTGGCCTGGCTGCAGCCAGCCGAAAGCAGCGCAGGCAGCGCGGCGAGCAGGCAGGTCAGCAGAGGCGGCAAGGACGGGCGCATGGGGCGGCTTGGTCGGCTCCAATCCCCAGTGTAGCCGGTGCTCAGCGGTGGCGCTTGCGCAGGTCGCGGGCGAGGACGTAGACCACGATCAGGTTGATCGCCAGGATCGTCCACGACGGCCAGCCGGGATGGCGGATGATCGCGAAGATATCGAAGGGCAGGTACAGCGAGGCGGTCAGGCAGCCCAGCCAGGACGCCCAGGCCTTGGCCCGCCACAGGCCCCAGGCTTCGACCAGGTGCAGCAGGCCGTAGCCGATCATCCCCGCCGCGGCCAGGTGGACCGCGTCGGGGCTGATCATGTGCAGCAGCGAGGGCAGGGTGCCATGGTCCGGGTCCAGGCTGAAACGCCGGATCAGGACCATGATGCCGTGCCGCAGCGGCTGCGGTCCGAGCACTTCCAGCCCGGTGGCGGCCAACAGTGCCAGCATCGCCTTGCTCGCTTCGAGCAGGGCGATGACATGGAGACCCGGATGCCGGTGTGGATCCGGGTTGTAGCCGCTCTGGTTCACGGGGTGCTGGCTCAGCCGCCGCGCGAAGCCTTCTTGCGGTCGCTTTCGGTCAGGAACTTCTTGCGCAGACGGATCTCCTTCGGGGTGATCTCGACCAGCTCGTCGTCTTCGATGAAGTCCAGGGCCTGTTCCAGCGAGTACTTGATCGCCGGGGTCAGCTGGATCGCATCGTCCTTGCCCGAAGCGCGCATGTTGGTCAGCGGCTTGGTCTTGATCGCGTTGACGGTCAGGTCGTTGTCCTTGGAGTGGATGCCGACCAGCTGACCTTCATACACGTTGTCGCCTTCAGCAGCGAACAGCTTGCCGCGCTCCTGCAGCGGGCCCAGCGAGTAGGCCGGCGTGGTGCCCGGCGCATTGGCGATCATCACGCCGTTGATGCGCTTGGCGATCGCGCCCTGTTCCTTCGGACCGTAGTGGTCGAACACGTGGAACAGCAGGCCCGAACCCTGGGTGAGGGTCTTGAACTCGTTCTGGAAACCGATCAGGCCACGGGCCGGGATCTGGTACTCCAGGCGCACACGGCCCTTGCCATCCGGTTCCATGTTCTTCAGCTGGCCCTTGCGGGTGCCGAGCTTTTCCATCACGCCGCCCTGGTGGATTTCTTCGATGTCCACCACCAGCTGCTCGATCGGCTCCATCATCTGGCCGTCGATTTCCTTGATGATCACTTCCGGGCGCGACACGGCCAGCTCGTAGCCTTCGCGACGCATGTTCTCGATCAGCACCGACAGGTGCAGTTCGCCACGGCCGGAGACCAGGAACTTGTCGGCGTCTTCCAGCTGTTCGACCTTCAGGGCCACGTTGTGGACCTGCTCGCGGTCCAGGCGGTCCTTGATCTGGCGGCTGGTCAGGAACTTGCCACCGGACAGGTCCTTGTTGCCGGCGAACGGCGAGTTGTTGACCTGGAAGGTCATCGAGATGGTCGGCTCGTCGACGGTCAGCGCCGGCAGGGCTTCGGGGGTATCCGGGTGGCACAGGGTGTCGGAGATGGTCAGCTCCGGAATGCCGGAGATGGCCACGATGTCACCGGCTTCGGCGGTGTCCTGCTCGATGCGCTCCAGGCCCAGGAAGCCCAGCACCTGCGCAACCTTGCCGTTGCGCTTCTTGCCTTCACGGTCGATGACCGCAACCTGCATGTTCTTCTTCAGGGTGCCGCGCTGGATGCGGCCGATGCCGATCACGCCCACGAAGTTGTTGTAGTCCAGCTGGCTGATGCGCATCTGGAACGGGCCTTCCGGGTCCACTTCCGGACGCGGGGCGTGCTGCATGATCGCTTCGTACAGCGGGGTCATGTCGCCGTCGCGCACGGTGTCTTCCAGGCCGGCGTAGCCGTTCAGGGCCGAGGCGTAGACGATCGGGAAGTCCAGCTGCTCATTGGTGGCGCCGAGCTTGTCGAACAGGTCGAAGACCTGGTCGATCACCCATTCCGGACGCGCGCCCGGACGGTCGATCTTGTTGACCACGACGATCGGCTTGAAGCCCATCGCGAAGGCCTTCTGGGTCACGAAGCGGGTCTGCGGCATCGGGCCGTCCATCGCATCGACCAGGATCAGCACGGTGTCGACCATCGACAGCACGCGCTCGACCTCACCGCCGAAGTCGGCGTGGCCGGGGGTGTCGACGATGTTGATCCGGTTCTTGATGCCGGTCTTCTTGTCTTCCCAGGTGATGGCGGTGTTCTTGGCCAGGATGGTGATGCCGCGTTCCTTTTCCTGGTCGTTGCTGTCCATCACGCGCTCGGCGAGGACGGTGCGCTCGGACAGGGTGCCGGACTGCTTCAGCAGCTGGTCGACCAGGGTGGTCTTGCCATGGTCGACGTGAGCGACGATGGCGATGTTGCGAAGATTTTCGATGGACATACGAAAGGGGGCCAGTCGGCGCCGGATTTGGAAAAAGAAGTCCAACATTATACGTCGAACTTGACGATTCGCGAAAAGATGGATTTCACGCCGGTCCGGGGCGCCATTCAGGTGGCTGTCCAGCGCTCCGGCCCAGGCCGCCAGGAGGGACAGACGGCGCTGCCCGTCCGGTGGCTGAAGCCGGCGTCTCCACCGATGGTCGAAGCCGCCGCCGCCACGAGGCAGGTGTAAACTAGGTGGCTAGACGCGTTCCCCTCTGCATCAAGGATCTTCATGTCCCTCATCGCCACTTTCGACACCACCCAGGGCCCGATCAAGGTCGAGCTGTTCGCCGACAAGGCGCCGCTGACCGTGGCCAACTTCGTGAACCTGGTCAAGCACGGCTTCTATGACGGCCTGATCTTCCACCGCGTGATCGCCGACTTCATGATCCAGGGCGGCTGCCCGCAGGGTCGTGGCACCGGCGGCCCGGGCTACAAGTTCGAAGACGAGAAGAATGGCGTGAAGCACGAGGTCGGCTCGCTGTCGATGGCCAACGCCGGCCCGAACACCAACGGCAGCCAGTTCTTCATCACCCACATCAAGACCGACTGGCTGGACGGCCGCCACACCGTCTTCGGCAAGGTCCTGGAAGGCCAGGCCATCGTCGATTCGGTCAAGCAGGGCGACGTGATCCATTCGATCACCCTGGAAGGCGACGTCGACGCCGTGCTGGCCGCCCAGGCCGACCGCGTCGCCGAGTGGAACAAGCACCTCGCCGCCTGATTCCCCTTCGAAACGGCCACCCACGGGTGGCCGTTTCCCTGTTCCCCGCCGCCCGCCCGGCCTGCGTGGCCATGCCTGCGGCGTCCCATCAAACGCTTGCAAGCAAGAGGAAACCCCCATGAAAGCACCCGTTCGTGTTGCCGTGACCGGCGCCGCCGGCCAGATCGGTTATGCCCTGCTGTTCCGCATCGCCTCCGGCGAAATGCTGGGCAAGGACCAGCCGGTCATCCTGCAGCTGCTGGAACTGCCGGTCGACAAGGCCCAGGCCGCCCTGAAGGGCGTGATGATGGAACTGGAAGACTGCGCCTTCCCGTTGCTGGCCGGCATGGTCGGCACCGATGATGCTGAAGTGGCGTTCAAGGACGCCGACATCGCCCTGCTGGTCGGCGCGCGTCCGCGTGGCCCGGGCATGGAGCGCAAGGACCTGCTGCTGGAAAACGCCAAGATCTTCACCGCCCAGGGCGCAGCGCTGAACAAGGTCGCCAGCCGTGACGTGAAGGTGCTGGTGGTCGGCAACCCGGCCAACACCAATGCCTACATCGCAATGAAGTCGGCTCCGGACCTGAAGCCGGAAAACTTCACCGCCATGCTGCGCCTGGATCACAACCGTGCCCTGAGCCAGCTGTCGACCAAGCTCGGCAAGCCGGTCGGTGGCATGGAGAAGCTGGTCGTGTGGGGCAACCACAGCCCGACCATGTACCCCGACTACCGTTTCGCCACCGCCGATGGCGCGTCGATCGCCGATGCGATCAACGACCAGGAGTGGAACGCCAACACCTTCATCCCGACCGTCGGCAAGCGCGGCGCGGCGATCATCGAGGCCCGTGGCTCGTCCTCGGCCGCTTCGGCCGCCAATGCAGCGATCGACCACGTGCGTGACTGGGTGCTGGGCAGCAACGGCAAGTGGGTCACCATGGGCGTACCGTCCGATGGTTCCTACGGCATTCCGGAAGGCGTGATCTTCGGCTTCGCGGTGACCACCGAGAACGGCAAGTACACCCTGGTCAAGGATCTGCCGATCGACGACTTCAGCCAGAAGTACATCGACAAGACCCTGGCCGAGCTGGAAGAAGAGCGCGCCGGCGTCGCCCACCTGCTGGGCTGATGCAGGCGGTACCGGCTCCGGCCGGTACGCAGAAAACGGGGAGGCTTCGGCTTCCCCGTTTCTGTTTCGACGGATACGGAACCGCATGATCCACCTGCATTACATCGACGACGCGCTGCTGGTGGCCGAGAAGCCGGCCGGCCTGCTGTCCGTGCCAGGCCGCAGCGCCGAGAACCAGGACTGCATGGTCGCGCGCCTGCAGGCGCTGTACCCGGACGCGTTGACCGTGCATCGGCTGGACCAGGTGACCTCCGGGCTGCTGCTGCATGCGCGTGGCAAGGACATGCAGGCGGCGTTGTCGATGCAGTTCGAGCAGCGCCAGGTTGGCAAGCGGTATGAAGCGGTGGTGCAGGGGCTACTCGAGGGTGATGCCGGCGAAGTGGACCTGCCGTTGATCGTGGACTGGCCGAACCGGCCGAAGCAGATGGTCGATCACGAACGCGGCAAGCCGGCGCTGACGCGCTGGCGCGTCATGGCGCGTGATGTTGAAGCGCAGCGCACCCGCGTGGCGTTGGAACCGATCACTGGCCGCAGCCATCAGCTGCGTCTGCACATGGCCAGTCTTGGCCATCCCATCGTCGGTGACGTGCTGTATGGCGCCGCACCGGCGCAGCGCGTGCATCTGCATGCGCGCAGCCTGCAGTTCACCCACCCGGTGACGGGCGCGGCGCTCGCGTTCGAGTCTGCAGCTCCGTTCTAGGGGTTCGGCAGGGCTTGCAGCCCTGCACCTGCAGAATCAACGTCAACGTCAAAAGCGGGCTATACGTGAGTTGGCGGGACGGTGTCGGAGTGCGGGGACGCCGCAAGTACGTCCCTGTAGGCTTGGCAGCCGGTGGCCGTTGTTCCGCGCAGCTGTTGGTAGGTGTCGACCTTGGTCGACACGATTTTTCTTTCAGATATCGAATGAATCATCCACGCATGGCGTGGATCTACCGTGTCGACCAAGGTCGACACCTACCAGAGCAGTCGACCCAGGTCGACACCTACCAGAGCAGTCGACCAAGGTCGACACCGACCAGAACAATATGCCGTTCCGACAGATCGCGGAATCTGTCGAAGGCGGGGTGGGTCCGGTTGCGGGGGGCGTGAGCCGCATGGATGCGGCGACCGAGCCTCCATGGACGGATTCACGGCGTCCCCCGCAACCGGACCCACCCCGCCATTCCCCAGTAAGCCAGCTTCCGCTGTTGCATCGGCTTGTGCAGGTGCAGGGCTGCAAGCCCTGCATAACAAACCCCACCCCCCTACCAAGGTAGGGCGGCCCGCGCGGCAGCGCCGGACTATCCTCGAACCCATGACTTTGTCTGGGAGGGCTGCGTCATGAACTACGAGGAAACCTACCGTCGCTCGATCGACGAGCCGGAGGCCTTCTGGGGCGAGGAAGCCAAGCGCATCCATTGGCACAAACCACCGCAGCAGGTGCTCGACTACAGCAACCCGCCGTTCCGGCGCTGGTTCGTCGGCGGTGAAACCAATCTCTGCTACAACGCCGTCGACCGCCACCTGGCCGAGCGCGCCGACCAGCTCGCGCTGGTCGCCATTTCCACCGAGACCAACAGCACCCGCGAGATCACCTATCGCCAGCTGTATCGCGAAGTGAACGACTTCGCCGCCGTGCTCAGGCACCTCGGTGTCGGTCACGGTGACCGCGTGGTGATCTACATGCCGAACATGGCCGAAGCCGTGTTCGCGATGCTGGCCTGCGCGCGCATCGGTGCGGTGCACTCGGTGGTGTTCGGGGGCTTTGCCGCGCACAACCTGGCGCTGCGCATCAACGATGCGAAGCCGAAGCTGCTCATCGCCGCCGATGCCGGCATGCGCGGTGGCAAGCTGATTCCGTACAAGCCGATGGTTGACGCGGCCTGCGCCGAAGCGGCTTCGCCGCCACCGCATGTGCTGATCGTGTCGCGCGGGCTGGATGCCGCCGAACCCCGCGTGCCGGGCCGTGATGTGGACTACGCCACGCTGCGTGCACAGATCGGGGAAGTGGATGTGCCGGTGCAGTGGCTGGAAGCGAGTGAGCCGAGCTACCTGCTGTACACCTCCGGCACCACCGGCAAGCCGAAGGGCGTGCAGCGCGACGTGGGTGGCTATGCGGTGGCAATGGCCCAGTCGATGGAGACCGTGTTCGACTGCAAGCCGGGCCAGGTGATGTTCTCCACCTCCGATGTCGGCTGGGCGGTGGGCCATTCCTACAACGTGTACGGCCCGCTGATCGGTGGCTGCACCTCGCTGCTGTACGAAGGGCTGCCGACGAATCCGGATCCGGGCATCTGGTGGGCGCTGTGCGAGCAGTACAACGTGCGCACGATGTTCTCGTCGCCCACCGCCATCCGCGTGCTGAAGAAGCACGACGCGGACTTCATCCATCGCCACGATCTGCGCGCGCTGAAGTACCTGTTCCTGGCCGGCGAGCCGCTGGACGAGCCGACCGCGCACTGGATCAGCGAAGCGCTCGGCAAGCCGATCATCGACAACTACTGGCAGACCGAAACCGGCTGGCCGGCGCTGACCCTGCTGCCGGGCCTGGAGATGAAGCCGGTGCGTTTCGGCTCGCCCGGGTTCCCCAATCTCGGTTACCGGATGAAGGTGATCGACGAGAACACCGGCGAGGAAGTCGCACCGGGGCAGAAGGGCGTGCTGGTGGTGTCGCCGCCGCTGCCGCCGGGCTGTATGAGCACGGTGTGGAACGACGACAGCCGTTTCCTGCAGAGCTACTTCAGCCACTTCAAGGAACTGCTGTACAGCTCGCTGGACTGGGCGATCCGCGACGATGATGGTTACACCTTCATCCTCGGTCGCACCGATGATGTGATCAATGTGGCCGGGCACCGCCTGGGCACGCGCGAGATCGAGGAGGCCATTTCCAGCCATCCGCGCGTGGCCGAGGCCGCCGTGATCGGGGTCAAGGATGAACTGAAGGGGCAGGTGCCGCTGGTGTTCGTCACCCTCAAGCAGGGGCTCGATGGCGAGGATCCGGCGCCGGTGGTGGCCGAGATGATGGCGACGGTGACGACCTCGCTTGGCGCGGTTGCGCGCCCGGCGCATGTGCATGTGGTCAATGCACTGCCCAAGACCCGTTCGGGCAAGCTGCTGCGGCGCTCGTTGCAGGCGCTGGCCGAACAGCGCGACCCGGGTGACCTGTCGACGCTGGATGATCCCAGTGCGCTGGAGGAGATCCGCCGCGCGCTGGGCCGTTGACCTGGAAGTGCCGGGCGCTGGCCGGCAC
>NZ_JAWJTI010000063.1:0-9611 GCF_032911525.1 Stenotrophomonas veracruzanensis
TAAACCCATCCATGGGGGCTCGATGGCGCCATCCATGGCGCCAACGGTCCTGCAAGCCCACACCGCCCCACCTCTGACGGGTTCACGCGGCTGTGGGTAACGGCGACTGTTGGAACGCGCGGTTGTTGGTAGGTGTCGACCTTGGTCGACACATCTGTCAGATATCGAATTCCAGATTGGGGTCAGAGCCCGTTGGGCAGCAACGGGATCCGACCCCGTGCTCCGACTGATCGCGGAAATCTGTCGAAGGCGGGGTGGGTCCGGTTGAGGGGGCGTGAGCCGAATGGATGCGGCGACCGAGCCTACATGGACGTACTTGCAGCGTCCCCCGCAACCGGACCCACCCCGCCATCCCACGGAATGCAGGCTTTGACGTTGACGCTGATTCTGCAGGTGCAGGGCTGCAAGCCCTGCAATAAACCCTACCTGCCCATCACCCTGGCGATCGCTTCCACCAGCAGCTCGCCGGTCACCGGCTTGCGCAGGAAGCCACCGATGCCTGCCGCTTCCACCTGCTGCTGCAGGTCCGGATCGGTCCGCGCGGTCACTGCCAGCAGCGGCAGCATGTAGCCCTGGTTGCGCAGGTGCTGGGCCAGTTCGAAACCGCTCAGGCCGGGCAGGTCCAGGTCCAGCAGGCCGACGTCGAAATCGCCGGCACTGATTTCACGCAGCGCCGCCAGCGCATGGCCCGCATGCACCACCTCATGCCCACGCGCACTCAGCAGGCCGCGCACCACGTCGGCCACGGTCGCGTCATCCTCGACCAGCAGCACCCGCAGTGGCGGCATGTTGGCCGCGTCCTCGCGGTGCGTTTCGCCATCCGCTTCGGCATTGGCATCGACCACCAGCGGCAACGGCAGCGTCACGCCGAAGCAGGTGCCTCGGCCCAGCTGGCTCTCCACCTGGATACGCCCCTGCATTGCCTGTGCCAGTTCGCGGCAGATCGCCAGGCCCAGACCGCTGCCGCCGTACTGCGCGGCAGTGCGGGCGCCGTCGGCCTGCTCGAAACGGCGGAACAGACGCTGCTGCTGTTCCTGACTGATGCCCGGACCGGTGTCACGCACTTCGAAATGCAGCGCGCGCAGCTCAGCGTCGCTGCGCGCATGCAGGGTGATGGTGCCGCGGCTGGTGAACTTCACCGCGTTCGAGAGCAGGTTGAGCAGGATCTGCCGCACCCGCATCGAGTCTCCCGTGGCCTGCAGGCCAGGCGGCAGCTGGTTGTCGAGGGTGAAGCGCAGGCCCTTCTGTGCGGCCAGCGGCCCCATCAGCGCCGCCAGATCCTGCAGCAGGCAGCTCAGCGCGAACGGCTTGGACTGCAGTTCCAGTCGCCCGGACTCGATACGTGCCAGGTCCAGCGCATCGTTGACGAGGTGCAGCAGATGTTCGCCAGCGTGACGGATCGACTGCGTATAACCGCGCTGCTGTGGATCCAGCGGCGAGGCCAACAGCAGTTCGCTCATGCCGAGCACACCGGTCATCGGCGTACGTATCTCGTGGCCAAGATTGGCGAGGAAACGGGTCTTGGCCGCCGATGCCTGCTCGGCCAGTTCCTGCTTGTGCAATGCCAGTTGATAGGCGTGGCGACGCTGCAGGCGGCGGCGGTACAGCCAGGCAAACCAACTGGTCAGCAGCAGTGCGATGGAAGCCAGTACCAGCAACCCGGACAGGCTGCGCCACCACGGCGGCTGCACGCGGAACTCCAGGCTCTGCACCCGCGACCAGACGTGGTCGGCCGAGCGCGCTTGGACTTCCAGGCGATAGCTGCCCGGGGCCAGACGCGAGAAAAGACGCTCGCCGGCGGGCCCCACTTCCACCCAATCGGGGTCATAGCCGGCCAGCCGGTAGCGGTAGCTGTTGGAGGCAGAATCGGCGAACGACAGCAGCCGCGCGACGATGCGCAGGTCACGGTCGCCATCGGCGATCTGCAACGGCGTGTCATGGGTCAGGTCCAGCACCTGCTCGTTGCGGCGGACTTCGACCCGTTCGATCACCAGCGGCGCGCGCCGTACCGAGGGCCGCACCTGTTCCGGGTCGAACACCACCACGCCAGCCGGCGTGCCGGCTACCAGATGGCCGTCCCCCGACATCACCAGCGTGTGCTCGCGGAACTCCTGGCTGGGCAGGCCATCGTGCACACCATACAGGCGCACGCTCTGGCCATCGGCACCGACCCGCACCAGGCCGCGCGCGCTGGTCGCCCAGGCCACGCCCTGCGCGTCGACCACCAGCCCGGACGCCGAGATCGCCGGGTAGCCCTGCTCGGCGCCGACCACGGTCTGCCGTTCCAGCCGCCCCTGGCTCCAGCGATAGCGCGACAGGCGCCCATCTTCGGACAGCCAGACCTGGCCATCACGACCGACGTGCAAGGCATGGATCGCGGTCGCCGGAGCGCCCGGCACCGGCTGGAAGCGCTCGCTTTCCGGCAACCACTGCAGCAGGCCGCGGCTGCTGGCCAGCCACACATGGTCCTGCGGCCCGCATTCCACATCAAGATTGAGCTGCCCCTGCTGCAGACCACGCTGGCCATTGTTGAGCTGGCGACGCAGGCGCCCATCGAGGTCGCGCTGCTGCAGGCCCGACGACAGCATCAGCCAGAGGCTGTCGCCGTCACAGGTCGTCATCGATTCGATGACGCCTTCCATGGTTGCGTCGGCACCGGCATCACGGCCCCAGCGTCGCAGATCGCGCCGCTTCGGGTCGTAACGCAGCAGGGC
Organism: Stenotrophomonas veracruzanensis; assembly: GCF_032911525.1. Classification (NCBI taxonomy): domain Bacteria; kingdom Pseudomonadati; phylum Pseudomonadota; class Gammaproteobacteria; order Lysobacterales; family Lysobacteraceae; genus Stenotrophomonas; species Stenotrophomonas veracruzanensis. Next base: position 2,715 of record NZ_JAWJTI010000063.1, read on the forward strand.
GTCATTCGAGCCGATCCAGACCTGTCCGCGGCGGTCCTCGCGCACCGACGTCAGCCAGTGCATTCCGTTCACCCAGGTACGGTGCTGCTCGACCTTGCCGGTGTTCGGGTCGAAGCGGTCCAGCGCACCATGGCTGCCTACCGTCCAGATGCCGCCATTGCTGGATGGGCTGGTGCCCAGCACGAAAGCGTTGCGCAGCGAGCGGGGGTCGTCCTCCAGCCGCGACAGCACCGAGAACTGCCACCAGCGGGGCAGCAGATGCCACAGCCCGGCGTTGGTGCTGGCCAACCAGATGCCGCCTTCACGGTCCTCGTAGGCGCCAGTCCAGTTCGGTCGCACCGGGCCGCGTGCCACCGCGCTGTACAACGGGACGGTCTGGTACTGGCCGTCGACTGCACGGCCGAGGCCTGTGCGGGTGTCCAGCCAGTACCCGGCCTGTTCATCGCGCAGCATCATGCCCAGCACCTGCTCGCCCTCGGGCAGCTTCCACGGCGGCGCCTCGAAGCGACCATCGGGGCGGCGCACGATGGCTCCGGCCATCGTACTGATCCACAGGCTGCCGTCGGGCTCGGCGGTCAGGCCATTGATCAGGAGGCTGGGGATGAGGTCGGTGCCGATGCGCTCGAAATCGGTGCCGGTCCAGCGCGCAACGCCGTGCTTGGTTCCAACCCACAGACTGCCGTCAGCCAGTGTCGCCAGATACGGAACCGATGCCGCCGGCAGACTGCGCGGATTGTTGGCTTCCGGCAGGAAACGCTGCAGGCGGTCCTGGTTGTCCAGGCGATACAACCCGCCCTCGTGGGTGCCGAACCAGATCGAACCGTCCGGCGTGGTCGCCAGGCTCCAGACCGTGTTGGTGCCCATCAACGGCTGGCTGCTGCGATCGTAGAAATGCAGTTGGCGGCGATCGGCCGACATCCGCACCAGGCCTGCATTCTCTGTGCCGATCCAGAGCTGGTTGCGCGCATCGACCAGTACCGTCCAGATGCGGTTGTCGCGCAGGCCGTCCTCCGAACGCCAGATCCGGTAGTTGCGCCCGTCGTAGCGGGCCAGGCCATCGTTGGTAGCAATCCACAGGTAGCCGTAGCGATCTTCGGCCATCCGATTGACAGTGTTGGACGGCAGGCCGTCGAACACTGTCACCTGGCGCGGGCTTGGCGGCACCGGCTGCGCGGCAGCGGGTGACAGGCAGCACAGCAGGACCAGCAGCAGCATCGCCGCCCGCAGATACACCACCGATTGCCTCCTCACGCTGCCCTGATGATTCCCGCGCTGCGGGCGTCGGCATGGTAAACCGAAAGTAGCGCCGTTCACGCCAGGCGCCGACGCTTTCACGTTGCCGTCTGTCGCTTTGCACGGGACTGGGCGATTGCCGCTACCAGCATGTCGCCGGTAACCGGTTTGCGCAGGAAGCCATCGAAGCCGGCAGCCAGAACCTGCGATTCGGCATAGGCATCGGAACGGGCAGTCACCGCGACCAACGGCAGCTCGTACCCCAGGGCACGCAGTTGGCGGGCAATGGCGGTGCCGTCCAGCGCCGGCAGATCGAGATCGAGCAGGCCCACGTCGAAGCCATCGGTGGCGATCTCCGACAGCGCGCCCAGGCCATGCAGAACGTGTACCACGTCATGACCGCGGCCGCGCAACAGGCCCGCGATGACCTCGGCCACGGTGACATCGTCCTCGACCAGCAGGATGCGCAGCGGCGGCAGGTTCGGCTGCGCCGGAACATCGCCCGCTGCGACGGCGGGCTGCCGCGTCCAGGGCAGCGGCAACCGTACCCGGAAGCGCGCGCCCTTGCCCGGTTGGCTGTCCACTTCGATGCGCCCGCCCATTGCCACGGCCAGCTCCTGGCAGATCGCCAGGCCCAGTCCGCTGCCGCCGTAGCGCGATGCCGTACGAGGGCCATCGGCCTGTTCGAAGCGGTGGAACAGGCGATCCTGCTGCTCGGCATTGATGCCGGGGCCACTGTCATGCACCTCGAAGCAAAGGCCACCGCCGTTCTCCTCCAGGCGCACTGCCAGACCGACATGGCCGCGCTCGGTGAACTTGATCGCGTTGCCCAGCAGATTGAGCAGGATCTGCCGCACGCGCATCTCATCACCGCTGACACTGATCGGTCCAGGCGGATCTTCGCCACGCTGGAACTCCAGCTTGCGCTGCGTCGCCATCGGCTGCATCAGTGCCTGTACCTGGTCGAGCAGGCCCACCAGGTCGAACGGGTGCAGGTCCAGCTCCAATCGACCGGCCTCGATGCGTGCGAGGTCCAGCGCATCGTTCACCAGGCGCAGCAGATGGCTGCCGGCCTGCTGGATCGAACCGGCGTAGCTGCGCTGCACCGGGTCCAGCGGCGTGGCCAGCAGCAGCTCGCTCATGCCAAGTACGCCGGTCATCGGCGTGCGCACCTCATGGCCCAGCGTGGCAAGGAACCGGCTCTTGGCCTGCGAGGCCTGTTCGGCCAATTCCTGCTTGTGCACGGTCAACTGCCATTGCTGGCGGCGACGCAGGCGCGCCCGGGTCGACCACACCAGGGTGAGCAGCAGCAGCGAGCCGATCAGGAGGTAGCCGAAGATCGCCATGCCGCTGCGCCACCAGGGCGGAAGCACTTTCACCTGCAGTTGCTGCGAAGGCGTCCATGCGCCACTGGAGGTGGCTGCCTGCACTTCGATGACATAGCTGCCGGTGGGCAACCGGGAAAGCGTGCGCTGGCCGTCACCGCCCTGCTCCACCCAGTTCTGGTCGTAACCGCGTACCTGGAAGCGGTAGCGGTTGCCCTGCGGGTTGGCGTACGACAGGAGTCGGGCGTCGATCTGCAGATCACGATCATCCGGTCCCAGCAGCAACGTGCCGGTGTTCGGCAACGGCTGCCAGCCACGCGCATCGTCGCGGCGCACGCGGACCTCGGCGATCACCAGTGATGATTCCGGCAACACAACGTCGGAGGCATTCACGTCGAAGGCCACCAGGCCAGTCTGGGCAACCGCAAGCACACGTCCATCGGCATTCACCGCCGGTGGTCGGCTGGTGAATTCGGCATCGGAAAGGCCATCGCGTTCATTGAACAACTGCAGGCGTCGTGCCTTGGGATCCCAGCGCAGCAGACCGCGCGGCGTGGTCGCCCACAGGCGGCCGTTGTCGGCCAGCGCCAGGCCCCCCATGCTGACTGGCGGCACGCCGGCGCTTCCATCGACGCGCTGGATCAGGCGCAGGCTCATGCCATCCCACTGGTAGCGCTCGAGCGCGCCCTGGCGGGCCAGCCACAGTTGTTGCGGATCAATCCACACCAGATCGTAGATCAGACCACGGGAGACCCCCGGCACCGGCTCGAAACGTCCGGACTGTTCGCGCCAGAGACCCATGTCGCCCATCACCCAGACCTTGCCCTGGGCGTCGAAACGGATCTGCTCGATAGGCGAATCGGCCGACTTGCGGAAATCGTCCAGCGGATAGCTGCGCAGCACACGGCCGTCGGCACTGCGCTGCTGCAGGCCCAGGTTCATCACCGAAAGCCAGATCGTTCCGTCGGGTGCCTGGCGCATCAGGTCGATGCGCTGGCGCAGGTCGGCTCCCCCCTCGATGTGCCAGTCATGCAGCGCGCGTGTCGCCGGGTCATACACGCTGATACGGCCGGCACGCCCCAGCCACAGGCGCCCACCCGGCCGCGGCAGCACCGACCACACTGCCCCGCTGCCGATCTCGCGATCGCTGGCCAGCAACTTCAGTGCTCCCTGCGCGTCCAGCTGGTACACGCCATGTGCCGAGCCGACGTAGTAATTCTGGCCATCGCTGGCTGCACTCAGCAGGTACTGGCTGTCCAGCGGCTTGCCGTCCAGCTGGTTCCAGATCGAAAACCGGCGCCAGTCCGGCGGCAGGTAGGCCAGGCCCTGGGTCAGCAGCGCCACCCACAATCCGCCCTCGTGGTCCTGCAGCAGATCAAGCACGCCGCTCTGGGCAGTGAGGAAGCCGCTGCCGCGGTCGCCCTCGAGCCGCCGCAGTGCGCTGGCGTCGCCGCGCAGCAGGCCGTCGGACGTGCCCGCCCAGTAGCCTCCCTGGCGATCGGCCAGCACCAGCGCCGAACGCAGGCGGGCGCTGTCGCTCCAGCGCGGACGGCTGACCCGGTCCTGTGCATCGATGCGGTACAGCCCGTCGTTCTGGCTGCCGATCCAGATCGAGCCATCCGGATCACGGCTCATCCGCAGCACGCTCAACGCGCCCAGCTCACGCGCTGCCACGGACTCGAACCCGCGGCCATTCCAGCGCGCCACCCCGCTCTCGGTGCCGATCCACAGCCGCCCCTGCGCGTCAACCAGGCTGCTGTAGATGGTGTTGCTGGGCAGGCCGTCCAGGCGGGTCGGGTCGTGCTTGAAGAAGCGCAGGCTACCGTCCTCTCCGAACCGGCAGACCCCCTGGCTGCTGGTGCCGATCCAAAGCGCATCCTCGGCGTAGGCCAGCGTCCAGAACTGGCTCATGCAGGGGCCGTTGACCGCATCGAAGGTCTTGAAGCGTTCGCGGTCGGCATCCAACCGGGCCACGCCCTTGCCATTGATGCCGACCCAGACGCGATCCAGGGGATCGACCAGCAGGGTCTCGATCTCATTGCCGGGCAGCGAGCCCGGCTGCTCGGGGTCGTGTTCCCAGACCCGCAGGGCGCCCCCGTCATAGCGCACCAGGCCGCCGTCGGTGGCCGCCCAGATATGCCCCTGGCGATCCTCGGCCAACGCCAGCACCATGCGCGAGGGCATGCCTTCGGCGGCACCGAAACGGCGCAGGCGCGGTGTTTCTGCCATGTCCGGGGCCGCAGCTGCAGTGGCCAACGCCATCAGCAACAGCCCCATGCCCACGATGCCTCGACACCACAGGCGCCAGCTGCTCGTCATCCTGAACCCCCTGTCCTGGTCCGATTGTCACACAGGGCTGGGTTCATGACTGCAACAGCCTGTTTCCACCGGTAGACCCACCACGAACTGTTGCAGCCATGCACGCATCGTTGGCAGGGGCCTGTGCGTATGATCACAGCGTCCCCCTTCCGGAGCCCGCCATCGATGCGTCCCTGCCTGGCCCTGCTGCCGATGCTGCTTGCCACCGCGCCCGCCTGGGCGGATGCAGATACCTATCGCCTCGATCCGGTGCATACCCGTGTGCTGTTCACCATCGACCACGCGGGTTACTCGCAGGCGATGGGCACGGTCTCCGGCAGTGAAGGACGCCTGCAGTTCGATCCCGACAACTGGCGCGAAGCCACACTGGACGTCGAGGTTCCCGTGTCGCGCTTGGACCTTGGTGATGCCAAATGGAACCAGGCCACGCTGGCGCGCAGCCTGCTGGATGGTGAGCGCTTCCCGAAGGCACACTTCGTCTCCAGCCGGGTCGAACCGATCGATGCCAGACGCGCCCACGTGATCGGCACCCTGACCCTGCGCGGGGTCAGCCAGGAGATCACGCTGGACGTGACCCTCAACGCCATCAAGCGCTACCCCCTCCCCCCGTTCCGACGCACCGCCGGTTTTTCCGCCAGCACCACGCTGAGCCGGCGCGCGTTCGGCATCACCGCCTGGCCGGGCGTCATCGGTGATGCAGTACAGCTGAGGATCGAGGCTGAAGCCACCCTCGACCGCAGCGACGCCCCGGGAACTCCCGCTCCCGTTCCACACTCCGACCCCAAGACGGCCCCCTAGAGGACCCTTCATGACCGCCAAGAACACCCCCGCCGCCTGGGGGAGTGTCAGCCAGATCCTGCATTGGTTGATTGCATTGCTGATCCTCGCCCTGGGCGTGGTCGGCCTGACCATGGGCGAACTGCCCAAGACCCCCAAGTACTTCTGGGTCTACACCGCACACAAGTCGATCGGCATCACCGTGCTGGCGCTGGTGCTGTTCCGCCTCGGTTGGCGCCTGTATGCCGGTGCACCGAAGCCGGTACCGGGCGTGCCCAGCTGGCAGGAACGCATCGCCAGTGCCACCCACGTGCTGTTGTATGTGCTGATGTTCGCCATCCCGCTGTCGGGCTGGCTGTACGACTCGGCCAGCGGCCTGCGCCCGTTCCGCTGGTTCGGCCTGGTTGATGTTCCCAAGCTGAGCGGCCCGGACCCGCAGGTCGTTGCGGTCTCCCACGCCATCCACGAATACGGCTTCTGGCTGTTGATCGCGGTGGTGCTGGCTCATGCCGGTGCCGCCTTCTACCACCACCTTTTCCAGCGCGATGCGACCTTGTCCCGCATGTTGCCGCGTGGCTGGCTCGCCTCCCCTCAGAAGGACTGACCGATGAACCTGAAACTGACCACCCCGGCCGCCGTGGCCGCCGCCCTGGCCGGCATGCTGGCCACCGCTCCGGCGTTCGCCGCCGACTACGCGCAGGCCCCCGGCGCCGGTTCGATCCTGGTGTTCGCCACCAAGTACGACGGTGAAGTGTTCACCGGAAGCTTCCCGGGCTTTGCCACCAAGCTCAGCTTCGACCCGGCCAACCCGGCTGCGGGCTCGCTGGACGTGGTGATCCCGCTGGCCGGTGCCAAGAGTGGCAACAGCGACCGCGATTCGACCCTGCAGACTGCCGACTTCTTCAACGTCGGCAAGTTCGCCACCGCGCGCTACACCGCCAAGGGCTTCCGCGCGGTGGGCAATGACCAGTTCGCTGCGGACGGCACGCTGGAACTGCGCGGCGTCAGCAAGCCGGTCACCCTCACCTTCACCTGGAAGCCGGGCACCCAGCCGGTGTTGACCGGCAAGGCCACGGTAAAGCGCCTGGACTTCGGCGTCGGCAGCGGTGACTGGGCCGACACCAAGACCATCCCGGATGAGACCGCGATCAGCACGATCGTGAAGTTCGACGCGAAATAAACCGCGTCTGGTAGTGCCGGCCGCTGGCCGGCATCACCGGGCACGGCGGGGTTGCCGGCCCTG
>NZ_JAWJTI010000064.1:0-9233 GCF_032911525.1 Stenotrophomonas veracruzanensis
TAAACCCATCCATGGGGGCTCGATGGCGCCATCCATGGCGCCAACGGTCCTGCAAACCCACCCCGCCCGGCCTTTGACAGTTTCCTGCCGCGTCCAACCACGGAAAAGAAATAAAGAAAAGCAGAAGCGGGTCGCTCGCTGCGCTCGCTCTGTGCCGACCAAGGTCGACACCTACCAACAGCCGCCCGCCCCAACAATCGCAGTTGCCAGTAGATCCACGCCATGCGTGGATGATTCATTCGATATCTGACAGATGTGCCGACCAACGGTCGGCACCCACCAACAGCCCCGTGAACCTGTCGAAGGCGGGGTATTGTGGGTTTGCGGGGTGTGAGCCGCATGGATGCGGCGACCAAGCCTCCAGGGATGGATTCACGGCGTCCCCGCAAACCCGCAGTGCCCCGCCATCCCACGGAATGCCCGCTGTTGCTGTTGTCCTGGCTTGAAGCAGGTGCAGGGCTGCAAGCCCTGCAGAACACCCCTTACCCCGCCATCACCGCTTCGATCTCGTCGGCACTGCGCGCCAGACCTTCGGTCAGCACCCGATGGCCGTCGTCGGTGATCAGCACATCATCCTCGGTACGGATGCCGATGCCGCGCCAGCGTGGTTCCACGGTCGTATCGTCCACGCCGATGTACAGCCCCGGCTCGATGGTGAACGCCATGCCCGGCTCCAGCAGGCGCGAATCGCCTGCCAGGCGGTAATCGCCCACGTCGTGCACGTCCAGCCCGATCCAGTGCCCGGTCTTGTGCCGGTAGAAACGCTGGTACAGGCCTTCGGACAGGTTCTTTTCCAGCGTGCCCTTCAGCAGGCCCAGCCGCAGCAGGCCTTCGGTCAGGGTCTGCACCGCGGCCAGGTGGCCACTCTCGTACGGTACGCCTGGCTTGGCCTGCGCCAACGCAGCGGCCTGCGCATCGCCGACGAGGTCGTGCAGCGCACGCTGCTCGGCACTGAAGCGGCCGTTCACCGGGAAGGTGCGGGTGATGTCGCTGGCATAGCCGCGGTATTCGGCACCGGCATCGATCAACACCAGTTCGCCATCGCGCGAACGCGCGTTGTTGTCGCGGTAATGCAGGATGCAGCCGTTGCGACCAGCACCGACGATGCTGCAGTAGGCCGGAACGGCATCGTTGGCACGGAACACGCGCTCCAGCTCGGCCTGCAGTTCGTACTCGTGGATGCCCGCCCTGGCCGCCTTCATCGCCGCCAGATGCGCACGCACGCTGATCTGCGCGGCGTGGTGCATCAGCGCCACTTCGGCGCCGGACTTGAACAGGCGCTGCTCGTGCAGCAGGTGCCCCAGTTCAAGGAACTCATGCGGTGGCTGCGCACCGTGGCGCACCTGCGAACGTACACGGTTGACCCAGCCGATCAGCTTCAGGTCGAAATCCGCGTCGCGGCCGAAGTGGTAGTAGACGCGCGAACGGCCTTCCAGCAGGCCCGGCAGGATGTCGTCCAGATCGTCGATCGGGTAGGCATCGTCCATGCCGAACTGCGCTACCGCACCGTCCTGGCCGGCACGGCTGCCGTCCCAGGCCTCGCGTTCGGCATCGCGCTCGCGGCAGAACAGTATGGCCTCGCCGTGGCGGCGGCCCGGGATCAGCACCAGCACCGCTTCCGGCTCCGGGAAGCCGCTCAGGTACTGGAAATCCGAATCCTGCCGGAACGGGTAATGGGTATCGAGGCTGCGCACCTTCTCGGCCGCGGCCGGAAGCACCAGAATCGCGTCCTCGCCGGCCATGTCCATCAGCTGGCGGCGGCGACGCTTGTATTCGCCGGCCGCGATGCCGGTGCGCTGCTTGATGTCCATCAGTTCAGGCGCTGCCGGTGGCGCGAGGCCAGCACCACGTCACCGTGCAGCAGCAACACCGCCACGCGGATGAATTCCTCGATCTCGGACAGGGCTTCGTCGTCATCATCGCCACCTGCCTCGAAGTCCTCGCTGGAAGCACGCGCCAGGCTGGCCATGTCGGTCAGCGCTTCCTCGCCCTCTTCGGACAGGGCTGGCCGGTTACCACCGCTGCCCAGACCGAAGCCGCCCAGGAAGGAACGGGTCCAGCTGAACATGGCATCGGCCTGCGCGGACACGTCGTCGGTGTCGGTCAGCAGCAGCTCGAAGGCGAAGTCGCGGTCTTCCAGCTGCTTGATGGTGGCCTGCAGCAGCTGCCCCAGCACGCTGTCGGCGGCCACCGGCGGCAGGTTGTCGTCGGCCAGCACGCGCGCCGGCCAGTCGTTGCCGGGGGCGCCGCCGGCGGCCAGCCAGCCACACAGCGCGCCGTGCAGCTCGGCAGCGGTGGCGCCCAGGCCCAGTTCCTGGCTGGCGCGGGTAACGTCGTCGACGGAGGGAAGTTCGGTCATCGTGCGGCTCGTTCGGAAAGGAAACCCGGGGCGCGCACGCGCGCGCCCGTGAGACCCCGTAGTGTAGCAACCCGACGGCATCCTCTCCGCAGCCGTCCAGCCTTGCTGCGACAACGCTTGACCGCCCTTACCCGGCTTGCCTATCGTGCCCGCATGGAACCCGCCGATCCCCTTGCCCAGCTGCAGGACTTCGCTGCCCGCGTGGAAGCGTTGCTTGACCGCAACCAGCGCCTGGCCGAGGAGAACCGCAGCCTGCGCCACCAGCAGGAACAGCTGGTGGCCGAGCGTTCGACGCTGCTGGCCAAGAATGAGCAGGCACGCTCGCGGGTGGAAGCGATGATCAGCCGGCTCAAATCCCTGGAGCAGCACACATGAGCGCCGAACCGGTCAGTGTCCGCATCCTCGATCGTGAATACACCGTGGGCGTCGGCGGCGATGAACGCGACAGCCTGATGGCCGCTGCACGCCTGCTGGACGCGCACATGCGCGAGATCCGCGGCAGCAACCGCATGGCCGCGGTCGATCGCGTCGCCGTGTTGGCCGCGTTGAACCTGGCCCACGAACTGCAGCTGCTGCGCGACGAGAACGCCCGCCAGGCGGTGGCGCTGCAGCAGACGCTGGCCGACCTGAACCGGCGCCTGGACCGCGCGATCGACGGCACCCCATAGAAGAGGGGACGGAGGGAATCAAGGCGCATTTGCCCCTTCCGTGCTGGAAACGTCTTAATCCCCTCCGTCCCCTTTTCTCATATCTGAATTGGCACGGACTGTTGCCGACGAACGGCCTATCCAGATGCTGCACGCTGGCTATAATGGCCACGCGTTCTCTGCGGTACTCGACGGCATGTGCAAACATTCGCCTTGTCCCTTAAGAACGACACCGGGAGCGCGACAGCGCCGGGAGTGCAGGTCCGCCTTGTAGCGGGAAGCCCGATGGTTCTCCAGCGTTCCCACTTGAGCCCCCGGGTTCAAGGTCGTTTCGCATGCATCGACATTGCGGAGAATGCAATATTCCAGCAAGGGCGGCGTCTTCGGGCGTCGCCCTTGTTCTTTCCGGCACAATGACGGCTGATCCTTGCCGCACGCTGCCATGACCGACCCGCGACAGGCCCTGCGCCACGACCTGCGGCAACGCCGCCGCGACCTTCCCGCCGCTGAGCGCATCGCCGCCGCCGAATCCCTCGCCGATGCCCTGCTGGCCCTGCCGTTCGCCCCGCGCGAAGGCGCCGTGGCCGGCTACTGGGCGCTGGATGGCGAAATCGCCCTGCATCGCTGGCAGCTACAGCTGCCCGAAGGACTCACCTACTGCCTGCCGGTGCTGGCCGGCGACGTGCTGCGCTTCGCACCGTGGCGGCCGGGGCAGCCGCTGACCAGCAACCGCTACGGCATTCCCGAACCGGACGTGGCGGTGGAAGACACCCTAGAACCGGCGCAGATGGCGCTGGTGGTGACCCCGCTGGTGGGTTTCGACACACAGTGCCGGCGGCTGGGCATGGGGGGCGGCTGGTATGATCGCAGCTTCGCCTTCCGCCACGATCGGCCGGCGCCGCCCTGGCTGGTCGGTGCTGCGTTTGCGGTGCAGCAGGTCGAGTCCTTGCCGGTGGCGTCGTGGGACGTGCCGGTGGATGCGATCTGCACCGAAGACGGCACCCTGTTCCCCTCCGCTGCCCCCGTGAACGCATGACCGCCCGCAAGCGCTACTGGCTGATGAAGTCCGAACCGGACGCCTTCTCCATCGATGACCTGGCCAAGGTCAAGGTCGAACCCTGGAACGGGGTGCGCAACTACCAGGCGCGCAACTTCATGCGCGACGGCATGCAGGTGGGCGACGGCATCCTGTTCTACCACTCCAATACCAAGGTGCCGGGCATCGTTGGCCTGGCCACGGTGGCCAGCACGGCCTACCCGGACGACACCCAGTTCGATCCGAAATCCGACTACCACGACCCCAAGAGCACGCGCGAGAACCCGCGCTGGATGCTGGTGGACGTGGCCTTCGACCGCAAGCTCAAGCAGGTGATCGCGCTGGACGAGATCAAGCTGCACGCCGAAGCGCTCGGTGAAGGCTTCCCGCTGGTTGCCAAGGGCAACCGCCTGTCGGTGTTCCCGGTGACCGCCGCGCAGTGGAAGCTGCTGCTGTCGCTGGAAAAGAAATCCTGATTCCCTGCCTGAGAGTTCTCCCATGTCCGAAGCCAAGCGCCTGGCCGCCGAGAAAGCCATCGAGTACGTAGAAGACGGCATGATCGTCGGTGTCGGCACCGGTTCCACCGTGGCCTATTTCATCGATGCCCTGGCCCGCATCCAGCACCGCATCAAGGGTGCCGTGTCCAGCTCCGAGCAGAGCACCGCGCGCCTGAAGCAGCACGGCATCGAGGTGATCGAGCTGAACCACAGCGGCAACCTGTCGCTGTACGTGGACGGCGCCGACGAGTGCGACGCCAACAAGTGCCTGATCAAGGGCGGCGGAGCGGCGCTGACCCGCGAGAAGATCATCGCCGAGGCCAGCGAGCGCTTCATCTGCATCGTCGACCCGAGCAAGCAGGTGCCGGTGCTGGGCAAGTTCCCGCTGCCGGTGGAAGTGATCCCGATGGCGCGCAGCCTGGTCGCCCGCCAGATCCGCGACATGACCGGCGGCCAGCCGACCTGGCGCGAAGGCGTGGTCACCGACAACGGCAACCAGATCCTGGACATCCACAACCTGCAGATCACCGATCCGGAAAAGCTGGAGCGCGAGCTCAACCAGCTGCCGGGCGTGGTCTGCGTCGGCCTGTTCGCGCGCCGTCGCGCCGATGTGGTGATCGTCGGCGGCGAGCCGCCGGTCGTGCTCTGACCCTTTCGAAGGATCCTGACGATGTCGCTGTTGCGTTCGCTGCTGATGCTTCCGCTGCTGGCCCTGACCGGCTGCGCCACCGACGCGGCCCGCCATTGGGTCGAGCTGGATGGCGCCCGCTACCAGGTCGAGCTGGCTACCAACGATGAAACCCGCGCGCGCGGGCTGATGTTCCGCGACCAGATGTCGGCCGACCACGGCATGCTGTTCATCCACGACCGCGAAGAAATGCAGGCGTACTGGATGAAGAACACCAAGATCGCGCTGGACATCCTGTACTTCGACAGCCAGCGCAAGCTGGTCAGCCAGCAGCGCGATGTGCCGCCGTGCTCTGCCGGCGACATGTGCCCGCCCTACCCCAGCGGTGGACCGGCGCGCTATGTGCTGGAACTCAACGCTGGCCAGGCCGAGAAGCTCAAGCTGAAGGATGGGACGGAGCTGAAGTTCGGCCCGGGCATCGAAAAGTAGACGATGCGGCCGGCCAGCGGCCGGCACCCGCCGAATCAACATCAAAGGCAAAAGCTGGGTTACCGAGGGATGGCGGGGCGGTGTGGGCATGCAGGACACGCCGTAAACCCCGCTCCGCGGTCCGGCCCAGCCGCTGGCGGCTGTGCGTTCGGGCGCTTGCGAAGCAGTGCATCGCAAGCAAAGCGCCCTCACCCCTGGGGGCTCGTAGGCGCCATCCATGGCGCCTGCGGTCCTGCAAGCCCACACCGCCCCACTTCTGACAGTTGGCCGGCGGCTGTGGTAGGTGTCGACCTTGGTCGACACGACATTTCCAAGGCGATGTTCTTTTCACGCGGCACCGCTTGAAACCGCCTGCGAATGCCGCCAGTCTGTGGTCATGCAGGACCGGATCTCTCTCCCCGACTGGGATGCACTGGCCGACCTCGAAGACGAGGCGCTGCCACTGTTGCCGACCGCGCTGCTGATCGCACGCGATGAATACCCCGATCTGCAGCCGTCGACCTATGACGCGCTGATCCAGAGCCATGTCGAGCACCTCCGCTCGGAAGTGGAGAGCATCGACGACAGCCCGCTGAAAATGGCGGCGATCAACCGCCACCTGTTCGACGAGCTGGGCTACAGCGGCGACCACGACGAGTACTACGACCCGCGCAACAGCTATCTCAACCAGGTGTTCGAACGCCGACTGGGCAACCCGATCTCGCTGGCGCTGGTGCAGATGGAAGTCGCGCGCCGACTGGGCATTCCGCTCGATGGCGTGTCCTTCCCCGGCCACTTCCTGGTGCGTCTGCCGGTGGACGACGGCGTGCTGGTGATGGACCCGTTCAACGGTGGCCGCCCGCTGGACGTGGACGAACTGCGCGAGCGGGCCAAATCACACTTGGGCGGGCAGATGCCCGACGACCAGGTGCTGGCGCAGATCCTCGACCCGGCGCCGGCGCGCGCGATCCTGATGCGCATGCTGCGTAACCTGCACGGCGTCTACGCCGAGGCCGGCGAATGGGACCGCGCTGCACGCAGTGCCGACCGCCTGCTGAAGCTGGCCCCGGAGCAGGACGACGCGCTGCGCGACCGCGGCCTGGCCTATCTGCAGCTCGATTATCTGGCCGGTGCCCGCCACGACCTGGGGCAGTACCTGAAGCGCAATCCCGAGGCCAGCGATGCGCAGTGGCTGCGCGAGAAGCTGATCGACCTCGGCGGGCCGGTGCCGCGGCTGCATTGAGGGAGTCGGTGTGTGGACCAACGGTCCACACCCACCGGATGGGCCGGGTGGCCCTCCAGTCAATCGACCTCGACCATCTCGAAATCGGCCTTGGTCACCCCGCAATCCGGGCAGGTCCAGGTCTCGGGAATGTCCTCCCAGCGCGTCCCGGGCTCAATACCCTCCTCCGGCAAGCCTTCCGCTTCGCTGTAAAGGAAGCCGCAGACCACGCACATCCAGGTGCGCAAGGTGGTGGGGGTGGCATCGCTCATCGGATAATCAGGGCTGGATTCACGGGCCGCCATTGTCCCATCGCGGTCCACTCACCGGTAGCCATCAATGATTTCTGCTTCCCCGGCGCCCCGCGGCGTCTACCTGATCACCCCGGACGAGCCCGATACCGCGCGCCTGCTGGCCCGTACCGCGCCCTTGCTGGCCGCTGGCGCTACCTGGCTGCAGTACCGCAACAAAACCGCCAGCGACGCGCTGCGACGGGAGCAGGCCATGGCGCTGCAGGCACTGTGCGCGGGGCACAGCGTGCCGCTGATCATCAACGACGACCCGGCACTGGCCAAGGCAGTGGGCGCGGCCGGCGTGCACCTGGGCGGCACCGACGGGGATATCCCCAGCGCGCGCGCCCTGCTCGGCGCTGACGCCATCATCGGTGCCTCCTGCTACGACCAGCTGGCCAATGCCGAAAAGGCCGTAGCGGCCGGCGCCAGCTATGTGGCCTTCGGCGCGTTCTTTCCCACCACCACCAAGATCACCAGCAGCCGCGCCCATACCGACCTGCTGCGGCAAAGCGCCGCACTGGGCGTGCCGCGGGTGGCGATCGGCGGCCTGACGCCGGACAATGTCGGTCCCACCATCGACGCCGGCGCCGATCTGGTCGCCGTGGTCAGCAGCGTGTTCGCCGCCGAAGACCCGGTCGCGACCCAGCGCGCCTTCCTCGCCCAGTTCGCGTAATGCCCAGGAAATCCGCATGAACCACGATCACTCCCACGCCCTGTTCTCCCGTGCCCAGCAGCTGCTGCCGGGCGGCGTCAATTCGCCGGTGCGCGCGTTCAAGTCGGTCGGCGGCGAGCCGTTTTTCGTCGAACGCGCCGACGGCGCCTACCTGTACGACGTCGACGGCAACCGCTACATCGACTACGTCGGTTCCTGGGGCCCGATGATCGTCGGCCACAACCACCCGGCGGTGCGCCAGGCGGTGAAGAAGGCGATCGACAACGGCCTGTCGTTCGGTGCGCCGTGCGCGGCCGAAGTGACCATGGCCGAGACCATCACCCGTCTGGTGCCGTCGTGCGAGATGGTGCGCATGGTCAACTCCGGTACCGAAGCCACGCTGTCGGCGATCCGCCTGGCGCGTGGCGCCACCGGCCGCAACCGCATCGTGAAATTCGAAGGCTGCTACCACGGCCATGGCGACTCGTTCCTGGTCAAGGCCGGCAGCGGCATGCTGACCCTGGGCGTGCCGACCTCGCCGGGCGTCCCGGCTGGACTGAGCGAACTGACCCTGACCCTGCCCTACAACGATTTCGAAGCCGCCACTGCGCTGTTCGAGCAACAGGGTGACGACATCGCCGGCCTGATCATCGAGCCGGTGGTTGGCAACGCAAACTGCATTCCGCCGCGCGACGGCTATCTGCAGCACCTGCGCGAACTGTGCACGAAGCATGGCGCGCTGCTGATCTTCGACGAGGTGATGACCGGCTTCCGCGTCGCCCTCGGCGGTGCGCAGGCGCACTACGGCATCACTCCGGACCTGACCACCTTCGGCAAGATCATCGGCGGCGGCATGCCGGTGGGTGCTTATGGCGGTCGCCGCGAGCTGATGCAGCAGATCGCACCGGCCGGCCCGATCTACCAGGCCGGTACGCTGAGCGGCAATCCGGTGGCGATGGCCGCTGGCCTGGCGATGCTGGAACTGATCCAGCAACCCGGCTTCCACGCCGATCTGGCCGAGCGCACCGCGCGCCTGTGCGCCGGCCTGGAAGCGGCCGCCGCCGACGCCGGCGTGGCCGTGACCACCACCTGCGTGGGTGCGATGTTCGGGCTGTTCTTCACCAGCGAGAAGGTGGAGACCTATGCGCAGGCCACCGCCTGTGACATCCCGGCGTTCAACCGCTTCTTCCACGCGATGCTGGACCAGGGCGTGTTCCTGGCACCGTCGGCGTACGAGGCCGGCTTCCTGTCCAGTGCGCACAACGATGCGGTGATCGAAGCGACGCTGGCCGCTGCACGCGTGGCGTTCAGGGCCGCCAAGGGCTGATCGCAAAAAGGGGACCCCTGCTCTGGTAGGTGTCAACCTTGGTTGGCACAAAAAGGGGACGGAGGGGATTAAGTCGTTTGTGCACAAACGACTTAATCCCCTCC
>NZ_JAWJTI010000065.1:0-8861 GCF_032911525.1 Stenotrophomonas veracruzanensis
GCTGGCCGGCAACGCTGGATTGTTTCCGGAGCCCATGGGGTTGCCGGCCAGCGGCCGGCACTACCGGATGCGGGTCAGGCGCTGCGGTGAATCTCCACCGTCACGTGCACCAGTTCCTCATGAATCGCCAGCGCGTTGCGCACGGTATCGGCATCCAGACTGACGTCGCTGGTGACCACACTGGCGCTGACCGCGTACTTGCCGCGACCCACCTGCCAGACGTGCAGGTCGGCCAGGCGTGCCGGCCACGGGCCGTGTTCGATTACCTCGCGTACTTCGGCCACCACCGGCGCATCCATCTGCGCGTCGAGCAGGATGCGGCCACTGTCGCGCAGCAGGCCGATCGCCCAGACCGTCACCAGCACGGCGCCGACCAGGCCCATCACCGGGTCCAGCCAGGTCAGGCCCAGCAGCTTGCCGCCAAGCAGGGCGACGATGGCCAGCACCGAGGTGGCGGCGTCGGCCAGCACGTGCACGTAGGCCGAGCGCAGGTTGAGGTCGTGACCGTGCGCATGGCCGTGATCGTGGTCGTGCCCATGCCCGTGATGATGGTCATGGTCATGCCCGTGGTGGTGGTGCGCGTGGCCCGGGCTGTCGTGCAGCCACCAGGCGCAGAGCAGGTTCACGCCCAGGCCCACCGCTGCGATCGCGATGGCTTCGTTGTAGTGGATGGGGGCGGGCACCCACAGCCGTTCCAGCGATTGCACGGCCATCAGCGCGGCGACGCCGAGCAATGCGATGGCGCTGGTATAGCCGGCCAGGATCTCGATCTTCCACGTACCGAAGGCGAAGCGCGGATCGTGCGCGTAGCGGCGCGCGCAGCGGTAGGCGAACACCGAGAGGCCCAGCGCCAGCGCGTGCGAACTCATGTGCCAGCCGTCGGCGAGCACGGCCATGGAGTTGAACCACCAGCCGCCGACGATCTCCACCAGCATCATGCTGACGGTGAGCCACAGGGCGCGGCGGGTGTTGCGTTCGGCCAGCGGGTTGCCGCCGTCGAAGCGGTGTTCGTGGCGACGGGCGGCGGCGAGGGCGTCCAATTGCATGGCGGTGGGAGCTGGAGTGGATACCCCCATAGGGTATATGATCCCGCCATGGCCCATGTACACAGGAATCGAAAGCAGCTGCTGACCCGGGTACGCCGTATCGCGGGTCAGGTGGCGGCGTTGGAGCAGGCGCTGGACACGCCCGAGGGGGAAGCGGGGGACTGCGCGGGCGTGCTGGTGCAGGTTGCCGCCGTGCGCGGTGCCGCCCATAGCCTGTTGATGGAGCTGCTGCACGAGCACCTGCAGGAACACGTGGTCGGCGCGGAAGATCCGCAGCAGCGGGCGGCCGAGGCCGAGGTGCTGGTCGAGCTGCTGCGCCGCTACGGCAAATAGGCCGAGGGGGGGGAGAGTCGACTGTCAGTCGACTGCTCTTCGCCCAGGCGGCATGAGATCCCGCGCTTCGCGCGAGAGTCGACTAACAGTCGACTCTACCCTGCGTGCCGGTGCCGCGCGTTCCAGATATGCGTTGCGGCCAGCAGCAGGCTGCCGGTGACGGTCATCGGCGTTTCCCAATCGTGCGAGGGCAGCGCCAGCGCGCCGGCCAGCAGCAGGCCGAGCCCGGCGCCGGCGGTGGCCCAGGCCAGTACGGGCAGTGGGTGACGGCGCTCGGCCCGCCACAGCGCGTAGCCGGTCAGCGGCAGGGCGATGGCCACGAACAGCAGGTGGACCCATTCCGCTTCGGCCCAGGTGCCGAACAGCGGCAGCGCGGCGGCAAGCAGGGGCAGCGCCAGGCAGTGCAGCAGGCACAGGCTGGACAGGGCGACCGCGCCGGCATCAAGCAGGGCGGCAGAAGGCGACTTCATCGGGGGAGTTTCCTTGCTCAACAATTGTTATACAGTAACATTTCCGTTCCGCAGCCAACCCGCTCCGACATGAACACTGTTTCCCGCGCCGACCGTCGCCTTCCGGTCACCGTGCTGTCCGGCTTCCTGGGGGCCGGCAAGACCACCCTGCTCAACCAGATCCTGCGCAACCGCGAGGGCCTGCGCGTGGCGGTCATCGTCAACGACATGAGCGAGGTCAACATCGATGCGCAGCTGGTGCGCGAAGGTGGGGCCGAGCTGCGCCGCACTGAAGAGACGCTGGTGGAATTCAGCAACGGCTGCATCTGCTGCACGCTGCGCGATGACCTGCTGCAGGAAGTGCGGCGCCTGGCCGATGCCGGTCGCTATGACTACCTGCTGATCGAATCGACCGGGATCGGCGAGCCGATGCCGGTGGCAGCCACCTTCGCGGTGCGCGACGAACACGGCTTCAGCCTGAGTGATATCGCGCGGCTGGACACGATGGTGACGGTGGTCGACGGCAGCGCGTTCCTGGCCGACTTCGGCTCGACGTCGCGACTGGCCGAGCGTGGCCAGCAGGCCGGGCCGGATGACGACCGAGGTGTGGTTGACCTGCTGTGCGAGCAGGTCGAATTTGCAGACGTGATCGTGGTCAGCAAGGTGGACCAGGTGGATGACGAAGTGCTGCAGGACACGCTGGCGGTGCTGCGTGGCCTGAACCGCGACGCGAAGCTGCTGCTGTCCAGCTTCGGCGATGTGCCGCTGGCCGAGCTGCTGGATACCGGTCGCTTCGACATGGAGCGTGCGCAGCGTGCGCCGGGCTGGGTGAAGGAACTGCGCGGGGAGCACACACCGGAAACCGAGGAGTACGGCATCGGCAGCTTCGTCTACCGCTCGCGACGTCCTTTCCACCCGGCGCGATTCGCCCGCGCGCTGCAGTCGGGCATGCCCGGCGTGATCCGCAGCAAGGGCTGGTTCTGGCTGGCCAACCGCATGGACTGGGTGGGCGAGTTGAACACGGTGGGCGCTGCGACGCGCACGCAGGCGGCGGGCTTCTGGTACGCCGCACGTGACCGCGTGCGGGCCGGGCTGGAAGACACCGCGCCGTTGTTGCCGCCGACACCGCTGCCTTACAGCGACCTCGGGTGGGCGCGGCAGCAGGCCGACTGCTGGAGCGCGCCGCTGCCGGGGCCGGAAGAATTCCCGGATGCGGCCGCGCATTCGGCGATGCAACGGTTGTGGCACCCGTTGTGGGGGGATCGTCGCCAGGAGCTGGTGGTGATCGGCGTGCACATGGATGAGCGTGCCGTGCGCGCGCAGCTGGATGCGTGCCTGCTCAACGACCAGGAGCTGCGCGCGGGGTCATTGCTGTGGCAGCAGTTGCCGCAGGCGTTCCCGGTGTGGAAGCGCTGAGCCAACGGCTCGTGTAGAGCCGAGCCGACGCTCGGCTGCTGTTGCGCTGGATCCACCCCTCACGTGGATGGCCGACATGGCGGAGTCGAGCATGGCTCGACTCTACGGAATCGAATTCACGCATGGCGTGGATCTACAAGGCGTCACGCCACTGCCAACCCCCGGTGCTCACCTGCAGCACCTGGGTCGGCCGCAACGCCTGCAGCAGGTGCCGGTCGTGACTGACCATCACCAGTGCGCCCGGCCACGCCGCAAGCAGTTCCTCCAACGCCTGCAATGCGCTCAGATCCAGCGCATTGCCGGGCTCGTCCAGCAGCAACAGCTGCGGCGCGGGATCGGCGTACAACACGCTGGCCAGTGCGCCTTTCACCCGTTCGCCATCGCTGAGGCTGTGGGCGGCGCGCTGGATGCGCTGCGCATCCAGTCCCAGCAGCGCGAGTCGGGTGCGCAGTTCGCCCGGGTCCGCACCCGGATTGGCGACCTGCACGGTGTCGAGGATGCTGCGCCCGCCGGACAACCCCAGTAGCTGCTGGTCGAGCAGGGCCAGTGGCGCATGCCGTTGCACGATGCCGCTGCGTGCAGGCCGCTGGCCGGCCAACACACGCAGCAGGGTCGATTTGCCGCTGCCGTTGTCACCGACCACGGCAATGCGCTGGCCGCGGCGGATCTCCAGCTGCAACGGGGCACTGCAGCCATGTGGCAGCACCAGCGCCTCGGCCTGTAGCAGGCGCGTGCTGCCACGGTCACCCGCACCGGCGAACAGTGCCAGTTCCGGCGCCGCGTGCACCGCCGATGCCGCTGCGCGCAGATGCTCTGCGCTGGCCTGCAGGCGTTCGGCCTGCACCTGTTGTGCGCGGCCGTGGCTGGCCTCGGCGCGCTGCTTCTGCCGGCCAAGCAGGATCGGGGCCTGGTTGGCCTGCTTCGCATCGCGGTTGCCACGCGCCTGGCGTTGTTGTTGCCGTTCGTGCTGTTCGCGCGCGCTGCGTTGCTGCTGCCGATGCTGCGCACGTGCATGGTCAAGCTGGGCGGCGGCGGCTTCACGTTCGGCGGCGCGCGTGTCCGCGTAGTGCTGCCACGGCCCGCCATAGCGATGCAGCCCGCGCGCGTCGAGTTCGACGATCTGCTGCATCTGCGCCAGCAGCTCGCGATCGTGGCTGATTGCCAGCAGGCCGCCACGCCACTGCTGCAGGTGTTCGTACAACTGTTGGCGATGGCGGGCATCGAGGTGGTTGCTGGGTTCGTCCAGGATCAGCCAATCGGCGCCGCTGGCCCAGGCGCCGGACAACGCCACCTGCATGGCCTGGCCGCCACTGAGGCGCGCGGCGGGTTGGGCAGGATCGAGATCGCCGGGCAGCCGTAGCGCCTGCCATTGCTGCTGCAGGCGCTCGCGCAGATCCCAACGCTCGCCAACACAGGCGAAGTCGGTCTCGTCCACGCTGCCGGCTTCGATGCGTTGCAGTGCGGCCAGTTCCGCGCCGACGCCGGCCAGTTCGCCAACCGTGCCGGTGGGGGGATAGCCGGGCGTCGGCAACAGGAACACGCGGCCGCTGCTGCGTATCAGCCCGCTGTCGGGCAGCAGGTGGCCGGCCAGCAGGCGGGCGAGCACGCTCTTGCCGGTGCCATTGGCACCGACCAGGCCGGTGGCAACCGGTTCGAAGGAAAACGACAGATCGGAAAACAGCGGGCGGCCGTCGGCCAGCCGATACGACACGCGATCGAGCGTGAGGGAATGTGTGGTCATGCGACCTCCATGGATGCCGGGTTCTCCCCTGCGCGCAGGGGCGGGAAGAGTCAGGCCGTCTAGTGGGAAGACGGCGGCATCAATGGCGCATTGGTCGCGAGCCTCTTGGAGGAATGAGCGGGCAGTATAGCGGGGCTGGCTGAATGGTCGGGTGTGGTGGGCCGGGCATCCGGCAAGTCGAGCATGGCTCGACTCTACAAAGGCATCCACGCATGGCGTGGATCTACTGTGGGCCGGGTGTGGTGGGCCGGGCATCCGGTAAGTCGAGCATGGCTCGACTCTACAAGGGCATCCACGCATGGCGTGGATCTACTGTGGGCCGGGCATGGGGGGATCGCGCCTAGGGCACGGTTTCCAGGCGGGCGCTGACGAAATCGATGAACACCCGCAGCTTCGGCAGTACGTGGCGGCCCGAGGGCCACAGCAGGTGGAAGATGCCGCAGGAATGCACGTGTTCGTCCAGCACGGTAACCAAGCGGCCGTCCGCCAGTGCATCGCGCACCGAGTGCACCGGCACGAAGGCCAGGCCGATATCGCGCAATGCGAGCGCTACCCGTGCTTCGATGGTGTTGGCCACCATGTGCACCGGCAGTTCCTGCGGTGTTTCATGGTCGGGCCAGTGGATAGGCCATAGTTCCAGCTTACCGGTGCTGGGGAAGCGGTAGTGCAGCAGCGTGTGCTGCAACAGGTCGGCCGGCGTGCGCGGCGTGCCGCGGCGCTGCAGGTAGGCGGGCGAGGCGACGATGCGGCGTGGAAATACCCCCAGGCGTCGTGCGTTCATGCGTGAGTCGCTGGGCTCGCCGACGCGCAGCACGGCATCGAAGCCTTCCTCGATGACATCGACCAGCCGATCGCTGAAATCGAGGTCGAGGCGGATATCGGGATAGGCCGCCATGAACTCGGCCATCAGCGGCAGGGTCAGGTCGCCCACCAACGGGAGGCCGATGCGCAGCGTGCCGCGGGGCGTGGCGTGCGGCTGCGCCAGCTCGGTGCGCGCGGCATCGCGCTCGTCGAGGATGCGCCGGCAGCGCGCCAGGAACAGCTGGCCCTCGGCGGTGAGGGTGATGCTGCGCGTGCTGCGATGGAACAGGCGCACGCCCAATGCCTGCTCCAGCCGGGCAACGCATTTGCCGGCGGCCGAGGCCGAGATGCCCTGCAGGCGCCCGGTCTCGACGAAGCTGCGGCTATCGGCCGCGTGCACGAAGGTCTGCAGATTGGCGAGGTTGTCCAGGACTGACATGGGCGTGCGGGCAATGAAAGCGGGAGGGTAGGTCGGCGCGGCTGTAGCGGGCGGCTCCGCCAGCGCAACGCTGTGGTGCGGGGTGGCGTGGGGACCGTTGCGGCCTTGCAGTTCCGGCCATCATGCCGATTGCGGACTGCACGGTCCATGATGCCCGGAGCGGCAACCGGCTTTTTGCGCGGACGCCCGCTGCCTAACGTGGCGGGCCTCTCCCCACGGATTCCCGCGATGAATGCCGCTCCTTCCCTTGAACCCACGCCGACGCTGCCATCGGTGCAGCGGCTGTTGCAGCACGTGCACCCGCAGCGCCTGGTCGGTGCGGTGGTGCTGGTGCGCGAGCACGGTGTGTTGCGCCATGCTAGCGCGACCGGGCTGGCCGATCGCGAGTTGGCCACGCCGATGCAGCGCGATCAGGTGTTCCGGCTGGCATCGGTCAGCAAGCCGCTGCTGACCACGGTGATCCTGCGCCTGGTGGCCGAGGGCGTGCTCGACCTCGATGCACCGGTGCAGCGCTGGCTGCCGGACTTCCGCCCGGCGCTGGCTGATGGCAGCACGCCAGCGATCAGCCTGCGCCAGCTGCTCAGCCACAGCAGCGGGCTGGGCTACCGCTTCCTGGAGGCCGACGTCGACGGCCCCTATGCACGCGCCGGCGTCAGCGATGGGCTGGATGCCAATCCCGTGAGCCTGGGGGACAACGTGCACCGCATTTCCCAGGCGCCGCTGCTGTTCGCGCCGGGCAGCCAATGGCTGTACTCGTTGGGCGTGGATGTGGCCGGTGCGGTGGCCGAAGCAGCAACCGGTGAAACGCTGCAGGTGCTGTTCGAGCGCTTGCTGGCCGCACCGCTGGGCCTGCGCGATACAGCCTTTGCTGCGCGCAACGCGGCGCGGTTGGCCACGCCCTATGTCACCGACACGCCGCGGCCGCATCGCCTTCAGGAAGGCGAGGTGGTCGCTCCGTTCGAGGGTACCGTCGGCATCGAGTACAGCCTCGCGCGTGCCACCGATGCCAGCCGTTTCCCTTCGGCCGGGGCCGGTCTGGTCGGTACCGCCGATGACGTAATGGCGGTGTTGGAAGCCCTGCGTGATGTGCAACGTTCAGGCCTGTTGCCGCCCGCACTGGCAGCGCAGATGGCCACCCCGCAGGTGGGTGAGCAGGGGCCGCCGGAACCGGCCGGCTGGGGCTTCGGCCTGGGCTTTGCGGTGCTGCGTGATGCGGCCGCCAGCGGCACGCCGCAGAACATAGGCACATGGCGCTGGGGCGGTGCCTACGGGCACAGCTGGTTCGTCGATCCTGCGCGTGGGCTGAGCGTGGTGGCGCTGACCAACACCCTGTACGAAGGCATGGACGGTGCCTTCGTTGATGAGCTGCGTGACGCGGTGTACGCCGATCTGGAGACCGAGCGATGAGCGGCCATGCCATCGATGCGGCCAGCCCGGCCGGTGAAGCCACGCGCCTGCCCTGGGCGGGACTGCTGGCGCTGGCCGGCGGCGGCTTCATCACCCTGCTGACCGAGACCTTGCCGGCCGGTGTACTGCGGCCGATGGGCGACAGCCTGGGTGTGAGTGATGCGGCGGTCGGCCAGCTGGTCAGCGTGTACGCACTGGGCTCGGTGATGGCCGCACTGCCGATGACCGCACTGACCCAGCGCCTGCCGCGACGCCCCTTGTTGCTGGCCGCCATCGCTGGCTTCGTGGTGGTCAACACGCTGACCGCACTGAGCAGCAGCTACCCGCTGATCCTGGCCGCACGTTTCCTGGCCGGCGTGAGTGGTGGCCTGCTGTGGTCGCTGGTGGCCGGCTACGCCGCGCGCATGGTGGTGCCGTCGCTGCAGGGCCGAGCCATTGCGGTGGCGATGATCGGATCGCCGTTGGCGCTGTCGCTGGGCGTACCGGCGGGCACGTTGCTGGGCCAGCAGATCGGCTGGCGCTGGGCGTTCGCGTTGATGAGCGTGCTGGGCGTGGGGCTGCTGGCCTACGCGCGCTGGGCGCTGCCAGCCTTGCCCGCTGCCGGTGCCGGCCAGCGCACATCGCTGGGCGCGGTCTGGCGCATGCCCGGCGTGCGCAGCGCGCTGCTGGTGATGGTGTTGTATGTGTTGGCGCACAACGTGCTCTACACCTACATCGAACCATTGGCGGTGGAGGCGGGTGCCGGCCCGTGGCTGGACCGCCTGCTGCTGGCCTTTGGCGTGGCCGCCATCGCCGGCATCGGCATTGCCGGCTGGGGCGTGGACCGTCATCTGCGCACGCTGGTGTGGGCGGCGGTGATCGGTTTCATCGTGCCGGTGCTGACCCTGCTGTTGTGGCCGGGTCAAGCGACGCCGCTGCTGCTGGCGACGATCCTGTGGGGCGTGGCCTTCGGCGCGGTGCCTACGTTGTTCCAGACCGCATTGGCACGTCGCGCCGGTGCCGCCGCGGATCTGGCGCAGTCGATGCTGGTGACCGGTTGGAACCTGGCCATCGCTGCCGGTGGCGTTGCGGGGGGTGTGCTGCTGCAGGCGGTTGGCCCGAACCAGTTGGGATGGCTGTCGTTGCTGCTGCTGGCCGTGAGCGTGGCCTGGCTGCTGGCACGGCCGAAGGCCTGGGCGTAGGCGCAGGCCAACCGTTACAGAGGTGCCGGCCAGCGGCCGGCACTACCG
>NZ_JAWJTI010000066.1:0-8805 GCF_032911525.1 Stenotrophomonas veracruzanensis
CCCCCCCCCCCCCCCCCCCCCCCCCCCCCCCCCCCCCCCCCCCCCCCCCCCCCCAACTCCGGGATAGCTGTACGCGACCCACCACGAGGGGCTCCGCCGTTGGCCGTCCTACTCGATCCCCTCACGCTCGATCGGCACGCTGCGCGGATTCTGCATGTGCTCCCGCGCCGCGCCGTATCGCTGCTGCCGCTTGTGGTGGAACGCCACGAACTCATCACGGGGCAGTGGGCGCGAAAACAGCCAGCCCTGCCCGAACTCCACGTGCCGGCTGTGCAGGTAGGCCAGCTGCGCCTCGGTCTCCACGCCCTCGGCCACCACCCACAGGCCCAGTTCCTTGGCCATGTCGATGATGTGCGGTGTCACCGGGCTCGTCGCGCTCTCGGTGCCGATCGCATCGATGAACGATTTGTCGATCTTCAGCGCATCCAGTGGCAGCTGTTCCAGGTACTGCAGGCTGGAGAAGCCCACGCCGAAATCGTCGATGGCCACGCTGTGACCCGCACGCCGTGCCTGCGCCAGCATCGTGCGGGCGCGATCCAGATCGAGGAAGCCGCGCTCGGTGGCCTCCATCCAGATCTGCTGCGGCAGGATGCCGCTGCCGGCCATGTGCTTGGAGATCATCTGCAAGGCACGGCCGCTGCTGATGTCCTCGGCGGCCAGATTGATCGCGATATGTGCGCTGCGGTCGGCCACCAGCAGCTCGCGCATGTCGCGCACCACGTTCTCGATCACCAGGTCGGTGACCGCGGCGATCATGCCGGCCTCTTCGGCCAGTGGAATGAACAGGTCCGGCCGCACCTGGGTGCCGTCCGGGCGCTGCCATCGGATCAAGGCCTCGGCGCCAACGCAGATGCCGGTGTCCAGTTCGATGATCGGCTGGTAATGCAGGTACAGCTCGCGGCGACGGATGGCGGTGGCCAGCTCGCCACGCAGTGACAGGCGCCGCCGCGACAGCCAGATCACCAGCCCGGCGCCGGCGGCCGCCAGCAGGAGGCCCAGCGGCACGAACAGCCAGGCCTGCTGGCGGAAGGTGGCGGCCAGCGCGGTGCGTGGCGTGGTGGCGATCGCCAGCCATTCCTGGTTGCGGGCGGTGGCGTAGAGCGTGTTCTGGTCCAGCCCTTCGCCGGGATTGCGCAGCAGGGTCTCCAGCAGTGCCGGGTCCATGCCGTCCTGCTTGGCCAGCAGGCGCCCATCCGGGCTGGCCAGCGCCAGGCGGACATGCGGATCCACGATGACATCGACAAAGCGGCGCGGATCGACCAGCACGTCGTAGTTGCCATACAGGATCGACAGGACCTGGCGACGGCCACTGGCTTCGGGACGCACGTTCACCGCAATGCCGGCGCCGTCACTGGTCACATGGTCGGCCCTGGGCTGGTTCACGTCGGAGCGGAACGGGCCCCATGAGGTGCAGCGCAGCTTGCCGCCTTCGAAGTAACCCATCTGGTCGGCCGACGGCGTGGTCATCACCAGCGTCTGCATGCGCCGGATGTGCTCGTCGTCGCAGCCCGAGGTGGTGCTGGCCTCGGCCGATTTCAGCGCGGCCAGCGCCTCGTGGTAGGACAGATCGGAACGGCGCAGGGTGCGCAGGGCGATGTCGTGCAGCCGTTGTTGTTCGACGCTGATCGCGCGGTCCCAGGTGGCGTAGGCCATGACCGCGATCGGCACCGCAGCAGCCAGCAGCGCCAGCGCGGTACCGCCGATGATCACGCGCAGCCGGCTCATGGCCGGAGCTCCAGCGGGGCGGGCAGGGCAGGGAGCATGGGCGGGGCCGGTCCTTGGGCAGATGCGGCTATCTGAGCATGGCGCCGGGCCGGGTGGAATGGGACGAATCCGGTATTGGGTCACATTGTGATGAAAGCGGCCAGGTTTGACGTGATCGGGCCGTCCGGCGCTGGCGCTCGGGGCAGTAGAGGACTACCGTCGGACGCTTCGCCCGCCCTTTCCCACGCCCATGACCGAGCCCGCAACGCCCCCCGAGCACCTGCGCCGCAGCCTGTCCAACCGCCATCTGCAGCTGATCGCCATCGGCGGTGCCATCGGCACCGGCCTGTTCATGGGGTCGGGCAAGACCATCAGCCTCGCCGGCCCGTCCATCGTCTTCGTCTACCTGATCATCGGCGCGATGCTGTTCTTCGTGATGCGCGCGATGGGCGAGCTGCTGCTGTCCAACCTGCAGTACAAATCCTTTATCGATTTTTCCACCGACCTGCTCGGCCCCTGGGCTGGGTTCTTCTGTGGATGGACCTACTGGTTCTGCTGGATCGTCACCGCCATCGCCGATGTGATCGCGATCGCTGCCTACGCACAGTTCTGGTTCCCCGGGCTTGAAGCCTGGAAGCCGGCGCTGGCCTGCGTGATGCTGCTGCTGTCGTTGAACCTGGTAACGGTGAAGCTGTTTGGCGAGATGGAATTCTGGTTCGCGCTGATCAAGATCGTGGCGATCTGCGCGCTGATCATTACCGGCGCCGGGCTGGTGGCCTGGGGCTTCACCTCGCCCAGTGGCCACACCGCGTCGCTGTCGAACCTGTGGAATGACGGCGGCATGTTCCCGATGGGCCTGGTCGGCTTCTTCGCCGGTTTCCAGATTGCGGTGTTCGCCTTCGTCGGCATCGAGCTGGTCGGCACCACCGCCGCCGAAACCACCGACCCCGAGCGCAACCTGCCCAAGGCGATCAACTCGATTCCGGTGCGCATCATCATCTTCTACGTGCTGGCGCTGATCGCGATCATGGCCGTCACCCCGTGGCGCCAGGTGGTGCCGGACAAGAGCCCGTTCGTGCAGCTGTTCGTGCTGGCCGGCATTCCCGCCGCCGCCAGCCTGATCAACTTCGTGGTGCTGACCTCGGCCACGTCCTCGGCCAACAGCGGCATCTTCTCCACCAGCCGCATGCTGTACGGTCTGGCCGAAGAGGGCCACGCACCGCGCGGGCTGTCGAAGTTGTCACGCGCCGCCGTGCCGGCCCGTGGCCTGCTGTTCTCCTGCCTGTGCCTGCTGGGCGGCACGCTGCTGATCTACCTGATTCCGAACCTGGTGACCGCCTTCACCCTGGTGACGACGCTGGCGACGGTGCTGTTCATCTTCGTCTGGTCGCTGATCCTGGCGGCCTACATGGCCTATCGCCGTCGCTACCCGGAGCGACACGCTGCCTCGATCTTCAAGATGCCCGGCGGCGTTGCGATGTGCTGGGCCTGCCTGGTGTTCTTTGCCGGCGTGCTGGTGCTGCTGAGCCTGCAGGCCGACACCCGCCAGGCGTTGATCGCCAGCCCGGTGTGGTTTGTGCTGCTGGGCGTGGGGTACTGGGTGCGTCGAAGGACCGCGAAATGACCGGGAACGTGGGGACTCGGCAATGCCGGAAATCGGGAACGCCGGAAATCGGTAGAGTCGACTGTTAGTCGACTGCTCTTCCACGGACCACCGGAAAAGCCCGCGCTGCGCGCGATAGTCGACTGACAGTCGACTCTACCGGTGCGGGTCCCGGTGCCCCTTCCCGGCCCCCATTCACCCAACATTAGCGGGCGCGGCCGGATGATCCGGCCGCCATGTCCCGTCACCCTCTCCTGCTTGCGCTGTTGCTGCTGCCCTGCCTGTGGCCCGGGCATGCCGCCGCACGTACCGTCTACCGGTGCGTGCAGGGCAACACCGTCAGCCTGGCGACCGCCCCGGAACCCGGCTCGCGCTGTACCGCCAAGGAAATCGACGACAACGCCATCCAGGCCCCGAACCTGTGGGGCAACATGGGCGTATTCAGCGGCGTGCTGTACGAGCGCGAGCAGGACGGCACGCTGGTCTATTCCACCCGCAACCTGCCCGGCTCGAAAGTGTTCCTGAAGTTCACCGTGGCTACGCCGCCGGGTGAGCCTGCACACGAAGGCCTGGGTAAGGTCGGCAAGCCGCAGTTGGCCCAGCATGCCAAGCAGTTCAAGGCTGCCGCCAAGGCCACCGGCGTGGATGACGCATGGCTGCGCGCGATCGCCCATGCCGAAAGCAACTTCGATGCGCTGGCGGTGTCCAGCAAGGGCGCACAGGGCGTGATGCAGCTGATGCCGGACACCGCGCAGGAGTACGGGGTGAATGATCCGTTCTCGCCGCAGCAGTCGATCGAGGGCGGCGCCCGCTACATGCGTGCGCTGCTGCGTCGCTACAACGGTGACCGGCCGCTGGCGGCTGCCGCCTACAATGCTGGCATCGGCGCGGTCACCCGCTACAAGGGCGTGCCGCCCTATGCCGAGACCCTGGCCTATGTGGACAAGGTGATGGCGCTGTACGCGCGCTACCGTGAAGCGATGGGCATCCGTACCGAGGTGCCCGCGCGCTAGGCGGACGGTGCTGCCTGCACGTGGCGTTGTAGAGCCGAGCCCATGCTCGGCTGCGCCAATTACAGCCGAGCATGGGCTCGGCTCTACACAAAAGCCGCTCAGCGCGAGGTTGAGCTGCTGACCAGTTCGTAGCGCTCGATGCGGCCGACGCGGGCGACCTCGGCCTGCACGTCCGCGCGCTGCTTGAGGGCACGCCAGGCCGCATCGATCTTCACGTCACCCGGCAGCGACGGATAGGTACGCATATCCTGCAGGCTGGCCAGCGTCTCGCCGCGGTCATCGGGCGAGCGCAGCTGTTCGATCAGCACCGCCGCTGCGCCCTCCAGGTTGCCTTCGTCCAGCAGCATCTCGCGATGGAACAGGCGTGCGTCGTTGCGCTGGGCAAGGATCACTTCGCGCGCGGCATCCATCGCCTTGGCATCGCCCCGCTCGCGCGCGGCGGCGAACTGCACCAGGGCCTGTGCAGCCTTGCCATAACCTGCGAGGCCCTGGATATCGCTTGCCGTCTGCGCAGCCTCCTGCATGCGGCCCAGCGAGGTGAGTACGAAGCTGACATTCAACTGGTGCTCGATGCCGTCCGGGCCCAGTGCGCCGATGCGGGCGGCCTGCTGTGCCGCCGCCAGTGCATCGTCGGTGCGCCCCAGCCTGCGCAGTGCCGTAAGCCGGCTGTTGAGCAGCCACGCCACCCATTCGGCTTCCGCCGCCGAGGGCGACTCACCTTCGGCAGCCGCACCAGCCATGCCATCAGTCAGTGCCAGCACTTCCTCGTTGCGGTCCAGCATCAGCAGCGTGCTGCTGAATTCGGCCATGCGTGCATCCAGCTTGCGATCCAGCAGGCCGGACACGCGCAGTTCGTCGAGGTGCTTCTGTGCAGCCTGCACCGGATCGAAGCGGGCATCGTTGCGGTCGACATAGCGATCGAAGCGCTTGTCACTGCGCAGCCGGATGATCTCGGCGGGGGCGGTGATGCGCGCCAACGTGGCCGGGATGTCGTCGCCCCGGCCATTGTCGGCCTGCAGCGTGGCCAGTGCCAGCCACAGTCCGGTCGGCTCCAGGCCGCCGCTCTTCCAGCCGTTGTCGAACAGAGCCTGCAGCAGCTCCATGCGCTGCTGCGGCTGGTCGCGCAGGCGGTACTGCAGATAGTTGATGGCCTGGTGCTCAAGCGGCAGCGGCGCGTCGGCATGCTTCAGCGCCTGTACCAGAAGCCTGGTAGCCGGAACGGGCTTGTTCTCGGAGAGCTCCAGCGACATCAGGGTCAGCAGGATCTGCGCATCCTCCGGCAGCGCTTCCTGTGCGCGCTGCAGGTAGCGGCGGGCCAGGTCCGGCTTCTTCTGCACCATCGCGGTCCAGCCCGCCACCTGTGCGGCGCGGCCGCGGTGTTCGGCATCGAAGTCATCCAGCATCGGATCTTCCATCAGCCGTTCCATTGCGATCAGCGCGCCCAGCGTGTTGCCACTGCGTGACTGCTGGATGGCCTCATCCCAGCGCGTGGCGTAGGCCTGGTGCATCGCATCGGCAGTGATTGACGGCTTCTGCGGCGCCACCGTGATCGAGGCGGCGGCGGATGTGCTGGCCAGTGCGGCCACCAGCACGGTGGCGAGGGGGAGGATGCGGGGCATGGAGGATCTCCATCCGTGGGAACCGCATTGAACCCGCTGCAGCCAGCGAGAACAAGCGCGATGGATGGAATTCTGGCGTTTGTCCGCACGATTGGCCATGGCGGATCGTGCGTTCAGCGACTATTGTCGGTGCCTCTTCAGACAGCAGGCAGGCAGCGCAGCACGATGGCACGGTGGCAATGGATGGCGGCAGGCGTAGCGTTGGCGACGGTAGTGGCATTGGCTGCGACCTGGTGGGAGACACCGCTGCATACGCTGGCTGAACCGGCGGGTCCGGCGCCAACGCCGTTGGCGTGGACCGCGCAGATCGAACCGCTGGCCGGCGATGGCCACCCGGGTGACCGTGATGGCGCGTCCGCGCAGGCACGCTTCGCCGATCCGTACGCGTTGCTGCGTACTGCCGATGGCAGCATCTACTTCACCGATGCCGGTGACAACAACCGGATCCGCCGCCGCCTTCCCGATGGTCGCGTGGAAACGGTGGCCGGGCAGGGCGAGGGGCGCGTTGATGGCCCGGCACTGCAGGCCAGTTTCAATACGCCTTCGGGCATTGCCGCCGACGCGCAGGGCAACCTGTATGTGGCCGACACCGGCAACCATGCGATCCGCCGTATCGGCACCGATGGCCAGGTGACCACCCTGGCCGGTGGCGAACAGGGCCATGCTGATGGTCCCGCCGCACAGGCACGCTTTGATGCGCCGATGGGCATCGCCGTGGATGCGCAGGGCCAGGTCTACGTGGCCGATACCTTCAATGACCGTATCCGGGTGATCGGCACCGACGGCATGGTACGCACCCTGGCCGGCGGCGATCGGCCGGGCCTGGCCGATGGCACCGGCGCCGCTGCGCGCTTCGATACGCCGGTGGCGTTGGCCTTTGATGCGCGGGGCGCGCTGCTGGTGGCCGACCTGTTCAACAACGCAGTGCGCCGCGTAGACGCCGACGGCACGGTCAGCACCGTGGTCGCCGCCGGTGGTGTGATCAATGGGCCGCTGTCACTGGCCACCACCCACGACGGCGTGCTGTACGTGGGTGATCTTGATGGCCGCATCGTGCAGGTGACGCCGCAGGGCCACCAGATCGCGCTGGTCGGCAATGGTCGCCTGCCGCGCCTGGCCCGCCCCAGCGGACTGGCGATGGATGCCGATGGCAGCGTGCTGGTGGCCGACGCCGCCAGCTACCGTCTGCATCGCCTGCGGCCGCTGCCGGTAGGCGACCTGCCGGCACCGGCACTGGTCGGCCCGGCTGCCGATGCGGCGCTGCCGAAGACGGGCGGTCGCTGGCCGCTGGCGCCGCAGGACGGTTGGCATGAAGTGGTCGGTACGTTGGGTGAGGTGCGCGGCAACTTCACCGGCGAGAGCCGCCACCACCTGCATGGCGGCTTCGACGTGCGCGGTGATGTGGGCCAGACCGTGCTGGCGATCGCCGAAGGCAAGATCAGCAGCCCGGTGGCGGCCTGGAACCTGGGCGAGCAGGCCGAGGGCCTGGCCGTGGACCGCCTCAAGTACATCCACATGCGGGTCGGCCGCACCCCGCGCGATGAGCCCTACGATGCGCGCTGGCAGGCGCTGTATGACGAGCAGGGCAAGCTGGAGCGGATGCGCGTGCGCCGCGGCATGCGTATCCATGTTGGCGACCGCCTGGGCAGCATCAACAACCAGGCGCACGTGCACCTGGCCGTGGGTACCGGCGGTTTCGAAACCAACGCGGTGGCGCTGGGCTTCCAGGGCTATGCTGACCACTTCGCACCGCGTATCACCGATGTGGCGCTGCTGGACGACAACGACCAGCCGATGGCTGCAGGCGGCGATGGCGTGGTGATGGTGGCGCGCCAGGGCCGTGGCGTGCAGATCGTGATCGAGGCCTGGGACCAGGTCGACAACAACCTGCCGCGTCGCCGCCTGGGCATGTACCAGGTGGGTTACCAGATCCTCGATGCTGGTGGACAGCCCCTGCAGGGCTACGAACAGCCGCGCTGGAACATCGTGTTCAACCGCATGCCGCCGCAGAAGGAAGCGGTGCGCGTGGCCTACGCACCGGACAGCGGCATCACCGTGCATGGCAGTGCGGTGACCCGTTTCCGCTACCTGGCCACCAACACCGTGCGTGATGGCCTGATGGAAACCGGGCGCTGGCAACCGGCGGCGCTGCCGCCGGGCGAGTACATCGTGCGCGCCAGCGTGCGCGACTACAGCGGCAACGAAGGCGTAGGCCCGCGCGAGATCAGGGTACGGCTGCTGCCATAGCGGCAGCCGGGGCGCCGCAGCGTTCGCGCTCGGCGTCCATGTCTTCCAGCGGCCGCACTTCGATGCTGCCGAAGCGTGCCCACGGGAAGTCGCGGGCGATGCGCATGGCTTCGTCGCGGTCGCGGGCGACGATCAGGTTGAAGCCGGCCAGCAGTTCGCGGGTTTCAGCGAAAGGGCCATCCAGTACACGGCTGTGGCCATCGCGCACGCGCAGGGTCTGCGCGGTGTCGACCGGCTGCAGCTTCTGCGCCGCCAGCAGCGTGCCCTCGGCCTGCAGCTTGTCGGCATGGGCCAGGCAGTCGCGCATCAGCGCGTTGAATTCTTCGGTGGGCAGGGCCTGCAGCAGGGCAGGCTCGATATAGATCAAAAGCAGGTACTGCTGCATGGCACGGTCCTGGCGGGGGCTGGGTGTCCATGATGGCGCAGGTTTGCCTGCCGGCATGCTGCAGCGCGAAAAGCCGCCTGCGGCGGGCGATCGGCGAACGGCGGAGCCCCTCCGTGGTGGGGTGGGTTGGTCGCTGAAAGCTCGGGTTCTTGGATTTGGCCGGGTGGGGAGGCAGGGCAGGGGGCGCTGCAAGTACGTCCATGTAAGCTCGGTCGCCGCATCCATGCGGCTCAC
>NZ_JAWJTI010000067.1:0-7917 GCF_032911525.1 Stenotrophomonas veracruzanensis
CAGTTGGTAGA
This sequence comes from Stenotrophomonas veracruzanensis, assembly GCF_032911525.1. Taxonomy (NCBI): domain Bacteria; kingdom Pseudomonadati; phylum Pseudomonadota; class Gammaproteobacteria; order Lysobacterales; family Lysobacteraceae; genus Stenotrophomonas; species Stenotrophomonas veracruzanensis. The sequence goes on from NZ_JAWJTI010000067.1 coordinate 12, forward strand.
GCAGTTGACTCTTAATCAATAGGTCCAAGGTTCGAATCCTTGACAGCCCACCAGACGAAAGCCACTTGGTTCGCCAAGTGGCTTTTTTCTTGCTTGTTTGCCGGGTTGCGCTTCAACCACGCATGGCGTGGATCTACTGAAGCGGCGCATTGCGCGGATCTACTGAAGCGATGCTGAAATCAGGGGCATACGCGTCAGAAGTTGATGGCCGATATCAATCGACTGTGCCGGACGGTGTGGGTTCTTTCCGCGTTGGTGGCGCTGACGGCCTGCGCGCCTGGCAGTGATCCGGCGAAGACCGTCGAGCGCGATGCGGGCGTCGATGCCGTTCCGGCGCGCCCGATCGCCGGAGTCGCGCAGCCGGCGTCGCCGGTGGAGGGTGGGGCCGCTCCCGAGGCTGTGGAGCTGCGTAGCACCGACGATGGTGGCGTGGACATCCGCAAGGCGGATGTGGCGGCCGGGCAGGGCGCTGAGGCACCTGCACCCCCTGCCGAAGCGAAACACTGAGTCGTTGCCGTCCCGAACGGTCGCACGACCTTCGGGATGGCCTTTGGCGCGGACGATGTGCCCGCCTGTCATGTTCAGTTTTGTGCAGGCCTTCCGATTCCAGCCGGCGCCTGCGACAATGAACGCCTGAGCCGGCCACGCGAAAGTGGCGGAATTGGTAGACGCCCTGGATTTAGGTTCCAGTGCCGCAAGGCGTGGGGGTTCGAGTCCCCCCTTTCGCACCAGTGCCGGCCTGTCCCCGCCCTGATCGGGCCATCTGCGCCCCCTTGCCGGCACGCGCTGGCAGTGCAGGCCGAATTGGGCGAAACTAAAGGGCTGCGGCAAGCAGGCGCGTCCCAGACGTCGTGTCCTTACAACCGTTTCATCCCAATCATCGAGCCGGGGGCGTGGGCCGCCGGTGGCAGGAGTCAACATGCAAGCTTCGATCGAATCCACCGGCAACCTGGAACGCCGCCTGAGCTTCTCGCTGCCGGAAGAGCGTCTGCAGAGCCACATCGTCGGCCGCCTGGGCGAAATCGCCCGCACCACCCGCATCAAGGGTTTTCGTCCGGGCAAGGTGCCGGCCAAGGTGATCGAGCAGCGCTTCGGCGCGCAGGTCCGTGGTGAGGCGCTGGACGGCCTGCTGCGCGAAACCTTCGATGCCGCCGTGCGTGAGCACGACCTGCGCATCGTGGGCAGCCCGCGCATCGACAAGGGCGACGAGGGTGAGTTCTCCTTCGTGGCCACCGTGGAAGTGGTGCCGGACTTCGGCGATATCGACGTCAGCAAGCTGACCGTCGTGCGCCACAGCGCCGAAATCACCGACGCCGACATCGACCAGATGATCGAGAACCTGCAGAACCAGCGTCGTACCTGGGCCCCGGTCAGCCGCGGCGCACAGGACGGTGACCTGGTCGCGGTGGAAACCTGGTCGCAGGCCGGCGAAGAGCGCCTGCCGGCCGAGGGCACCGAGAAGGGTTCGATCGTGCTGGGCCAGGGCATGATGTTCGAAACCATCGAAAAGGGCCTGGTCGGCCTGGCCAAGGGCGAAGAGAAGACCCTGGACGTCGAGTTCCCGGCTGACTGGCGCGTGCCGGTGCTGGCCGGCAAGACCGTGCAGGTCACCGTCAAGGTTGCCGAAGTGTCCGAGCCGGTCGTGCCGGCAGTCGACGAAGCCTTCATCAAGAGCTTCGGCGTGAAGGGTGGCGATGTGGAGCAGTTCCGCAGCGACATCCGCGCCAACCTGGAGCGCGAGCTGAAGGGCGCCCTGATGAACCGCCTGCGCCGCGAAGTGGGCGAGCAGCTGATCGCTGCTTACTCCTCGGTGGAAATGCCGCCGCGCCTGGTCGAGAACGAAGCCCGCGCCATGCTGGCCCAGCAGGTCGAGCAGATCCGCCGCAACGGCCAGAATGTCGGTGAGATCCCGGCCGATGCCCACGAAGGCTTCAAGGACGCCGCCGCCAAGCGCGTGCTGGTCGGCCTGCTGGTCGGTGAAGTGGCCCGCATCAACGACCTGCGCCTGGAAGCCAAGCGCCTGAACGAAACGATGCGCCTGATCGCTTCCACCTACGAAGAGCCGGAACAGGTCATTGAGATGTACCGCAACGACCCCCAGCTGATGTCTGGTCTGCAGAACCGTGTGATGGAAGAGCAGGTGATCGACTGGATCGCCGAGCGTGCCCAGCACACCGAAGAGAAGCTGTCGTTCCAGGACGCGATCCGCCAGTAAGCCCGGGCGGATCACCGGATGCCCCGCGCCTTTGCCGGCGCGGGGTTGTAGCCCCCCAAGATAGGTACCTCACGTAATGGACAACCGAACCAAAGCCCTGAACCTGGTTCCGATGGTGGTCGAGCAGACCAGCCGCGGCGAGCGTGCCTACGACATCTATTCGCGCCTGTTGAAGGAGCGCCTGATCTTCCTCGTGGGCCCGATCGACGATCACATGGCCAACGTGGTGGTGGCGCAGTTGCTGTTCCTGGAATCGGAAAACCCGGAAAAGGACATCAACATCTACATCAACTCGCCGGGTGGCGTGGTTACCGCCGGCATGGCGATCTACGACACCATGCAGTACATCAAGCCGAATGTGAGCACCACCTGCATCGGCCAGGCCGCCTCGATGGGCGCCCTGCTGCTGGCCGCGGGCGAAGCCGGCAAGCGCTATGCGCTGCCGAACTCGCGCGTGATGATCCACCAGCCGCTGGGTGGCTACCAGGGCCAGGCCACCGACATCGACATCCACGCGCGTGAGATCCTGACCCTGCGTTCGCGCCTGAACGAGGTGCTGGCCAAGCACACCGGCCAGTCGCTGGAGACCATCGCGCGCGATACCGAGCGCGACAACTTCAAGAGCGCCTTCGAGGCGCAGGCCTACGGTCTGGTCGACCAGGTCCTGGAGCGTCGTCCGGATGAGTCGATCCAGGCCGGTTGATCGGCCTTCACGGGGCCATGGAGGCCCCGTTCCTGCAGGGTCGGGCGGGACTGGTGTCCCCTCGGCCCTGTGCTATTCTCGAATCGAACCCCCGTTCAGCGGGTGGGGTAACTGGGTAAGCGAAGCATGAGCGAAGACCGCCAAGGTCGTTCCACGGACACCGGCAAGATCCTCTACTGCTCTTTCTGCGGCAAGAGCCAGCATGAAGTGCGCAAGCTGATTGCGGGTCCGAGCGTGTTCATCTGTGATGAATGCGTGGAGCTGTGCAACGACATCATCCGTGAGGAACTTGAGGAAAAGGCGCAGTCGGCGCGCAGTTCGCTGCCGAAGCCGCGCGAGATCCTCGAAGTCCTCGACCAGTACGTGATCGGCCAGAACCGCGCCAAGCGCACCCTGGCCGTGGCCGTGTACAACCACTACAAGCGCATCGAGAGCCGGCAGAAGAACGACGACGTCGAACTGGCGAAGTCGAACATCCTGCTGGTCGGCCCGACCGGTTCGGGCAAGACGCTGCTGGCCGAGACCCTGGCCCGCCTGCTCAACGTGCCGTTCACCATGGCCGACGCCACCACGCTGACCGAAGCCGGTTACGTGGGCGAGGACGTGGAGAACATCATCCAGAAGCTGCTGCAGAAGTGCGACTACGACGTCGAGAAGGCGCAGCAGGGCATCGTCTACATCGATGAAATCGACAAGATCTCGCGCAAGAGCGAGAACCCGTCGATCACCCGCGATGTGTCCGGCGAAGGCGTGCAGCAGGCCCTGCTGAAGCTGATTGAAGGCACCGTGGCCAGCGTTCCGCCGCAGGGCGGCCGCAAGCACCCGCAGCAGGAATTCCTGCAGGTGGACACCAAGAACATCCTGTTCATCTGCGGCGGCGCGTTCGCCGGGCTGGACAAGGTGATCCAGGCCCGTTCCACCGACGTCGGCAGCATCGGCTTCGGCGCCAAGGTGAAGAGCAGCGAGCGCAAGCAGGAAGTGGGCAAGGTGCTGGCTGAAGTCGAGCCGGAAGACCTGATCAAGTTCGGCCTGATCCCCGAGTTCGTCGGCCGCCTGCCGGTGGTGGCGACCCTGGAGGAGCTGGACGAGCCGGCCCTGATCAGGATCCTGACCGAGCCGAAGAACGCCATCACCAAGCAGTTCAAGAAGCTGTTCGAGATGGAGAACGTCGAGCTGGAGTTCCGCCCGGACGCGTTGTCGGCCATTGCCCGCAAGGCGCTCAAGCGCAAGACCGGTGCCCGTGGCCTGCGCACCATCGTCGAATCGGTCCTGCTGGACACCATGTACGACCTGCCGTCGCAGGAAAACGTCAGCAAGGTGGTGGTGGACGAGTCGGTGATCGAGCACAAGTCCGAGCCGTACCTGATCTACCAGACCCCGGCGGCTCCTGAACAGAAGGCCGCAGGCGCCGAGTGATCCTTCCAGGTTGTTGATTGGAAAGGATTTTCAAGGAATGCCTTGCATCTGAAAGCCGATGGCCCCATAACGGGGCCATCGGCTTTTTTTGTCTCCGGAAGATGCCCTCCCGGAGGCGGTTTTCCCCTTCCCTGGAGCCCCCATGGCCCGTTCCCCAAGTGAAACCCTCGACCTGCCGGTCCTGCCGCTGCGCGACGTAGTGGTGTTCCCGCACATGGTCATCCCGCTGTTCGTCGGCCGTGACAAGTCCATGCACGCGCTCGAACAGGCAATGGAATCGGACAAGCGCATCCTGCTGCTGGCGCAGAAGTCGGCCGAGACCGATGACCCGCATGCGGCCGACCTCTACCAGGTCGGTACACTGGCGCAGGTGCTGCAGCTGCTGAAACTGCCCGACGGCACCATCAAGGTGCTGGTCGAAGGCCTGTCGCGCGTACAGGTCACCCACGTCGACGAGCGTAACGGCTCGCTGCACGGCCAGGCCGTGGAGATCGACGCCACCGACGAGCGCGAAGCACGTGAGGTCGAGGCGATCGCCCGCTCGCTGATGTCGCTGTTCGAGCAGTACGTGAAGACCAACCGCAAGCTGCCGCCGGAGCTGCTGCAGACGCTGTCGGGCATCGACGAGCCGGCGCGCCTGGCCGACACCATCGCCGCGCACATCAGCGTGCGCCTGGCTGACAAGCAGCGCCTGCTGGAAACGCTGGCCGTGGGCGACCGCCTGGAGATGCTGGTCGGCCTGGTCGATGGCGAGATCGACGTGCAGCAGATGGAGAAGCGCATCCGCGGCCGCGTGAAGTCGCAGATGGAGAAGAGCCAGCGCGAGTACTACCTCAACGAACAGATGAAGGCCATCCAGAAGGAACTGGGTGACCTGGACGACGCGCCGGGCGAGCTGGAAGAGCTGGCCCGCAAGATCGCCGAAGCCGGCATGCCGAAGGCCGTTGAAGCCAAGGCGCGCAACGAACTGAACAAGCTCAAGCAGATGTCGCCGATGTCGGCCGAAGCGGCGGTCGTGCGCAACTACCTGGAGTGGTTGCTGGGCGTGCCGTGGAAGAAGCGCAGCAAGGTGCGCAAGGACCTGAAGGTCGCGCAGGACACCCTCGATGCCGATCACTACGGGCTGGAGAAGGTCAAGGAGCGCATCCTTGAATACCTGGCGGTGCAGTCGCGCGTGAAGCAGATGAAGGGCCCGATCCTGTGCCTGGTCGGGCCGCCGGGCGTGGGCAAGACCTCGCTGGGCCAGTCCATCGCCAAGGCCACCAACCGCAAGTTCGTGCGCATGTCGCTGGGCGGCGTGCGCGACGAGGCCGAGATCCGTGGCCACCGCCGTACCTACGTCGGTTCGATGCCGGGCCGCATCGTGCAGAACCTCAACAAGGTCGGCAGCAAGAACCCGCTGTTCGTGCTGGACGAGATCGACAAGATGTCGATGGACTTCCGTGGCGATCCGTCTTCGGCGCTGCTGGAAGTGCTCGATCCGGAGCAGAACAACGCGTTCAACGACCACTACCTGGAAGTGGACCTGGACCTGTCCGAAGTGATGTTCGTGGCCACCTCGAACTCGCTCAACATTCCGGGCCCGTTGCTGGACCGCATGGAAGTGATCCGCATCCCCGGCTACACCGAGGATGAGAAGCTCAACATCGCCACCCGTTACCTGGTGCCGAAGCAGATCAAGGCCAACGGCCTGCAGCCGGAAGAACTGGAGATCGGCAGTGATGCGATCCAGGACATCGTGCGCTACTACACGCGCGAATCGGGCGTGCGCAACCTGGAACGCGAGATCGCCAAGATCTGCCGCAAGGTGGTGAAGGAGATCGCGCTGGCCGGCCCGCAGCCGGCGGCGAAGGCGAAGAAGGGTGCGAAGAAGAAGGCGCTGGTGAGCGTGTCCAGCAAGAACCTGGACAAGTACCTGGGCGTGCGTCGTTTCGACTTCGGCCGTGCCGAGGAAGAGAACGAGATCGGTCTGGTCACCGGCCTGGCCTGGACCGAAGTCGGTGGCGACCTGTTGCAGATCGAATCGACGCTGGTGCCGGGCAAGGGCCAGCTGATCCTCACCGGCCAGCTCGGCAACGTGATGAAGGAATCGGCATCGGCGGCGCTGTCGGTGGTGCGTTCGCGCGCGGTCGGCTTCGGCATCGACAGCGACTTCCTGCAGAAGCACGACGTGCACCTGCACGTGCCCGATGGTGCCACCCCGAAGGATGGCCCGAGTGCCGGCGCGGCGATGGTCACTTCGCTGGTGTCGATGCTGACCAAGGTGCCGGTGCGTGCCGATGTGGCCATGACCGGCGAAATCACCCTGCGCGGTCGTGTCACCGCCATCGGTGGCTTGAAGGAGAAGCTGCTGGCCGCACTGCGCGGCGGCATCCGCACGGTCATCATCCCGGAAGAGAACCGCAAGGATCTCGCCGACATTCCGGCAAATGTCACCCGCGATCTGAAGATCGTGCCGGTGAAGTACATCGAAGAAGTCCTCGACCTGGCGCTGGAGCGTCCGCTGGCACCGAAGAAGGCGCGCAAGAGTGCGCAGCGCGTCACGGTGCGCAGCAAGGCAAAACCGAGTGGAAGCGCGCGCGTCAAGCATTGACGCGCGCTGTCCAATGGCCCGAAACCCGCGTCGTTGCTGGCTTTTCACCTTGCGTGGGGGTAGGGCCGCTGGTATAAAAGCAGCACTCGCGAATGAGTGATCGCTGTCAGCGATGACTGAATCGGCGAACCGTTTCCACATGGCGGCCGCATGCAGAAGGCATGCGGTTGCTTCCCTGTCGAATAAGCGGAACCCACCGCCAAAGGAGTTGTAGAGAATGAACAAGACCGAATTGATCGATGCCGTTGCTGAAGCTGCAGACCTGACCAAGGCCGAGTCCAGCCGCGCCGTCGATGCCGTCGTTGCTGCCGTCACCAAGGCGCTGAAGGACGGCGATGCGGTCACCCTGGTTGGCTTCGGTACCTTCCAGGTCCGCGACCGTGCTGCACGCACCGGCCGCAACCCGAAGACCGGCGACACCATCAAGATCGCTGCTTCGAAGAATCCGTCGTTCAAGGCTGGTAAGGCCCTGAAGGATGCTGTAAACTAAGCGGCTCGCTGGGGTGCTTAGCTCAGCGGTAGAGCGTCTCCTTTACACGGAGAGGGTCGGGGGTTCGAAACCCTCAGCACCCACCACAGCACCGCGGTAAAAGTTTGAGTGTGGAGCGGTAGTTCAGCTGGTTAGAATGCTGGCCTGTCACGCCGGAGGTCGCGGGTTCGAGTCCCGTCCGCTCCGCCATTCAACGAGGCCTCCGGCCAAAAGCTGGAGGCTTTGTTTTCTCCCCGGTCCAGGCCGGCTGAAAGCAAAAAAGTAACAATGCGGAGCGGTAGTTCAGCTGGTTAGAATGCTGGCCTGTCACGCCGGAGGTCGCGGGTTCGAGTCCCGTCCGCTCCGCCATTACATCGAGGCCCCCGGCCCAAAGCTGGGGGCCTTGTCTTCTCACCGACGGGTTCGGGAAGAAGGCGAAAGGGTTTTTGCAAGAACGGAGCGGTAGTTCAGCTGGTTAGAATGCTGGCCTGTCACGCCGGAGGTCGCGGG
>NZ_JAWJTI010000068.1:0-7350 GCF_032911525.1 Stenotrophomonas veracruzanensis
GAATGCTGGCCTGTCACGCCGGAGGTCGCGGGTTCGAGTCCCGTCCGCTCCGCCAACTTTAAAAGCCCTCGGCGCAAGCCGGGGGCTTTTTCTTTGTGCCGTGCCGCAGGTCCGCGAAGATCGGCGCAGGCCGCGCCGGTGCTGCTTTTGGTCCCTGCGGCGAAGCGGGTTACACTGCCGGGCTCGCCAATCAGGCCTTGTGATTCTCACCATGCTGCAGAAACTCCGCGACAAGACCTCAGGCTGGATCGTCACCGTGATCCTGGGGCTGCTGATGATTCCGTTCCTGTTCGTGATCGACAACAGCTACCTCGGTGGCGTTGGCGCACAGAACGTGGCCAAGGTTTCCGCGCCGCCAACCTGGTGGCGTTCGGCGCCGTCGTGGTGGCCGGTGCGCATGCTGTGGCAGCACCACGAGATCAGCGCGCAGGATTTCCGCACCCGTTTCGAGCAGGAGCGCATGCGTGAGCGCCAGCAGCAGGGTGAGAACTTCGACCCGCGCGCGTTCGAAAGCACTGAAAACAAGCTGGCCGTGCTCGACCAGCTGATCGACGAACAGGTCGTGCGCCTGGTCGGCGAGCAGGCCGGTGTCGTGGTCGGCGATGGCGCGGTGCGTGAGTACATCGCCACCATCCCCGCCTTCCTCGATTCGAATGGCAAGTTCAACGAGAACAACTACCGCCTGGCCCTGGCCGGTGGCAATCCGCCGCGCACCCCGACCCAGTTCCAGGAGCTGGTGCGCGAGAGCCTGCAGCAGTCGGTGATTCCGTCGGGCCTGCAGAACTCCGGCTTTGTCACCCAGTCCGAGACCGAGCGTCTGCTGAAGCTGCTGGGCGAAACCCGTGACGTCGAACTGGCCGCGCTGCCGGAAGTGCCGGCCGATACCGCGCCGGTCACCGACGCGCAGATCAAGCAGTGGTATGGCAGCCACGGCAAGGATTTCCGTCAGGCCGAGAGCGTGTCGCTGGAATACGTCGAGATCAACGGCGCCAACCTGCCGGCACCGACCGCGGCTGACGAAGCGACCCTGCGCAAGCGCTATGAAGACGAGAAGGCGAAGTTCACCTCGCCGGAACAGCGCCAGGCTGCCCATATCCTGATCACCGGTGACGGCGCTGAAGCCAAGGCGAACAAGATCGCTGCCGAAGCCAAGGCGGCGGGTGCCGACTTCGCGGCGCTGGCCAAGGCCAACTCGGAAGACCCGGGTTCGAAGAACCAGGGCGGTGATCTGGGCTGGGTCGAGCGTGGCGCGATGGTCAAGCCGTTCGAAGACGCTCTGTTCGCCGCCAAGGCGGGTGACGTGATCGGTCCGGTGAAGACCGACTTCGGTTACCACATCATCAAGGTCGCCGCGGTGCGTGGTGGCGAAGGCAAGTCGTTCGAGGAAGTGCGTGACACGCTGGCCGCAGAGCAGCTGAAGGCCGACGGCGAGCGTGGCTTCAACGAGCTGGCCGGCCGTCTGGTCGACGCCATCAACAAGAGCCCGAGCGACCTGGCCGCTGCCGCCAAGGAAGTGAACCTGCCGCTGCAGACCCTGGGTCCGATCACCCGCGCCACCGCCAGCGGTATTGCCACTGACCCGGCCGTGCTGCGTGCGGCCTTCTCTGAAGTGCTGGTGCAGGACGGTACCGCCAGCGACCCGATCGCCCTGGGCGGTGCCACCAACCACAGCGTGGTCATCCGCGTGGCCGCGCATACCCCGGAGCAGGCGATGCCGCTGGACAAGGCGCGTGAGCAGGTGATCGCCGCGATCCGCGCCGACCGCCAGCGTCAGGCCAGCGACAAGGCCGCCGACGCCGTGCTGGCCAAGCTGAAGGCGGGTGCCACCCTGCAGTCGCTGGCCGCCAGCGAGAAGCTGCAGGTGAGCCCGATGCCGGGCCTGCCGCGCAGCCAGCCGGTGCCGACCCCGGAAATCAACCGCGCGATCTTCAGCGCACCGGTCCCGGCCGAGGGCAAGCCGAGCTACGGCAAGGTCGACGTCAACGGCCACGCGCTGCTGTTCGCGGTGAACAAGGTCAACCCGGGCGACATCAAGGAAGTGACCGCCGAGCAGCAGAAGCAGCTGAAGGACCAGCTGAGCCAGATCGACGGCATGGCTGCGGCCAAGGCCTACATCGACGCGATGCGCAAGAAGTTCGTGGTCCAGACCACCGAAGCGAACCTGTAAGTCCACCGGCTGCAGGTAAGAAAAGGCCCGGCAATGCCGGGCCTTTTTTGTGCCTTCGCCTCGTTTGTGGCGCGCTTGAGCTTTGGTAGTGGTCGAGCTTGCTCGACCGCCTTTTGTAGAGTCGAGCCGTGCTCGACTGCATCTGCCAGGCACAGACATGAAAAAGCCGAGCATGGGCTCGGCTCTACACGGGAGGCGCCTGGCCTGCGCGTCAGTCTTCGACGCGCAGTACCGCGCCCGGCTTCAGCACGCTGCTGCCACTCAGGCCGTTCAGCGATAGCAGCGCCTTTACCGGCATGCCGTAGCGGCGGGCAATGGTCCAGGCCGATTCGCCATCACGCACGGTGTGGCGGCGGCTGCGCGGACGGTCGGCGATCGCGGCGACGGTCTTGGCCACCTGTGGCGTCGGTGACGCGGTGGCGACTGGCGCAGCGCTGGCGACCAGGGCAGATGCAGTGTCCGCCACCGTCGCATTGGCAGCCGAGACAGGGGCCAGCACGCGGGTGGTGCCGGAGGCGCGGCCACCCGAGGCCAGCGCGGGGTTCAGGCGGGCGATCTTCGCCGGGTCCAGGGCGCGCTGTGCGGCCCACTGCTGGACGCTGGTGCCCGCAGGCAGGGTGTGGTCCTTCAGCACCGGCACGGTGCGGTCCAGCGAGGCCATCACGCCCGGCTGGTCTTCCACGTCTTCCAGCACGCAGGCCAGGGCGTGCAGCTTCTCGACGTAGGCATGGGTGACCGGCGACAGGCCCGGCAATGCCGAAGGCTTGGCGTTCTGCGCGTTCATGCCGGCCTTGCGCATGGACTGCAGCACCCGGTACTCGCCGGCGTTGTAGGCCATGGTGGCCAGGCGCCAGTCGCCGCCGAACATGCCGTGCAGGGTCTTCAGGTAGCGCACCGCGGCCTGGGTCGAATCAACCGCCGACAGGCGGCCGTCGTAGCCGTTGGCCATCGGCACGCGATGGTTGCGTGCGGTGGTGGCGATGAACTGCCACAGACCGGTCGGGCCGCTGCCGTTGCGGGCATTGGGCCGATAGCCGCTTTCCACGAAGGGAATGAGCGCGAATTCGGTGGGCAGGTTGGCCTTGCGCAGCTCTTCGACCACGTAGCCGAACAGCACCAGCGCATCGTCATCCTGGTTGGCCAGGCGCGACGGGGCATGGGCGAACTGCTTCTGCCAGCGCGGGCTGGTGGCCTCGGCGTCGCAGGTGGGCTCGGCAAGGCCGTCGCGGAAGCTGGAGAAGATCTCCTGGCCATTGCGCACCGAGGCAGCCGGCAACGCGGCCGGATCCAGCGGCAGGGCTGCGGCGGCGGTCAGGTTCTGGCTGATGCCGGCGCCCAGCGACTGGGCACCGGCGGTTCCGGCCAGCCCCAGGACCAGGCCCAGGGCCAGCGGCAGACTTCGGCGCATCATGCGCGGAAGCCGTCTTTCCAGTGCCGGAGGCCGGCCATGACGTCGACGTCGTCAACGACGTCGCGACCCAGGTGCGCCGACACTGCTGCGCGGATCGGCGCAGTGTGCACACGCAGGAACGGATTGCAGTCGAATTCGTTGGCCAGGGTTACCGGCAGGGTGGAACGGTCATCGCGGCGCATGGCCAAAGCCTCCTCTTGGCGCTGCCACAAGGCAGCGTTGGCGGGGTCGACATGCCGCGCGAAGACGGCATTTGACACGGTGTACTCATGGGCGCAACAAAGCAGCAGTTGCGCGGACAAGGTACCCAGCTTGCGCATCGATGCCAGAAGCTGGGACGGCGTACCTTCGAACAGGCGTCCACAGCCCAGGCTGAACAACGAATCTCCGCTGAAAAGATGTTCAGCAGTGTGAAACGCGATGTGGCTGCGGGTATGCCCGGGCACGGATAGTACGTGGAACGTCCGGCCCAGTGCCTGAACGCGTTCACCTTCGCCGACCCGCTCGGTTGCGGTGGGAATGCGTTCTTCGACCGGCGCGATGACCCGGACGCCGGGAAAACGTGCCTGCAGCGCGGGCACGCCACCGATGTGGTCATCGTGGTGATGGGTGAGCAGGATCGTGTCCACGCGCAGGCCCTGATCGGCCAGCGCAAGCACCGGCGCGGCATCGCCGGGATCGACGACCACGGCGGCGCCAGCGTCGTCGATCAACGTCCAGATGTAGTTGTCCGCAAATGCGGGCAGGGCAGTCAGTCGCATAGAATTGGACCATGCCCGCGCTGCAGAGCACCCGTCAAGCGAGCCAGGCCCCGTGGTTCGACACTGAACCGGCGGAGTCCTTGCGCGTGCTGGAGCGGCAGTTGCTGCTGCCGCAGCTGTCTGTCCTGCCGGCGCAGCCCTGGCTGTGGATCGCACCAAGTGCGGCCTGGCTGGACGATGCGCAGCTGGGCGGGCGTGGCCTGCGCCTGTTCCGGCAGGGGCAGGGCTATGCCGGCGATACCCGCTGCGCACTGCCGCTGCCGCTGGCCAACGAGAGCGTCAACGCGGTCGTGCTGCAGCACGTCACCACGGGCGATGCCGACCAGCTGCTGGACGAATGCGAGCGCGTGCTGATGCCGGGTGGCCACCTGTGGCTGAGCAGCCTCAACCCGTTCAGCCCTTACCGCATGCATTGGCGCCAGCACGGACTGGTGGTGCGCACGCCACAGCGGATCCGCCTGCTGCTCGGCCGCCACGGGCTGGAGTGCGACGATATGCGTTACCTGGGCCCGCTCTGGCGCGGCGAGGGCAGTCCCCGCCCCGCAGGCTGGGCGCCGCTGCGCGCGGCCTGCCTGTTCCATGCGGAAAAACGCACGCTGGCCCTGCCTGGGCCGAAACCGCTGCCGGTGCGCTGGCACGGCACCGTAGCTACCTGATTCTGGAGTTGTATTGAAAACCATCGAAATCCACACCGACGGTTCCTGCCTTGGCAATCCCGGCCCCGGCGGCTGGGCTGCGCTGCTGCGCTACAAGGGCCACGAGCGCGAACTGAGCGGTGGCGAGGCCCACACCACCAACAACCGGATGGAACTGATGGCGGCCATTTCCGGGCTGGAGTCGCTGACCGAGCCGTGCAACATCGTGCTCTATACCGATTCGCAGTACGTGCGGCAGGGCCTGACCCAGTGGATGCCGGGCTGGATCCGCAAGAACTGGAAAACCGCCGGCGGCGATCCGGTGAAGAACCGTGAGCTGTGGGAGCGCCTGCAGGCGGCCACGCTGCGGCATCAGATCGACTGGCGGTGGGTGAAAGGCCACTCCGGCGATCCGGACAATGAGCGGGTGGACACCCTGGCCCGCAACGCGGCGATCCAGATCCGCGACGCCAGCCCGGTAAACTGAGCCCATGCGTCAGATCATCCTCGATACCGAAACCACCGGCCTGGAGTGGAAGAAGGGCAACCGCATCGTCGAAATCGGCTGCGTGGAGCTGTTCAAGCGCCGCCCGACCGGCAACAACTATCACCAGTACATCAAGCCCGACTGTGAGTTCGAACAGGGCGCGCAGGAAGTCACCGGCCTGACCCTGGAATTCCTCGATGACAAGCCGGACTTCGCGCAGATCGCCGACGAGTTCCTGGCCTTCATCGATGGCGCCGAGCTGATCATCCACAACGCGGCGTTCGACCTCGGCTTCCTCGACAACGAGTTGTCGCTGCTCGGGCCGCAGTACGGGAAGATCACCGACCGCTGCACCGTGATCGATACCCTGGTGATGGCGCGCGAGCGCTTCCCGGGCCAGCGCAATTCGCTGGATGCGCTGTGCAAGCGGCTGGGCGTGGACAACTCGCACCGTGCACTGCATGGCGGCCTGCTCGATGCGCAGATCCTGGGCGATGTCTATATCGCGCTGACCTCGGGCCAGGAGGAAATCGGTTTCGGCCTGGGCGATGACGATGGCGGTGGCGCCGGTGCGGCGCTGCATGCCTTCGATACCAGCAAGCTGCTGCCGCGCCCACGCGTGGTGGCCACGCCGTCGGAACTGGAAGCGCATGCCGCCCGACTGGAGCGGCTGCGCAAGAAGGCTGGCCACGCGCTGTGGGACGGCCCGAAGGTGGAAGAACCCGCCAGCACGTAATGCCCGGGATGGGGTGGTGCGCGCCGCGGGCCGGCAGTGCCGTATCCACGCATGGCGTGGATCTACCGGTTAATGGCAGCGCACCAGGATCACGCTGATGTTGTCGCGCCCGCCGCCGTCGAGCGCGGCCGCGACCAGCGTGTCCACGCATTCCTGTGCGCTGGCATCCTCGAAGGCGAGGGTGCGGGCGATGCCGCGGTCGTCCACTTCCTCGGTGAGGCCGTCACTGCATAGCAGCAGCTGCATGCCGGGGCGCAGCTCACCACTGGTGGTGGCCACGTTCAGATGCGCCGGATCGGTCACGCCCAGTGCCTGGGTGACCACGTTGCGATGCGGATGCGCGCGCGCCTGTTCGGCGGTCAGGTTGCCCTGCGCGACCAGTTCCTGCACCACGCTGTGGTCCTGGCTGAGCTGGGCCAGTTGGCCGTCGCGCCACAGATAGGCGCGGCTGTCGCCGACCCACGCCACTTCATAGCGGTTGCCCTGCACGCGCGCAGCGACCACGGTGGTGCCCATCGGCAGTGTGTCGTTGCGACGGCGCGAGGCGCGGATGATCTCTTCGTCGGCGGTGCGGATGGCCTGCGCCAGCGGCGCGCCGCGGCGGATTTCGCGCACGATGGTTTCGCGCGCCAGCGCGCTGGCCACTTCGCCGCAGGCGTGCCCGCCCATGCCATCGGCCACCAGCCACAGGGCCAGCTCGCTGTCACCGTAGTAGGTGTCCTCGTTGAGCTCGCGGCGCATGCCGGGGTGGGTGAGGTGTCCGAATTCGATCATGGGGGCTGGGGCGGGGTGTTGCTGGGGAGACAGGCATCATCGGGTGGCTGCACGCATCCGGCAAGGCATGCGCTCAGGAAATTTTCACTTCGTTGGCCGGAATGACTTGTCGTCGGCCTCACTTCCTCGTATGATGCGCGTCCCCGGTCCGCCGGGGACCACCCGGAGAGGTGGCAGAGTGGTTGAATGTACCTGACTCGAAATCAGGCAGGCGTTTATAGCGCCTCGGGGGTTCGAATCCCCCCCTCTCCGCCAGATAAAGAAAAAGGGCTGCCGAAAGGCGGCCCTTTTTCTTTATCTGGCGCGGGACGCGACGCGCGTTGCGCGTCGCCCCAAACGTTGCCGTGCAACGTTCGGGCCCCTCCCTTTGCCGGCCTCT
>NZ_JAWJTI010000069.1:0-4642 GCF_032911525.1 Stenotrophomonas veracruzanensis
TCGATGGCGCCATCCATGGCGCCAACGGTCCTGCAGCCCCACACCGCCCCACCTCTCACAGTTTCTCGCAATCTGTCGGAACTACATTCTGCTCTGGTGGGTGTCGACCTTGGTCGGCACGGTAGATCCACGCCATGCGTGGATGAGCGCTACAAGAAGGGTCGATGGATGGAATCGACTGGAAATCTGATGCCTACCCCACTTCCCCCAACAACACCTGCAACCCCGGCAGCCATTGCTTGCCCGGGTGGCGTACCAGCCACAGGGTGCGTTGCAGGGCGGGCAGCGGGGTCTCGAGCACGCGCAAGCGGCCCAGGGCCAAGGGCTCCTCCAGCGCGTGGCGCGAGAGGCAGGCCAGGCCGAGGCCGGCGATGGCGGCCTGCTTGATTGCTTCGGTATTGCCCAGCTGCAGGGTCTGGGCGAAGCCACGCAGGTGCGGCAGCAGCGCCTGTTCCACGGCTTCGCGGGTGCCGGAGCCCGGTTCGCGCAGCAGCCAGCGCGCGCGGCGCAGTTCTTCCAGCGTCCAGCGCGCGGGGGTGTCGGCGGCAGCCACGATCACCAGCGGATCCTGCTGCCAAGCGGTGACCTGCAGGCCACGCTCGTGGCACGGGCCTTCGATCAGGCCGGCGTCGACGTCCAGGCGCTGCACGGCGGCGACCACGCCGGCACTATTGTCGATGCGCAGGTCGACCTCGGCCTGTGGTGCCTGGCGCAGCAGTTCGGCGATGCGTGGCGGCAGCAGGTAATTGCCGACGGTGGTACTGGCGGCCAGCACCAGCCGCAGCGGCGCGCCCTGCGACGGGTCGCCGCCGGCGGCCAGCTGCCGCTCCAGATCGGCGGCGTTGACCAGCAGGGTGCGCGCCGGCTCCAGCAGTGCGCGGCCGTGCCCGTTGAGCGCCAGGCGGCGGCCGATGCGGTCGAACAGCGGGGTGCCGAAGTGCGCCTCCAGTTCGTGCAGCGCGGCGCTGCTGGCCGACTGCGAGAGCGCAATGGCCTGTCCGGCGGCGGTGGTGCTGCCGTGGTCGGCAATGGCGACGAATACCTGAAGCTGTCGCAGCGTCAGTCGCATGCTTATTACCTTCTAAATAGGTAGGTTTCACCCATATTATTCGTTTTACAGGTCGGTCAGGCAGGCGCACGCTTGCCCCCATCCTTCCAGCCCTGCCCTTGCCATGAACGCCCCCGCTCTCTCCTCCTGGACCCTGCCTGCCCTGCGCCAACGCTGGCAACCGCGTCTGCCCGGCCTTCTGCTGGTGGGCCTGATCGCGGCGGCATCGCTGTACCTGGCCGAGCTTCCCTGGCTGCAGGCGCATGGCTTGAGCGCACTGACCGTGGCCATCGTCGCCGGCATCGTGGTCGGCAACACGTTCTACCCGCGCTTGGCACCGGGCAGCGCGGCCGGCGTCGGCTTCTCCAAGCACTGGCTGCTGCGCGCCGGCATCGTGCTGTACGGTCTGCGCCTGACCTTCCAGGACATCGGCCATGTCGGCGTCACTGGCGTGCTGATGGACGTGCTGGTGGTCGCCAGCACTTTCGGGCTGGCCTGCTGGCTGGGCGTGCGCGTGTTCAAGATGGAGCGCGAGGCGGCCATGCTGATCGGTGCCGGCAGCGCGATCTGCGGCGCGGCGGCGGTGATGGCCGCCGAGCCGGTGGTGCGCGGCCGTGCTGCGCAGGTCACCGTCGCGGTCTCGACGGTGGTGGTGTTCGGCACGCTGGCGATGTTCCTGTACCCGGCGCTGTATGCCTTGGTGCAGTCGCACGGCTGGCTGGCGATGGACGCGCGGCAGTACGGTCTTTTCACCGGTGCGACGGTGCATGAAGTGGCACAGGTGGTTGCGGCGGGCCGCGCCGTGAACGAGGCAGCGGCTGATACCGCGGTGATCACCAAGATGGTGCGGGTGATGCTGCTGGCGCCGTTCCTGGTCGCGCTGTCGCTGTGGCTGTCCCGTGGCGGAAAGGCCAGCGCCGACGGCAGCAAGGCGCGCATCGTGGTGCCGTGGTTCGCGTTCGGTTTCGTGGCGGTGGCCGGTTTCAACTCGTTGCACCTGCTGCCGGCTGGCCTGCAGGCCGGGCTGGTGCAGCTGGATACCGTGCTGCTGGCGATGGCGATGGCCGCGCTGGGACTGACCACCCACGTCTCGGCGCTGCGCCAGGCGGGCCTGAAGCCGCTGCTGCTGGCACTGATCCTGTTCGCCTGGCTGTTGTTCGGTGGCCTGGCGATCCACCAGGGTGTGCTGGCGGTGCTGGGCTGATCAAGAGCATGCCGACCAGGGTCGGCACCCACATGGATGAAGACCCCAGAGCAGGGAGCAGCCGCGCGGACGGGTACAATGCGCCATGACTGACTTCTCGACCCTGCCGCTGAGCCCGGCCCTGCAGCCCGGCCTGGATGCCCTCGGCTACACCACCCTCACCCCCGTGCAGGCGCAGAGCCTGCCGGCCATCCTGGATGGCCGCGACGTGATCGCACAGGCGCCGACCGGCAGTGGCAAGACCGCCGCCTTCGGCCTGGGCCTGCTGCAGGCCATCGACCCCAGCCTGATCCGCGTGCAGGCGCTGGTGCTGTGCCCGACCCGCGAACTGGCCGACCAGGTCGGCAAGCAGATCCGCAAGCTGGCCACCGGCATCCCCAACCTGAAACTGTTGCTGCTGGTTGGCGGAGTGCCGCTGGGCCCGCAGTTGGCGTCGCTGGAGGGCCATGACCCGCACGTGGTGGTCGGCACACCCGGCCGTGTGCAGGAGCTGGCACGCAAGCGCGCGCTGAATCTGGGTGCGGTGCGCACGCTGGTGCTGGACGAGGCCGACCGCATGCTCGACATGGGCTTCGAAGAGCCGATCCGCGAGATCGCCGGCCGCACCCACAAGGACCGCCAGAGCCTGCTGTTCTCGGCCACCTTCCCCGACAGCATCCGCGCCATGGCGCGTGACCTGCTACGCGACGCGGTGGAAGTAACGGTGGAAGGCGCCGACCAGGCACCGGCGATCCGCCACCTGTTCTGCGAGGTGGAACCGGCGCACCGCCAGAAGGCGCTGGCCGGCCTGCTGCTGAAGTACACCCCGGAATCGGCGGTGGTGTTCTGCAACACCCGCAAGGACGTGGACGAAGTTGCCAACTCGCTGCAGCAGTTCGGCTTCTCCGCACTGGCTCTGCATGGCGACATGGAACAGCGCGACCGCGAGGAAGTGCTGTTGCTGCTGGCCAACCGCAGCTGCAACGTGCTGGTGGCCAGCGACGTGGCCGCACGCGGCCTGGACGTGGAAGAGCTGGCGGCGGTGATCAACTACGAGCTGCCGACCGACGTGGAGAGCTACCAGCACCGCGTGGGCCGCACCGGCCGGGCCGGTGCCAGCGGCCTGGCGATCAGCCTGGTGGCCGGTCGCGAGAAGACCCGTGCCGAAGCCATCGAAGCGCAGATGGGGCAGCCGCTGGACTGGCAGAAGACGCCGCTGGCAACCGCGCGCCCGGCCGAATTGCCGCAGGCCGCGATGCGCACCCTGCGGATCGACGGCGGCAAGACCGACAAGCTGCGCCCGGGCGATATCCTCGGTGCGCTGACCGGTGATGCCGGCCTGTCGAGCAAGTTCATCGGCAAGATCGCGATCTTCCCGACCCGCTCCTATGTGGCGATCGCGCGCGAGCAGGCCAGCAAGGCCGTGGCCAAGCTGGAAGCCGGCAAGATCAAGGGCCGCCGTTTCCGAGTGCGGATGATGTGATTGAAGCAGCGTTGCCAACCCCGGTTGGCAACGATCTGGCCTGGTAGCGGCCAACCTTGGTTGGCCCGTCCATGGCACCCGTCGCGAAAAGTGCTGCCAACCAAGGTTGGCAACTACCGGCTCCCGGCCATTCGCTCTGGTAGATGCCAACCCTGGTTGGCACCTGCCCTTCGATCAGAACACCAGTTCGGTGTGCAGCGGCAGATCCGATTCCCAGCGGGTGCGACCACCGAGGCCGTCCAGTTCGACCAGCACGCCGGCGCCGACCACTTCAACACCCAGGCGGCGCACCAGCGACAGCGCAGCGACCAGCGTGCCGCCAGTGGCCAGCACGTCGTCGATGATTGCCACGCGGGCACCGGCCGGCAGCGCATCGGCGTGCACTTCGATGCAGTCGCTGCGGTATTCCAGCGTGTATTCCTCGCGCAGCACCTGGCCCGGCAGCTTGCCCGGCTTGCGCACCGGCACGAAGCCGACGCCCAGCTCCAGCGCCATCGCGGCGCCGAGGATGAAGCCACGCGATTCGATACCGATCACCGCGTCCAGCTTCTGGTCGCGCCAGCGGTCGGCCATCGCGGTGATGGCACCGCGGAAGTCCTCGCTGTGGGCGAGCAGCGGCATGATGTCCTTGAAGAGGATGCCGGGCTTGGGGAAGTCGGCGATGTCGCGCAGGCGGGAGGCCCACTGCGGAGCGACGATGGCGTCGGTCATGTCACATTGGCTGTCTGATGGCGGCATAGGGTACCTGTTCCGGGCGCCGCCTGCCTGTTGAGGGGTCGGTCGGGCTGCGCCCGGCACCTGCAGAGGCCACCGCGCAAGCAAAAGCGAAAGCAAAAGCCGCATTCCGAGGGATGGCGGGGTGGGTCCGGTTGCGGGGGGCGCTGCAAGTACGTCCATGTAAGCTCGGTCGCCGCATCCATGCGGCTCA
>NZ_JAWJTI010000070.1:0-3218 GCF_032911525.1 Stenotrophomonas veracruzanensis
ATCCATGCCGCGGACACCCCCGCGAACCCGCCCCGCCCGACCTCTGACAGTTTCCGTGTGCTGCCAGCCACGGAAGAGAAAAAGAAAATCAGAAGCGGGTCGCGCGCAGCGCGCACTCGTTGTGGGGTCGGAGCCGTTTTCCGCAGGAAAACGGCTCCCACCCCTTCTTGTTTCCGTTCGACCCACCGCTTCTGAATCCAGTCGAGCAAGCGCCCCCGCCAAACACGCAGCAACCCAGAGCCATGAACCACGCTGTTGCTGTTGCCTTTGCCTGCGCTCTGGCTTGAAACGGGTGCCGGGCAGCGCCCGGCCGGGTATCCTTTCCCTCTGATGTCCGACCTTGTCCATGCCAGCCGCGAAGCCCTCAGCGACGGCGGCGCGCTCGCCTCGCACCTGGATGCCTTCGTCCCGCGTCCGGCACAGCTGCATCTGACCGAAGCCATCGCCGACGCGTTGCAGCAGCGGGACCTGCTGCTGGCCGAGGCCGGTACCGGCACTGGCAAGACCTTTGCCTATCTGGTGCCGGTGCTGCTGTCCGGGTTGCGCACCATCATCTCCACCGGTACCCGCGCGCTGCAGGACCAGCTCTACCACCGCGATCTGCCGCGGGTGCGCCAGGCACTCGGTGTCGGCCTGCGCAGTGCGCTGCTGAAGGGGCGCGCGAACTATCTGTGCCGCTATCGCCTGCAGCAGGCACGGGGCGAGCCGCGTTTTTCCAGCCCCGAACAGGCCGCGCAGTTCCAGCGGATCCTGGCCTGGTCCGGTCGTTCGGAGTTCGGTGACATCGCCGAACTGGAAGGCCTGGCCGATGACTCGCCGCTGCTGCCGATGGTCACCTCCACCGTCGACAATTGCCTGGGAACCGATTGCCCATTCTGGGACGACTGCTTCGTGGTGCGCGCGCGGCAACGCGCGCAGGCCGCTGACGTGGTGGTGGTCAACCATCACCTGCTGCTGGCCGATCTGGCACTGAAACAGGATGGCTTCGGTGAGTTGCTGCCAGGGGCGCAGGCCTTTGTCATCGACGAGGCACACCAGCTGCCCGAACTGGCAGCGCAGTTCTTCGGCGAAGGTTTTGGCATGCGTCCGTGGCAGGAACTGGGCCGCGACTGCCTGGCCGAGGCGCGCGGTGTAGGGGGCGCACAGTCGGCACTGCAGGAACCGGTCGACCAGTTGCAGCAGGCGCTGCTGGCGTTGCGTTCGGCGATGGAGGGCTTGCCGTCGCGTGGCACGCAATGGCGCGCGCTGGCAATGCCACAGGTGCGCGACGGATTCGATACGGTGATGGCGGGATTGGTGACCCTGGAGCAGGCACTGCAGCCGCTGCGCGAAGCGGCTGCGGGCCTGGATGCCTGCCATGCGCGGGCGCGCGAGGCGGTCTCGCGACTCAGTCGCTGGCTGGGCGATGATGAGCCCAGCCTCGACTTCGATACCGATCCGGCAGACACAGCCAATGCCGCTGATGTGCTCTGGTACGAGCTCACGCCACGTGGCTTCCGCTGCCAACGCACGCCGATGGATGTGTCCGGCCCGTTGCGCGAGCATCGTGAGCGCAGTCGCGCGGCATGGATCTTCACCTCGGCGACGTTGACCGTGGGCGGTGGCTTCGATCACATCGCCACCCGCCTGGGCCTGGACGACCCGCATACGCTGGTCCAGCCAAGCCCGTTCAACTGGCCGGAGCAGGCGTTGTGCTACCTGCCCGAAGGCCTGCCCGATCCGGCCGCGCGGGGCTTCGGCACCGCGCTGATCCAGACCCTGCGGCCGGTGTTGCAGGCGTCGCAGGGCAGGGCATTCCTGTTGTTCGCCTCGCACCGCGCATTGCGCGAGGCCGCCGAAGCACTGCGCGACGGACCATGGCCGTTGTTCGTTCAGGGCGAGGCACCGCGCGCGACGCTGTTGCAGCGCTTCCGCGAATCGGGCAATGGCGTGCTGCTGGGCTCGGCCAGTTTCCGCGAGGGCGTGGACGTGGTGGGCGAGGCGCTGAGCGTGGTGATGATCGACAAGCTGCCGTTCGCGGCACCGGACGATCCGGTGTACGAGGCACGGCTGGAGGCGATCCGCAGCCAGGGCGGCAATCCGTTCCGCGATGAGCAGCTGCCGCAGGCGGTGATTGCACTGAAACAGGGCGTTGGCCGCCTGATCCGCAGCGAGAGCGACCGTGGTGTGTTGGTGTTGTGCGACCCACGCCTGCTCAACCGCGGCTATGGTCGGGTCTTCCTCGATTCACTGCCGCCGTTCCGCCGTACCCGCAGCCTGGCCGATGTGCAGGCCTTCTTTACGCCACAATGGGCGCCCGTGGCCGATGATGCGGCTGCCCCGGTCGCTGTTGCGACCGGCCCCGAGCCGGCGCCCGGTGCCACGTTCCCCCTGTTCTGACCCGATCCGATGAAACTGCTCGCCTTTGAAACCGCCACCGAAGCCTGTTCCGTTGCCCTGCATGTCGATGGGCAGGTGCTGGAACGCTTCGAGATCGCCCCGCGCCGGCACGCTGAACTGAGCCTGCCGTGGGCCGAGGCGCTTCTGGCCGAAGCCGGCATCAGCCGCCGCCAGCTGGACGGCATTGCGCTCAGCCGCGGCCCCGGTGCGTTCACCGGCGTACGCCTGGCGATTGCCATTGCCCAGGGCATCGCACTGGCCCTGGACCGGCCGCTGCTGCCGGTCTCGACGCTGCAGGTGTTGGCGCTGCGCGCACCGGCGGAAGAAACGCAGATCCTGTCAGCGATCGATGCGCGGATGGGCGAACTCTACGTCGCCCGCTTCGAGCGCGTGGACGGCCTGCCGGTGGCGCGTGATGCCGAACGCGTCTGCGCACCGGCTGCGGTGGCGCTGCCGGAAGGGCTGTCGGCTTACGGTGTCGGTACCGGTTTCGGCGCGGCCGAGGGGGCACTGGTGACCCAGCTGGGCACCGGACTGCGCGGATTCGACGCCACGGCATTGCCGCGTGCGTCGGACGTGCTCGCACTGGCGGTGCCGGCGTTCGCGCGCGGCGAAGCCATTGCACCGGAGAAGGTCGAGCCGGCCTACCTGCGCGACAACGTGGCACTGACCCTGGTCGAGCAGCAGGCCGCGCGCGAGGCGAAGGCGAAGGTCAACGGCTGAGCCCCTCGTGGCCGAGGATCGGTAGAGTCGACTGTTAGTCGACTGCAACAGCCGCGCTTGGCCGGGCGGGGTGGGTTCGCGGGGGACGCCGTGAACCCGTCCCTGGGGGCTTATCC
>NZ_JAWJTI010000071.1:0-2825 GCF_032911525.1 Stenotrophomonas veracruzanensis
GCTCCGGTAGTACCGGCCAGTGGCCGGCACTACCCTTGTGGCTCAATACACGTCGCGGCGGTAGCGCCCGTTCTCCAGCAGCGTTTCCACCACCTCATCGCCCAGCGCAGCGCGCAGTACCTGGTCCACGCCTTCGGCCATGCCCTGCAGCGAGCCGCAGACATGAATCACCGCGCCACGCTGCATCCATTCGCGCAGCGCATCGGCGGCTGCATGCAGGCGATCCTGCACGTAACCACCTTCGCCATCGCGCGAGAACGCCAGGTCCACCCGCGCGAGATGGCCCTCGGCCTGCCATGCTTCGATCTCGTCGGCGAACAGGAAGTCGTGTGCACGCTGGCGTTCGCCGAACAGCAACCAGTGCCCGTGCTCACCTGCATGCGCGGCTTCGCGCAACAGGCTGCGCAGGCCCGCGATGCCGGTGCCATTGCCGATCAGCACCATCGGCGCACCGCCAATGCGATGGAAACCGGGGTTGCGGTGCACGCGGGCCACGATGCTGGCACCGACCGGGGCATGCAGCGACAGCCAGCCCGAGCCCAGCCCGGCGCGCCCGGAGGCGTCATGCACCAGGCGTACCACCAGCTCCACCACACCGTCATCCGTACAGGAGGCAATGGAGTACTCGCGGCCGGGCAGCAGCGCCAGCCCGGCCAGCCACAGGCAGGCGTCCTGCACCGCCAGCGCGGTATCCGCGTCGGGCAGCTCACGCTCACTGGCCAGCGCCAGCAGCGTACGTGGTGTGCCGTCCACCAGCAGGGGCTGCTGCGGATCCAGCCCATGCGCCTTCAACACCGCGCTGGCGTGCCGCGCGTTGTGGCGGGGGGCGATATGCAGGATGTCGCCCGCCTGCCACTGCACCTCGGCCGGCGCCGCAAGACGGATGCGCCAGATGGCGCCGCCCATGCTGCCCGGGTTGAGCCGATCGCGGCCGAGCAGCCGCCAGTCATGCATCTGCGTGGCCGCCGGCAGCACGCTGTCATCGGTGGTGATGCCGGTCAGCGCGCCCAGCTGCAGCTGCCATTGGCGCAGGGCCGCTACCGAGGCGGCATCGACTTCGATGCGCTCGAACAACGGGTGCGCGCCGTTGCCGATCAGCCAGCCATCAACCTGGCGGCCGAAACCGCAGTAGTGCGGGTACTGTCGATCACCCAGTGCCAGCAGTCCAAACTGCAGGCCTGACAGGTCGAGTGTCTGTGCGATCAGCCGTCGTGCAGCGCCTCGCGCCGCATCCGGTGGTTCGCCATCGCCGAAGGTGCTCAGTACCAACAGCGCCTGCGCGGTGCGCGCCAGCTGCGCGGCATCGACGCGGGCCAGTGGCAGCACCTGCACTGCATGACCGGACGCCTGCAGCTGTGCCGCTGCGCGCCATGCGAGTTGTTCGCCCAGTCCGCTCTGGCTGGCATGCGCCACCAGCCACGGCGTGCCATCGCCATCGGCAGGCGTTGCTGGCAGCGACTGACGCAGGCCATGCGCGGCGCGCTGGCTGCGGCGCCGGTCCAGGTACAGCATCCAGCCGGTAATGAAGAACAGGCTCATGCCCAGACTGCTGAGCATCACCACCACGCGCCCGGGCACGCCGAAGTAGCTGCCCGAGTGCAGCGCGAATACGCTGGTGGCCAACTGCGCGCCCGCGCCCTGGCGCGCGTAGGGGCGGGCATCGAGCGTGGCACCCGTGCCCGGGTCGAGTTGCAGCAGATCATGCGCGCGGTCATGCTGGCCGCCGCGCTGCGACGGATCACCGGCCATCACGCGCACATTCAGTGCCTGCCCGGGCTTCTCTGGCAGGCGCAGGTCGATGTACCCGGTGCGCACGCCGGGCAGTGCATACAGCGTGGCTTCGATGCGCTCCAGGTTCAGGGTGGCACCGGTGGCGACCTTGTGCTTGGCGGCCGGTGCGACGCCCAGCAGGGTGTTGGCGGCACTGCGATACCAGTCGAACGACCACCAGAGGCCGGTCAGCGCACTCATCAGGTAGATCAGCAGCACCCAGGTGCCGATCACCGAGTGCAGGCTCCACAGGAAGCCTCGGCCGCTGCGTTTCCATTCCACCGCCAGCCAGCTGCGCCAGTGCCACCAGCGTCGCGGCCAGCGCAGGTACAGCCCGGACAAGGTGAAGAACAGCAGCGCGATGGCGCAGCTGCCGGTGATCCATTTGCCGCGCTCGCCGGCGGCGAGGTGGCGATGCAGGTCCTCGACGAAGTCGAAGAACGCCTGCCCACGCAGGGCGCTGAATCGCTCGCCACTGTACGGATCGAAGTAGACCCAGTGTTCCTTGCCGCCGGCAAAGCGCGCAACCGAAGGCCGTTGCCCGGTGGCATCCACGCGCAGGCGCTGCAGCGGGCGTTCACTGCCGGCCTGCAGCAGCGGTACCAGTTCGCTGAGCGCAAGTGGAAGCTGGCCATCGGCATGGTGCTCGGCGATCTCGGCGAAGCCGGGATTGGCCGCGCGCAGCAGTTCGTCCTCGAAGGACAGCATGGCGCCGCTGAGGCCCATCACGGCCAGTACGGCACCGGCGGTGATGCCCAGCAGCCAGTGCAGTTGGAACAGGACGTTCTTGAACATCGAAGGAGGAGGGCCCGGAAGGCTGCCGCCCGCATCCTGCGCAACAGCAAATGAGAATTAGTCGCGTAATTCTCCGTGGCGGACGGGCTACGGTCAAGGAGGGTTTTGTTGCAGGGCTTTGCAGCCCTGCACCCGCCGAATCAACGTCAACATCAACATCAACGTCAAACGCTGGCTATCCGTGGGTTGGCGGGGTGGGTCCGGTTGAGGGGGACGCCGTAAACCCATCCATGGGGGCTTGGTCGCGGCATCCATGCCGC
>NZ_JAWJTI010000072.1:0-2034 GCF_032911525.1 Stenotrophomonas veracruzanensis
GGACAAGGCGCCAGCCTCGCATAGTTCTTGTGACGTAGCGTGCACTTGGATGCTCTTACGACGTTGTCGTAAAGCCAAGGCAACTTGAGGTTATATGGTCAAGCCTCTCGGATCATTAGTATCAGTTAGCTCAATACATTGCTGTACTTACACACCTGACCTATCAACCACGTAGTCTACATGGTTCCTTCAGGGGGCTTGTGCCCCGGGAGATCTCATCTTGAGGCGCGCTTCCCGCTTAGATGCTTTCAGCGGTTATCGCTTCCGAACATAGCTACCCGGCAATGCCACTGGCGTGACAACCGGAACACCAGAGGTTCGTCCACTCCGGTCCTCTCGTACTAGGAGCAGCCCCTCTCAAATCTCCAACGCCCATGGCAGATAGGGACCGAACTGTCTCACGACGTTCTGAACCCAGCTCGCGTACCACTTTAAATGGCGAACAGCCATACCCTTGGGACCGACTACAGCCCCAGGATGTGATGAGCCGACATCGAGGTGCCAAACACCGCCGTCGATATGAACTCTTGGGCGGTATCAGCCTGTTATCCCCGGAGTACCTTTTATCCGTTGAGCGATGGCCCTTCCATACAGAACCACCGGATCACTAAGTCCTAGTTTCCTACCTGCTTGATCCGTCGATCTTGCAGTCAAGCACGCTTATGCCTTTGCACACAGTGCGCGATGTCCGACCGCGCTGAGCGTACCTTCGAGCTCCTCCGTTACTCTTTAGGAGGAGACCGCCCCAGTCAAACTACCCACCATACACGGTCCCCGACCCAGATAATGGGCCCAGGTTAGAACGTCAAGCACGACAGGGTGGTATTTCAAGGATGGCTCCGCTGCAGCTAGCGCCACAGTTTCATAGCCTCCCACCTATCCTACACAGACGAACTCAACGTTCAGTGTAAAGCTATAGTAAAGGTTCACGGGGTCTTTCCGTCTTGCCACGGGAACGCTGCATCTTCACAGCGATTTCAATTTCACTGAGTCTCGGGTGGAGACAGCGCCGCTGTCGTTACGCCATTCGTGCAGGTCGGAACTTACCCGACAAGGAATTTCGCTACCTTAGGACCGTTATAGTTACGGCCGCCGTTTACTGGGGCTTCGATCAAGAGCTTCGCCTTGCGGCTGACCCCATCAATTAACCTTCCAGCACCGGGCAGGCGTCACACCCTATACGTCCACTTTCGTGTTTGCAGAGTGCTGTGTTTTTGATAAACAGTCGCAGCGGCCTGGTTACTGCGACCCTCTTCAGCTATAGCTCGCACGAGCCACCAAAAAGGGTGCACCTTCTCCCGAAGTTACGGTGCCATGTTGCCTAGTTCCTTCACCCGAGTTCTCTCAAGCGCCTGAGAATTCTCATCCTACCCACCTGTGTCGGTTTACGGTACGGTCTGCGTAAGCTGAAGCTTAGGAGCTTTTCCTGGAAGCGTGGTATCAGTGACTTTGCCATAAAGGCTCGTCTCGGTGCTCGGTCTTAGAGGATCCCGGATTTGCCAAAGATCCAAACCTACCGCCTTTCCCCAGGACAACCAACGCCTGGTACACCTAACCTTCTCCGTCCCTCCATCGCACTTACGCGAGGTGCAGGAATATTAACCTGCTTCCCATCGACTACGACTTTCGTCCTCGCCTTAGGGGCCGACTCACCCTGCGCCGATTAACGTTGCGCAAGGAAACCTTGGGCTTTCGGCGTGCGGGTTTTTCACCCGCATTATCGTTACTCATGTCAGCATTCGCACTTCCGATACCTCCAGCAGACTTCTCAATCCACCTTCAACGGCTTACGGAACGCTCCTCTACCGCGCATAACAAAGTTATGCACCCCAAGCTTCGGTTCACTGCTTAGCCCCGTTAAATCTTCCCCGCAGACCGACTCGACCAGTGAGCTATTACGCTTTCTTTAAAGGGTGGCTGCTTCTAAGCCAACCTCCTGGCTGTCTGTGCCTTTCCACATGGTTTTCCACTTAGCAGTGAATTTGGGACCTTAGCTGTGGGTCTGGGTTGTTTCCCTTTTCACGACGGACGTTA
>NZ_JAWJTI010000074.1:0-1021 GCF_032911525.1 Stenotrophomonas veracruzanensis
AATTTGGGACCTTAGCTGTGGGTCTGGGTTGTTTCCCTTTTCACGACGGACGTTAGCACCCGCCGTGTGTCTCCCATACAGTCCGTCTCGGTATTCGGAGTTTGCAATGGTTTGGTAAGTCGCGATGACCCCCTAGCCATAACAGTGCTCTACCCCCGAGAGGATACATATGAGGCGCTACCTAAATAGCTTTCGAGGAGAACCAGCTATCTCCGGGTTCGATTAGCTTTTCACTCCTAATCACACCTCATCCCCTACCTTTGCAACGGGAGTGGGTTCGGGCCTCCAGTGCGTGTTACCGCACCTTCACCCTGGGCATGACTAGATCACCCGGTTTCGGGTCTACTGCCCGCGACTATGCGCCCTTATCAGACTCGGTTTCCCTTCGCCTCCCCTATACGGTTAAGCTTGCCACGAACAGTAAGTCGCTGACCCATTATACAAAAGGTACGCAGTCACTCCTTGCGGAGCTCCTACTGCTTGTACGCACACGGTTTCAGGTTCTATTTCACTCCCCTCTCCGGGGTTCTTTTCGCCTTTCCCTCACGGTACTGGTTCACTATCGGTCGGTCAGTAGTATTTAGCCTTGGAGGATGGTCCCCCCATGTTCAGACAGGGTTTCACGTGCCCCGCCCTACTCGTCTTCACTGAAATGGCCCTTTCAGATACAGGGCTATCACCTTCTATGGCCACTCTTTCCAGAGTGTTTTCCTAGAACCAAATCAGCTTAAGGGCTAGTCCGCGTTCGCTCGTCGCTACTTACGGAATCTCGGTTGATTTCTTTTCCTCTGGTTACTTAGATATTTCAGTTCACCAGGTTCGCTTCCAGCAGCTATGTATTCACTGCAGGATACCCGCAAGCGGGTGGGTTTCCCCATTCGGACATTACCGGATCAAAGCTTGTTGCCAGCTCCCCGATACTTTTCGCAGGCTGCCACGTCCTTCATCGCCTCTGACCGCCAAGGCATCCACCGTGTGCGCTTATTCGCTTGACCATATAACCGCAAGTTGCCTTGGGTTA
>NZ_JAWJTI010000075.1:0-585 GCF_032911525.1 Stenotrophomonas veracruzanensis
TTACTCGATGATCTTCGAGACCACGCCGGCGCCGACGGTACGGCCACCTTCGCGGATGGCGAAGCGCAGGCCTTCGTCCATTGCCACCGGGTTGATCAGGGTGACGACCATCTTGACGTTGTCACCCGGCATCACCATTTCGACGCCTTCCGGCAGCGCAGCTGCGCCGGTGATGTCGGTGGTGCGGAAGTAGAACTGCGGACGGTAGCCGTTGAAGAACGGGGTGTGACGGCCGCCCTCGTCCTTCGACAGGACGTAGACTTCGCCTTCGAACTTGGTGTGCGGCTTGATCGAACCCGGCTTGGCCAGAACCTGGCCACGCTCGACGTCGTCACGCTTGGTGCCGCGCAGCAGCAGGCCAGCGTTGTCGCCTGCCTGACCCTGGTCCAGCAGCTTGCGGAACATTTCAACGCCGGTCACGGTGGTCTTCTGCACCGGACGGATGCCGACGATTTCGATTTCGTCGCCAACCTTGATCACGCCGCGCTCGATACGACCGGTCACCACGGTGCCGCGGCCCGAGATCGAGAACACGTCTTCCACCGGCATCAGGAACGGCTTGTCGATCGCGCGCTCCGGCTCCGG
>NZ_JAWJTI010000076.1:0-525 GCF_032911525.1 Stenotrophomonas veracruzanensis
TCGAGCAGGTCAACCAGACCGTGGTGCAGATGGACGAAACCACCCAGCAGAACGCTGCGCTGGTGGAAGAAGCCACCGCCGCCGCCCGCGCGATGGAAGAACAGGCCGGCCACCTCAGCGAGGCCGTATCGATCTTCGTGGTGGACGAAGCCGATACCGTGGTTGCCCCGCCGCGAGCCACTGCCCCGACCCCGGCCCCGCGTGCTGCTGCACCGGCAGCACCGGCTCCGGCGGCCCCGCCCGCCCGCCGCACGGCGGGTGGTCGCCCGATGGCTACCGAACTGGCGGACGGAGACTGGCAGGAATTCTGAGGCCTGCCTGACCTGACGGACGAAGACGCCCCGGCCCTGCGCTGGGGCGTTTTCGTTTAAGGGGTATCTGGATATCCAGCCAACGGCGAAGCCCCTCGGGGTGGTCGGCCGAAGCGCTGGGTTACTGAGAGTTGGCCGGGAGGGTGGGCTGCGCAGGGGCGCCGTGAACCCATCCCTGGGGGCTTGGCCGCGGCATCCATGCCGCGGACACCCC
>NZ_JAWJTI010000077.1:0-520 GCF_032911525.1 Stenotrophomonas veracruzanensis
ATCCACCGTGTGCGCTTATTCGCTTGACCATATAACCGCAAGTTGCCTTGGGTTACATATGTGACCCGGGGGTACAAAGCCCGGATACGAATATAACGACTCAATCAATAAAGAGACTTCCGTCTCTCGCCTTAGCCTCACGACACGTCTGATAGAACATCTCAAACGCTCGCTACGTCACAAGTTTTAAAAGAACACGTACCAGCCACAGTGCTGATGCGTATAAAGATCGATTGTATGCGTCATTCAGAGAATGGTGGGTCTGGGTAGACTCGAACTACCGACCTCACCCTTATCAGGGGTGCGCTCTAACCACCTGAGCTACAGACCCGGAAGTTATTCCGGAACAGCCCAAACATGGTGGAGCCTGTCGGGATCGAACCGACGACCCCCTGCTTGCAAAGCAGGTGCTCTCCCAGCTGAGCTAAGGCCCCAAAAGGGACTCTCATATCGGCCTGGCCGACATGATTCTCTGAATGCAGGTACTTTGTGAAGACGCCCGACAGGACGATGCTGTCTT